>NZ_LT629784.1:953181-1270909 GCF_900105595.1 Stappia sp. ES.058 | reverse complement strand
GACGTCCAGAACGTGGACTGGCGCACGGCCCTGTCTATCGGCTCGACATGCGATGAAACCCGCAGATCAATTATCTCCAGCGCCCGGTCCATCAGCACGGTCGCCGCGATTTCCGCGTTTTTGGTGTTTTGCCCGTGGGTGTAGTAAATGATCGCGCCCGCAAGCCCCACGGCGATCACAAGCGTGATCGTGAAAATGCTCGGAGCTATGGCAATGCGCGTGCTGGTCATGAACAAGGAAGTGCCAGACAATTGTCAGGCGCGCAATCGGCAAACATTGCGCCGCAGGGCGGCGCGACTTCACGTTATTTGCCCGCGTCGCGCTGCGCAATCCAGTCGTGATCAGGGTGGTTCTTGAAGCGCCATTTGCGCAGCGGCCCCGCCATGACATTCAGGTAATACATCTCGTAGCCGTAGGGCGCGCCGCAGGGATGATGCCCCCTGGGAACGAGCACGACATCGCCGTCGGAAACCGCCATTGTCTCGTCGAGGGTGCCATCCTCGGTGAAGACGCGCTGGAAACCGAAGCCCGTCGCCGGGTCGAGACGGTGATAATAGGTCTCCTCCAGATAGGTCATCTCCGGAAAGGCGTCCTCGTCGTGTCGGTGCGGCGGATAGGACGACCAGTTTCCGGCCGGCGTGAAGACTTCCGTCACCAGCAGGCTGTCGGCGATGTCCTTGTCTTCCATTGCAATGGGATGGATGAAGCGCGTGTTCGCCCCCTTGCCGCGCTCCTCAAAGCCGATGTCCTCGATGCGCCGCGCCGGGTGGCCGCCCTGCCCGGGCGCGGTACAGACCGCGAGCGTGCAGGGCGTGGTCGCGGTCGCCCGCCAGGTGCTCTCGTTCGGGACATAGACGCAATGCGGCTTCAACTTCTCGAAGACGCTCATCCGCTCGCCCATCTCGCCGAATTGCGTTCCATCGGCCTCGATGTCCGCCTTGCCCTCCACGAGAACCAGGATCGCCTCACGGTCCCCTGTGGCCTCCTCGGCCGTTTCTCCGGGTTGGAGTTTGTAAAGCGAAAAGCCGACGTAGCCCCAGCCAGCGCTCTCAGGGGTGATGTCATGCACCTTGCCCTGCGTTCCGTTCGGCCTCACGAGCAGTTTCGACATCCGTTTACTCTCCCTTGTCCTGCGCGGCTGCGCCGGCATCCAGCCCGGTGGCGCGCGCCATGTCACGAAGCGCCTTGAGCCCCATCGACTGATAGGTAACCGGATCTCGCACGTCGGGGTCCTGTTCGGCCTCGATCACCAGCCAGCCGGAGTAACCATGTTCCGCCGCGATCTCCAGAACCGGCTCGAAGGCCACCGCGCCATCCGGATCGCCCGGCACGGTAAAGACGCCGCGCCGGACACCCTCCAGAAAGCTCAAGCCCTCGTCCCGCACGTTTGCCATGATGTCGGGACGGATGTTCTTGGCATGAAGGTGCGACACGCGCCCCATGTGGCGGCGGGCGAGCGCCTCCGGATCGCCGCCGCCGAAAAACGCATGGCCGGTATCGAGCAGCAGCCGTGTCGCCGGCCCGGTCAGCTCCATCAGCCGGTCGATCTCCGCCTCGCTTTCCACCACGGTTCCCATGTGGTGGTGATAGACCAGCGGGACGCCCTCCGCGGCACAATGCGCCGCCACCTGTTCCAGCGCTGCGCAAAAGGCAGTAAAGCGCTCCGGGTCCAGCCGCGGGCGATCGTTGACGGGCACGGCGTCATTTCCGTGGATCGCATTGGACGTCTCGCAGGCGATCAACACCGGGCAGCCCATCGCCTTCAACCGCGCCAGATGCGGGCCGATGGCTCGAATTTCATCCTCCACCGACCGCGTCAGCAGGTTGAGGGAATACCAGGCGGACACGAACCTCAGTCCATGTGGCTGCAACACGGCTGCAAGCGCGTTTGGGTCGGCTGGAAACTTGTGGCCGTTCTCGATGCCGTCGAAGCCGATCCGCGCGGCGTCGGCCAGGCAGGTCTCCAGCGGGATATGCGCGCCCAGCGTCTGGTCATCGTCATTCGACCAGGCAATCGGATTGGTACCGTAAAGGATCATGGCAGTCGCCTCGCTCCGTTCCCCGTCACTCGGGTGAACGGCGGTGTTTCACATAGGTTTCGTATTGCGCGCGCGCGTCGCGCACCCTTGCCTGCCCGGAGACCTCCGGCACCGCAACATCCCACCAGTGGCCGCCGGCATCGGTGGAGGCGAGCGGATCGGTCTCGATCACGATCACATGGCTGCGCGGGGATGACCGCGCCCGCGCAAGCGCCTCTTCCAGCCCGGCAATACCGTCGACCTTTTCCGAAACCGCCCCCATGGACGCGGCATGCGCGGCAAAATCGATATCGCTTGCAACCGTGTGCCGGGCCGTGTCCAGCAGGTTGTTGAAGCTCTCGCCGCCGGTCGCGACCTGCAGGCGGTTGATGCAGCCGTACCCGCGATTATCCAGCAGCACGACGATGATCTTGAGGCCGAGCATTACCGATGTGGCGAGTTCGGAATTCATCATCATGTAGGAGCCGTCGCCGACCATCACGACGATCTCGCGCTCCGGGCAGGCCATTTTGGCGCCGAGTCCGCCGGCGATTTCATAGCCCATGCAGGAGTAGCCGTATTCCATGTGGTAGCCGCCGGGTCGTGGCGCCTTCCACAGCTTGTGCAACTCGCCGGGCAGACCGCCGGCAGCCCCCAGCACGACGGAACTGTCGTCAAGGCCACGCTGGACCGCGCCGATCACCTGCGCGTCGCTTGGCAGGGCATTGCCTTCCGGGGGCCGTGTCACCGCGTCAACGACAGACATCCACGCACTTTTCAGTGCGGGATCGGGAGGTGCGGCCGCGTACTTTCCGAGCGCAGCGCTCAGGTCCTCCAGACCGCTGCGGGTATCGGCGACCAGCGATAGCGCACCTTGTTTCGCCGCGTCATAGGCCGCAACATTAAGGCACAGCAGGCGGCAATCTGGGTTTTTGAACAATCCCCATGAGCCGGTGGTGAAATCCTGAAGCCGCGTTCCAACGGCAATCACCAGATCCGCCCTTTCGGCGATCTCATTCGCCGACGCCGCCCCGGTCACGCCGATGGCACCGAGATTGAGCGGATGATCGAAGGCAAGCGCCGACTTACCGGCCTGGGTTTCTGCAACCGGGATGCCGTGACGTTCGGCAAAGCCGCGCAGTGCCTCGCAGGCGCCCGAATAATGCACCCCGCCGCCAGCGATAATCAGCGGCGTCTTCGCCGCCTTGATCGCATCCGCTGCCGCCTCAAGTTCCTCGACATCGGCGCGCGGCCGGCGCACCCGCCAGACGCCCTCCTCGAAAAACGTCTCCGGCCAGTCGAAGGCCTCGGCCTGCACATCCTGGCAAAACGCCAGCGTCACCGGGCCGCAATCGGCCGGATCAGTAAAGATCCGCATGGCGCGCGGCAGCGCCGTCAAGAGCTGTTCCGGCCGGGTGATCCGGTCGAAATACCGGCTCACGGGGCGAAAACAGTCGTTGGCGGAAACAGTGCCGTCCGCGATGTCTTCGATCTGCTGCAGGACCGGGTCGGGCGCGCGGTTGGCGAAGACATCGCCCGGCACGAAGAGCACCGGAAGCCGGTTGACATGCGCGAGCGCGGCCGCCGTGACCATGTTGGTCGCACCGGGGCCGATGGATGTGGTCACGGCCATCGCCTGTCGGCGGTTTTTCGCCTTGGCGAAGGCGATGGCCGCATGCGCCATGCCCTGCTCATTGTGCCCCCGCCAGGTCGGGAATGCATCGCCCGCCTGCTGAAGCGCCTCTCCCAATCCGGCGACATTGCCGTGACCGAAGATCGCCCAGCATCCGGGGATCAAGCGCTCGCCGTCGCCATTCCTTTGCGCGGCGAGGTAACGCACCATGGCCTGTGCAGCCGTGAGGCGGATCGTCGTCATATTGCAAGCCCCTGTTTGCCGGCCTGATCGCCAGCGAGATGTCCGCCAATGGCGCGTGCCGAATCCCAGATTGCACACAGACGCGCGAAGGTGTCCGCCATATCGCAGACAGCGGTCGCGTCGTCTATTTCGCCAGCGAACCAGCGCCGTGCCGGACCGGCAAAGATCGTGCGGCCGACGGCAAAGCCTTTCACGAGATCGAAGCCGGCGGCAATCGCGAAACTCGCCTCGAGGTCCTCCATCGGCGCATCCAGCCCCAGCACCACGACGCCGCGCACATGCGGATCATTGCGCGCCACCGTCTCGCAAGTGCGTTTCCAGCTCCGCACATCAGCGGAGGGTTCCAGTTTCCACCAATCGGGATAGACGCCAAGATCGTAAAAGCGCTGAACGATACCGGCGGTGGTGGTCTCGTCGACCGGCCCGACCTTGGACGGGATCACCTCGAGCAGGAATTCAAGGCCGTTCGCCCGTGCGGCCCGGGCAAGGCGCATGATGGTCTCTTCCTGCTGCGTCTTCATCTCCGGCGCATCGCCGGGGTGATAGAAACACAGCACCTTCACCACCTGTCCCGCCGGCCATTCCGCCAGATCCGACCCGAAATCGGGGCCGATCTCCAGCGCCAGAGGTCGCGAACCCGGCTCTTCCACCGGCCGCCCGACCCAAAGCCCCGTCCCGGCCGCGGCATGCAGAGCGGGCTCGCCAAGCCGTCCGTCGCACAGAATGCCGTAGCCGGCCCGGCCGTCCTGAACCCGGCGCGCGGCCGCAAGACAAAGCACCTTGAAATGCGGAATGCGGGACACTTCCGCCCCGGCCTCGGCGGCAAGGTCTTCCAGCTGCTTGCGGTGATCGAAGGCAAAGACCCGCATCGCGGGCCAGTCGCCATTGCGGTTGGTCGACCAGTGGACCTGCTCGAGCTCTGCATCATGGCGAAGCGCCGGCGTTCGCACGCCGCGTTCCAAAAAGAAGCTCAGTTCCTCCCAGCTTGGATAAGCCGGTGCGCAGCCATGGCGAGAGACCGCAAGCGCACCGCAGGCGTTGGCATAGGTCAACGCGGCTTCCCACGCCTCGCCCTTGAGCCAGCCGCGCAGCAGGCCCGACATGAAGCCGTCGCCCGCGCCAAGCACATTGAACACCTCGATCGGAAAGCCCGGGCCGGAAATCCCGTCATCGAGAGCATCGGGAATATCTCCGCTGAAGGCGACCGCCCCCATCGGCCCGCGCTTGCACACGAGCGTTGCGGTTGAAACCGCACGCACGGCCCGCAAGGCAGCAAGCGTGTCGGTGGTGCCGCCTGCGATATGAAATTCCTCCTCCGTCCCGACGATGAGGTCGAACAGATGCAGCGTTGCCTGCAGCCTGGCGGTCACCGCGTCGGAGGCGATGAAGCGGCTTTCGCCGGCGTCATGCCCTGCAAGTCCCCAAAGATTGGGTCGGTAATCAATGTCGAGGGCCGTGCGAGCGCCGGCCTCGCGCGCCAGATGCAGCGCCTTGAGCACGGCAGCTTCCGTACGCGGATGCGACAAATGGGTCCCTGTCGCCGTCACGCAGCGCGCCTCGGCAATGAACGCTGCGTCGATATCGTCCTCGCACAGCGCCATGTCTGCGCAGTTCTCGCGGTAGAAAATCAGCGGAAACTGCTCATGATCGCGAATCCCCAGAAGCACCAGCGCCGTCAACCGCTCCGGATCCGTGATCACGCCCCGCGTATCGACGCCTTCCGAATCGAGCTGCTCGCGGATGAACCGCCCCATGTGCTCATCCCCGACACGGGTAATCAGCCCCGACTTCAGTCCCAGCCGAGCAGTTCCCGCGGCGATATTCGTCGGCGAGCCGCCGATATACTTGGAGAAAGCGCGCATGTCCTCAAGACGACCGCCCACCTGCGCCCCGTAGAGATCGACGGAGGAGCGGCCGATCGTGATGACGTCGAGCGTCTTTGCGTCTTCATTCACCACAGCACACCCACACTCCCGAGATCGATTGACCCTCTGCGCAAGAAGACCCTGCGATCAATGAGCCCCCTGAAACGGAACATAAATTCCATTTTTTTCGCCTGCAACCCAAATTTTCCGGTTCTTCATCCGTTTTCCCAACGGCGGGCCATCGTCTTGCGTGAAGACGCAATCGGCAGAGACTTGCAGGGATGCATACGCATCCGGCCTTGTTTGCGCGCCTCCGGCAAGACAGAAAAATTCAATAAACTTCTGAAAAAACATCAGATTATCTCGACGCCCTTCCGCCTCCCCATGAGGCGAAGATCATCATTAGGGCATGATCGCAACGCCGCACTCGCCCAACGTCTTCCAGGCTTCACGCATCAGGTCCGCCGACGGAAACAGTTCGGGATAAATTTTAGAATTTTTATTCCAGAACAATCCAGCCCGCCCGGAGGCTGCCGGCCGTGCCATTGCTCTTGTGCCTTTTGGCTTCACCCCCCTGAACCCGCCTTCGCAAGGCCTTCCCTCGGGCACGGACGAGGACTGCCTTGCGTATTCGGCACGGCTGTGTTGCGACGACGTCGGCACGATTTCCATTGCGCTGCAGCATCTTCTATGGTCTACAGGCACCATCCTGGCGCTGCGTAGAGAAACGTACACCGTTCACGGCGCTTCAGGTCCAAGCAACTTTCCTCCCGATCGTTGCCCGAGCTGCTCGCGATGCGAGCGCATTCCCAAGGCAGCTGATCT
This sequence comes from Stappia sp. ES.058, assembly GCF_900105595.1. Lineage (GTDB taxonomy): Bacteria > Pseudomonadota > Alphaproteobacteria > Rhizobiales > Stappiaceae > Stappia. The sequence continues at coordinate 1,264,325 of NZ_LT629784.1, read as the reverse complement.
GCGCAAGCTCCCTTTTCGATGACCCAAGACCGCGACCCTCGCTGGCGATGACGCCGCGTTCGGGCGCAGCCCAAGGATTCCGCTTGACCACTTTCAAAGACCTCGGCCTTGCCGACCCCATCCTCAAGGCCGTCGAAGGCGAAGGCTACACCACGCCGACGCCGATTCAGGCTCAGGGTATTCCCGCAATTCTCTCCGGCGGCGACGTTCTGGGCCTGGCCCAGACCGGCACCGGCAAAACCGCTTCCTTCGTTCTTCCGCTGCTTCACCGCATCATCGAGCAGCGTCAGCGTCCGAACCCCAAGACCTGCAAGGCGTTGATCCTCGCACCGACGCGCGAGCTTGCATCGCAGATCGCCGAAAGCATCCGCGCCTACGGCCAGAAGGTCCGCCATTCCTCGACGGTCGTCGTGGGCGGTGCCCGCGCAATGCCCCAGATCCGCAGCCTTGCACGCGGCATGGATATCGTCGTTGCGACGCCTGGCCGTCTGCTCGACCATATGTCCACCGGCGCCCTGCGCCTCGACGAGACCACGACCATCGTGCTCGACGAAGCCGACCACATGCTGGACCTCGGCTTCCTGCCCGCGATCCGCAAGATCCTGGCCGCGATGCCGCGCCAGCGTCAGACGATCCTTCTGTCCGCGACCATGCCGAAGCCGATCCGCGCGCTCGCCAACGATTTTCTGCATGAGCCGCAGGAAATCTCCGTCTCGCCGGGTTCCAAGCCGATCGACCGGATCGACCAGACCGTCCTGCTTATCGAACGCGAGCAGAAGCGTCAGGCGCTCGTCGACGTGCTGAAGCGCGACGACATGGACCGCGCCATCGTCTTCACCCGCACGAAGCATGGCGCCGACAAGGTCACGCGCCAGCTGGAGCAGGCCGGGCTGAACGCCTCCGCGATCCATGGCAACAAGAGCCAGGGCCAGCGGCAGAAGACGCTTGAATCCTTCCGCTCGGGTCGCACGCCGATCCTTGTCGCCACCGACATTGCCGCACGTGGCATCGATGTCGACGGCGTCTCGCATGTGGTGAACTTCGAGTTGCCGAATGTACCGGAATCCTACGTGCACCGCATTGGCCGGACCGCACGTGCCGGAAAGAGCGGCTCGGCGATTTCCTTCTGCGACCGCAGCGAACGGCCGTTTCTGCGTGACATCGAGAAGCTGATCGGCAAGACGCTGGTGGAACGCGACGACGACGGCCCGATCGGTCGCCCGTCGAACGGCAAGGGCCGCAAGCCGGCGCGCCGTCCCTTCAAGCCGCGTGGCGATGGCGCGCATGCCTCCGACGGCGGGCCCAACGCCGCGCGCGGTCCGCGCGACGGCAAGCCCGCCGGTGAAAAGCGTCCCTACCGCGGTCCGCGGCCCGGCTCGCAGTCGGATGGCGGTCAGCGGGGCCGCTTTCGCGCAAACGCCAGCTGATCCAGCCGCACAAGGCTGACCTGACAAACAAAAAAGCGCCGGGCAGACATGCTCCGGCGCTTTTTGCTGTCTTGCTGTCCCGACCGGGCGCGAGACTAATCTGCCGCGCGCACCGTCTGGCGCTGCATGCCAAGCCCGGCGATCCCAAGCTCGAGCTGATCTCCGGCCTTGAGATAGACCGGGTCGGGCTTTTGCCCCATGCCGACGCCCGGAGGCGTGCCCGTCGCAATCACATCGCCCGGATGCAGGCTCATGAAGCGCGACAGATAGGCGATGACGAAGGCCACGCCATAGACCATCGTCGCCGTGGTCCCGTCCTGATACCGTTTGCTGTTAACATCCAGATAGAGCGGCAGGCTTTGCGGGTCGGGCACCTCGTCGCGGGTGACCAGCCACGGACCGATCGGGCCGAAGGTATCGGCGGATTTGCCCTTCACCCACTGCCCCGAGTGCCGGATCTGGAAATCGCGTTCCGAGACGTCGTTGGCAACGCAATAGCCGGCGACATGATCGAGCGCATCGGCTTCGGCGATATTCTTGGCGTGCTTGCCGATGACGACGCCGAGCTCCACCTCCCAGTCGGTCGCAACGGAGCCGCGCGGCAGCTCGATCCCGTCGTCCGGCCCGCAGATCGCCGAAGTCGCCTTCATGAAAACAATCGGCTCGGGCGGCACATCCATCCCCGCCTCCGCGGCATGGTCGGAGTAATTGAGCCCGATGCAGATGAATTTTCCGACGTCCGCGACGCACGGGCCGATACGCGGCGTTCCCTCCACCACCTGCAATGTATCGGTATCGATCGTCCTTAGCCGCTCGAAGGTCTCGTCCGACAGCGCCGGGCCCGAAAGATCGTCGATATGAGCGCTGAGGTCGCGGATACGCCCTGCTGTGTCGACCAGACCCGGTTTTTCAAAACCGGCGGGGCCGTAACGCATGAGTTTCATAGAAAAACGCCTCCCAGACTATGAGTTTGGGCGATCATAGGGGTTTGAATGCGCGGGGCAAATGCCCCACAAGGTTTCTGGCTCATCGGGTGCCGACAGAGTTACCGGATTCCGTTGGCGCGCTGCAGCGTTCGCACATAGGCGACAATGCGCGAGATGTCTTCGCTCGAGACGCCCGCCACCGCCGGCATGTTGCCAAACGTCCAGTGATGCTGCCGCACACCTTGTGCCACCGCCAGATAAAAGGCGCCATCGGCGTGATGACCGGGCTCATAGATCACATGCACGAGCGGCGGCCCCTGCCCTGCCCGGCCCGCGGCGTTGACGCCGTGGCAGGTGGCACAGGTCTTGGCAAAAAGCTCTTCCCCCGCCGCGGCCGGACCGCTCAAGGGTGGAACCGTCACGGAGGCAAGCAGCTCGCCCGGCCCCGTCGCAGCGCGTTCGTCATTGCCCGCGAAAAAAATTACCGCGCCGATCACGGCAACGAGGGCGGCGCTGCCGAGGAACACTACGGACCGGACAGTCACGACACCCCACTCCGACCGGCGAGATCGTCAAGGATTGGACAATCCGGGCGCCCGTCGCCATGGCAACACTCGGCAAGCCGCGACAGCGTGGCCTTCATTTCCTGGAGTTCCGCGATCTTGCGTTCGACCTCGCCGATCTTTTCCAGCGCCACGGCTTTCACGTCGGCGCTAGCCCGGTGCTCGTCGTCGTAGAGCGAGAGCAGCGAACGGCATTCCTCGATGGAAAAGCCCAGGCTGCGCGAGCGTTGCAGAAACCGCAGCCGGTGAATGTCCGCATCCGAATAGTCGCGGTAGCCGTTCCCGGCACGGGTCGGACGCAGCAGGTCGATGTCCTCGTAGTAGCGGATGGTCTTGGGTGGCAGCTTCGAGCGGGCCGCCGCGGCGCCAATGTTCATTGTCCGATCCCTTTCGTGAAAATGGCAACGGAAACACTCCGCTCTCCAGTAACTGGAAGGTCAAGCGTGCGAACGCAAGCCCCCTCGCCTCGACGCAAAACGCCGCGACCCTTCACGGATCGCGGCGTTCTGCAATTCCATTGGCGCGCTTGCAGGCGACGGGGTCAGGCGTCGATGCGCACCATGTCGATGACGACATCCTTGCCGCCCACTTCATGCGTGGCGCTGAAGCCGCCCTTGAGGCTGTCGCCAAGCGTGAACTCACGCGCCAGCGTATCGGCCGCGATCCGCTCGCGATGCTCTTCCACCGCCTGCATCAGTTCTTCAGGCAGCGTCAGGTTGAGACGAATGCGGTCGGAGACGTTGAAGCCGCCGTCCTTGCGGGTCTGCTGGATCAGCCGTACGATGTCGCGGGCGTAGCCCTCGCGCTCCAGGTCGGGATAAAGCTGGGTATCGATAAGAACGACGCCGGCGCCGGCATCGAAGAGGCCCGTGTCGGAACCTTCCGGCGCCAGCACGCGCATCGTATAGTCTTCCGGCGGAAGCTCGACGCCGGCAAGCTCCACGATCCCGTCCGGGCGAAGCGTCCAGTCGCCGGACTTCGACGCGGTCATTACGTCCTTCATCTTCTTGCCGAGGCGCTTGCCGATCTGCGGCTTGACCGCAAGACGATGCTCGCCGACCGACAGCGGATCGGCCTCAAGCACGACGTCCTTGATGTTGACCTCCTCGGCGATGAGGTTCGCATAGGGGCGCAGGTCCTCGACCTCCGGATGGGCAACCGTCAGCGTCTTCAGCGGCAGACGGGCACGCAGGCGCTTGGCCTCGCGCAAGGACATGACGGACGCGCAGATGTCGCGGATCAGGTCCATGCGGCGCACGAGATCGGGATCGTTCGGCAGCGCCTCGGCCTCAGGCCAGTCGGCCAGATGCACGGAGAGATCGCCTGTCAGGCCCTTGTAGATCCGCTCGGAGACAAAGGGCATCATCGGCGCCAGCGTGCGCATCAGATGCGTCAGCACCGTGTAGAGCGTGTCGAGGGCATCGCGCTTTTCGTCCGTCATCTCCTCACCCCAGAAGCGGGAGCGCGAGCGGCGAATGTACCAGTTGTTCAACGCGTCGATGAAGCCCGGCACATGGGAATAGGCGCCCGGGATATCGTAGGCATCGAGCGAGCCTTGCACCTTCTCGATCAGTTCGCGCGTCTTGGCGAGGATGTAGCGGTCGAGCAAACCCTTCTGGTCGAAGCGGACCTTTGCCTTGTAGCTGTCGGCATTGGCGTAGAGCGTGAAGAAGTAATAGGAACTCCAGATCGGGATGATCGCCTGGCGCAGCGCCTGGGCGATGCCGCGCCCGTCCTTGGCGACCGCCAGATCGCCACCGACGAGCAACGGCGAGGACAGCATGTACCAGCGCAGCGCATCCGCGCCGTAGGTGTCGAACACGCCGACGGGGTCGGGATAGTTCTGGAGCCGCTTTGAGAGCTTCTGCTTGTTCTCGTCGAGCACCACACCATGGCACACGGCGTTGCGGAACGGCGCGCGGTCGAAGATCGCGGTCGAAAGAACCATCAACGTGTAGAACCAGCCGCGCGTCTGCGCGACATATTCCACGATGAAGTCGGCCGGGAAATTCTGCTCGAAGCGCTCCTTGTTCTCGAACGGATAATGCTCCTGCGCAAAAGGCATGGACCCGGAATCGAACCACACGTCGAGCACTTCCGAGACGCGGCGCATCATCGACTTTCCGGTCGGATCGTCGGGGTTTGCACGCACCAGTTCGTCGATCATTGGGCGATGCAAATCGTCCGGGCGCACGCCAAAGTCCGCCTCGATCTCGTCGAGCGAGCCATAGACGTCGGTGCGCGGGTAATTCGGATCGTCGCTGATCCACACCGGGATCGGACAGCCCCAGAAGCGGTTGCGCGAGATGTTCCAGTCGCGGGCGTTTTCCAGCCACTTGCCGAACTGGCCGTCGCGCACGTGCTCGGGCACCCAGTCGATCTCGCGGTTCAATTCGACCATGCGATCCTTGAACTGGGACACGGCCACATACCAGGCGTCGATCGCCTTGTAGATCAGCGGCGTGTCGGTGCGCCAGCAATGCGGATAATCATGCAGATAGGTCTCGTGGCGATAGACGACATTGCGCGCCTTGAGGTCGCGGATGATGTCCTTGTTCGCCTCGATGACGTTCTGACCGACGTAATCGGTGACTTCGGCGGTGAATTTACCCGCCTCGTCGACCGGCACCACCAACGGGATCTCGCGGGCCTTGGCCAGCTCGAAGTCATCCTCACCGAAGCCCGGCGCGATATGCACGCAGCCCGTACCGTCACCCGCCTCAACGAAGTCGGCCGCGAGCACCTTGAAGGCGTTTTCCGTATCCTTGAAATAGGGAAACAGCGGCTCGTAGGCGGCATCGGCGAGCGCCGTTCCCTTCACCGTGTCGACGCGCGCCCATTCGCCGAACTCGCGCTCGTAGCGCTCAAGCGCGGCTTCCGCGAGGACCACCCGCTGGCCGTCCTTTTCCAGCACGGCATAGTCGAGGTCGGGGGCGACGGCGAGTGCCAGGTTCGAAGGCAACGTCCAGGGCGTGGTCGTCCAGGCGAGAAGACGCGTCGGGACGGAGACGTAAGCCGCATCCTTCAGCAGGAAACCGACGGTCAGCGCCGGGTCCTGGCGTTCGCGATAGGAGTTGTCGAGGCGGGTTTCAAAGTTCGACAGCGGCGTCTGCACGGCCCAGGAGTAAGGCACCACCCGGTAGCCGCGATAGACCAGCCCCTTGTCCCAGAGCTGCTTGAAGCCCCAGATGACGCTCTCCATGAAGGAGAGGTTCATGGTCTTGTAGTCGTTGTCGAAATCGACCCAACGCCCCTGACGGTTCACGTAGTAGCGCCACTCGCTGGTGAAGCGCATGACCGAGACGGAGCAATGCTCGTTGAACTTGCCGATGCCGTAGTCGAGGATCTCGTTGCGCCCGGAGATCCCCAGTTCCTTCTCGGCGGTCAGCTCGGCCGGAAGGCCGTGGCAGTCCCAGCCGAAGCGGCGCACGACGCAGTCGCCGCGCATGGTGCGGTAGCGCGGGATCAGATCCTTGACGAAGCCGGTCGCGAGATGGCCGTAGTGCGGCAGGCCGTTGGCGAAGGGAGGTCCGTCGTAGAAGACGTACTCGCCCGCGCCTTCCTGGTTGCGCCGCTGCTCGACGGAAGCCTCGAAAATCCGGTTCTCTTCCCAGAACTTGAGGATGTCTTCCTCCAGCTTGGGAAAGTTTGGGTTAGGATCGATGGCTTCGTACATCAACAACGTCCCGCTTCTTGTTGCAATCGCGCGGATCCATGCCGTTTTCCGGCGCGGTCGCCGCGCGTCGACTGGTCCTCAAGGGTGGGTTATCCGACCGGGGCGAAAAACACAATCGGTCAGGCGCGCGTGACCTTGCCATGACTGGCCGGAAAGCGCCCGCGGGTATCGACGATCAGCTTCGCCTCGCGCCCGATCATATCGTAGTCGAAGGCGTCGTGGTCGGTGGCAATCACCACGGCCTCCATGGAGGCAACCGTTTCGGCATCCGCGGTCAGGCTGTCGTGACGTGTCCCGTCGGCGAGCGTCAGGGCGGCCACATGCGGGTCGGCGTAAAAGACCTCGCCGCCCTTGGCCGCAATCCCCTCGATTACCATGACACTCGGGGATTCGCGCATGTCGTCGATGTTCTTCTTGAAGGCAACGCCGAGGACCAGCACCCGCGCGCCGTTCAGCGCCTTGCGCTCGCCGTTCAGCGCATCCATCAGCTTTTCGACGATGAACTCGGGCATGTAGCGATTGATCTCGCCGGCAAGCTCGATGAAGCGCGTGTGGACGCCGTATTCGCGCGCCTTCCACGTCAGATAGAACGGATCCACCGGAATGCAGTGGCCGCCGACACCAGGACCCGGATAGAAGGCGGTGAAGCCGAAGGGCTTGGTCGCCGCGGCCCGGATCACGTCGAAGATGTCGATACCCATGCGATCGGCGAGCGTCTTCATCTCGTTGACGAGGCCGATGTTTACCGCGCGGTGGATGTTTTCCAGAAGCTTGGTCATCTCCGCGACCCGCGTCGAGGCCACCGGCACGAGCGTGTCGACCGCCCCGCCATAGAGCGCCTCGGCCGCGCGCAAGCAGTTGGCGGTCACGCCGCTTACCACCTTGGGGATCTGGCGAATGCTGAAGGCGGCGTTTCCCGGATCCTCGCGCTCGGGCGAGTAGACGACGAAGATGTCATCGCCGACCGAGAGGTCGTCGCGCGCCAAGACTGGGAGCATGTCGTCCTCGGTCGTACCGGGATAGGTGGTCGATTCCAGCGCGACCACCTGACCGGCACGCAGATGCGGGCGGATGCTGCGGGCCGCATCCAGAATGTAGCTTATGTCTGGGTCGTGGTATTTTCCCAATGGCGTCGGCACGCAGATGATCAGCGCATCGCAGTCGGCGGCTTGCGCAAAATCCGATGTCGCGGTGAAATCCGCGCCGAAGCGCACGCTTTCGTGCGTCTGCCCGACATAGCGGCGAAAGCCGCCATCGGCGTTCAGTTCCGCAACCTTGACCGCATCCACATCAAAGCCGACGACCGGATGCCCGAGTTCGCTGAACCTCAAGGCCAGCGGCAGACCGACATAGCCAAGTCCGACAATGCCGATCACCGCGGAGCGGTCGGCCATGCGGGCTGCAAAGGTATCGAGAGGGGTTTTTGACGTCATGTCCGCTGGCATCGGATCGATCCTGACTTGCCGCTGTGCCGGATGTGAAAAAGAGCGCCGCAACCCGTGCGGCTTCGATCGTGCTTTTGCACAGCCGGCAGCGCTCGGCAAGACCTGAGCACAGGTGGCACCGTTCAGATCGTCTGATTGTAGTCGCCGACTTCCGGGTTCTCGCGCAGCACAGCGTCGACCGCCTTGAACATCTCCCTGAGCCGCGCATCCGAGACCGGGCTTTCGATCACGACGACAAGTTCCGGCTTGTTCGACGAGGCCCGCACCAGACCCCAGGTGCCATCGTCGGCGACGATACGCACACCGTTCACCGTGACGAGATCGACGATCGGATGGCCGGCCAATTGCTCGCCCTTGTCGTGCATGGCCTGAAAGCGCGCGACGACCCGGTCGACAACCTCGTATTTGATCTCGTCAGCGCAATGCGGCGACATCGTCGGCGAGCCCCAGGTCTTCGGAAGTGCGCCACGCAGCTCCGCCATCGACTTGCCCGGATTGCGGTCGAGCATGTCGAGAATGGCAATCGCGGACACCAGCCCGTCGTCGTAGCCGCGCCCGATGGGCGTGTTGAAGAAATAGTGGCCGGACTTCTCGAAGCCGACCAGGGCGTTGAGTTCGTTCACCCGGCGCTTGATGTAGGAATGACCGGTCTTCCAGTAGTCGGTCTTGGCCCCATTGGCCTTCAGCACCGGATCGGTCGCGAACAGGCCCGTCGATTTCACATCCGCGACGAACTGGCAGCCGGGATGCAGTTCCGACAGGTCGCGCGCCAGCATCACGCCGACCGTATCGGCGAAAATCTCCGCGCCCTCATTGTCGACCACGCCGCAGCGATCGCCGTCGCCATCGAAACCCAGCCCGACCTCCGCGCCGGTTTCCAGCACCTTGTCGCGAAGCGCATGCAGCATCTTCATGTCTTCGGGGTTGGGATTGTAGCGCGGGAAGGTGTGGTCCAGATCGCAGTCGAGCGGAATCACCTCCGCGCCAAGCGCCTCCAGCACGCGCGGCGCGAATGCGCCGGCCGTGCCGTTGCCGCAGGCGGCAACGACCTTGATTGGCCTCGAGAACTTGTCCCGGTCCGTCAGATCGTTGATGTAGGTTTCTGCAAAACCTTCCACAAAGCGGTAGCCGCCGCCGCTTCCTTCGCGAAACGCGCCGGTCAGCACGATCTCCTTCAACCGCCCCATTTCGTCCGGCCCGAAAGTCAGCGGGCGGTCGATGCCCATCTTCACACCGGTCCAGCCGTTGTCGTTGTGCGACGCGGTGACCATGGCGACCGCCGGAACGTCGAGGGCGAACTGCGCGAAATAAGCCATCGGCGACAGAGCAAGGCCGATGTCGTGAACGCGGACGCCGCCCGCCATCAGTCCGGAAATCAGCGCCATCTTGATGGCGCCGGAGTAACTGCGGAAATCATGGCCAACGACAATGTCGGGTCTCGTGCCGCGCTCGCGCATCAAGGTGGCGATGCCCATGCCCAGCGCCTGGATGCCCATAAGGTTGATTTCTTTTTCGAAAAGCCAACGGGCATCGTATTCGCGAAATCCGGTCGGCTTCACCATCGGCCGCGATTCGAATTCATAGGTGTTTGGGGTCAACTCGGCGACGGGAACGCTCAGCATTCGTCTGTCCTCAAGGGGTTGTGCCGGACATGTGCCGGCCAATCATCATTGGTATGTCCGGGGCGTGCCCGGCTCAAGCATTCGTCTCGGCATCATCGACGTAACGGACGATATCGTCGTCCCCGATATAAGCCCCGGACTGGATCTCGATAACGCGCGCGGGAACCCGCCCGGGATTGGCCAGACGATGTCGCGCCCCGACGGGCACGTAGGCCGACTGGTTTTCGGTCATCAATCGCGTTTCGCCGTCGATGGTAATCGCCAGCGTCCCGGAGACAACAACCCAGTGTTCCGCACGGTTGACATGGCTTTGAAGCGACATGCTCTCGCCTGGTTTTATCTCGATTTCCTGCACCTGGAACCGGTCACCACGCGCAATCTCCTCGCGCGCGCCCCAGGGGCGGTAGCGTTTGCGGTGCTCGCGCGTCTCCGAACGGCCTCCGCGCTGGAGTTCCTCCACCACGGTCTTCACATCCTGGGCATGGCTCTTGTCGGCAACCAGAACGGCATCCTTGGTCGCCACCACCATCACATGATCCAGCCCGACGACGGAGACAAGAGCGCCGTCGCTCACGACGAGACTGTCGCGCGACTTCACGAACATCGCTTCACCCAGCGTGCTATTGCCATCCTCCGTCTTGTCGAGCGCTTCCCAGACGGCGGACCAGGACCCGAGATCACTCCAGCCCGGATCGGTGGGAACGCAGGAAATGCGATCCGACTTCTCCATGATCGCATAGTCAATCGAAATATCCGGAACGGCGGCGAAACTCTCCGCATCCAGGCGCAGAAAATCGAGGTCGGGCGTCGCGGCTGCCAGCGCGGCGCGCACGCGCATCAGCACTTCGGGACAATGGCGCTCGAATTCGGCAATCATCGTGGAGGCGCGAAACAGGAATATTCCCGCGTTCCAGACATGATCGCCAGAGGCGAGAAACGCCCTTGCCCGTTCCAGATCCGGCTTTTCGACAAAGGCCGCAACCGGGCGCACCGGCCCCTTGCCGTCTTCAAGGCGGATATACCCATAGCCGGTATTGGGTTCGCTGGGGCGAATGCCGAAGGTCACGATGCGCCCCTCCTGCGCGGCCGGCACTGCATCCGCGACAGCCCGTGCGAAAGCGTCCGTATCACGCACAAGGTGATCGGACGGGGCGAGCAGAACCAGGGCATCGGGATCTGAAGCCGCGGCGATCAAGGCTGCAACGGCTGCAGGCGCGGCGGTATTGCGTCCGATCGGTTCGAGCACGATGGTCCCTTCCCCGTTTTCCGAGCTTGCCATCTGCTCGCCCACCAGGAAACGATGGTCGGCGTTCGCAATCACGATCGGAGCCGAGTAGCGGGATCCCGTGAAGCGGCCCAATGTCCTTTGAAAAAGACTTTCGCCGTCAAACAAGGGCAGGAACTGCTTCGGGCGCAGGGAGCGCGACAATGGCCAGAGCCGCGATCCGGATCCGCCGGACAATATGCAAGGTATGATCACGCGTCGCCTTTCGCGGTTTTCGTCATCGGAGCGCAATCCGGCACTCCTGGCACCCTTGATGCCCGACCGCGTCCTGAAAAGACGTTAACCGCGAACGCGCGCCTGTGAAACCGGCGCAAGCGAAAACAAAACCCGGATGACGTCAGCCGTGCGACGAGCGATGTGCCCAGCCCGTCATGCGCATCTCCAGCCAGGCCATCATCGCATACATGACGATGCCGAGGACGGCGAGCGCCATCAGACCCGCCCAGACCAGCGGCACGTTGAACTGCGACTGTGCCGCCAGCATCATGTGGCCGATGCCGGAGTTTGCCGCCACGGTCTCCGAGATCACCGAACCGACGAAGGCAAGCGTGATCGCGACCTTCAGCGAGCCGAAGAAATAAGGCATCGAGCGCGGGATGCCGACCTTGAGCATGATGTCGAGCTTCTTTGCGCCGAGCGCGCGCAGCACGTCCTCCATTTCCGGCTCTATCGTGGCGAGCCCGGTCGCCACGTTCACGACAATCGGAAAAAAGGCAATCAGGAACGCCGTCAGCACGGCCGGCACCGTTCCAATGCCGAACCAGATGACCAGAATGGGCACCACGGCGACCTTTGGCACGGAATTGAAGCCGATCATCAGCGGATAAAGCCCGGCGTAGATCGACCGGCTCCAGCCAATCGCCAGCCCAAGCGCCAATCCGCCGACCACCGCCAGCAGAAACCCCAATGTTGTGGTGAAGAGGGTCTGGAGGGAATTGGTCCAGATCACCGGCCAGTATTTGACGGTCGCAACCCAGATATCCGAAGGAGCCGGCAGGATGAAAAACGCGATATCAAACGCCCGCACGACGCCTTCCCACACGACAAACAGCCCGATGGTCCAGATCCAGGGAGCAGCCTTGATCCACTTGTCATTCATGCTGCGGCCCTCGCGTCTGCGATATGTGCACGAAGCTCGTGCACGATATCGTTGAACCTGGCTTCATAGGTCAGATCGATCGGGCGCGGCCGCGGGAAGGTGATCTCACGCTCGACGATGATACGACCGGGACGCGCGCTCATGACGAAGACCCGGTCGGCGAGAAACACCGCCTCGCGCAAGTCATGGGTAACCAGGATCGTGGTGAATCCCTTTTCGGCATGAAGATCACGCATCACTTGCCACAGCTCCTCGCGGGTGAAAGCGTCAAGTGCGCCGAACGGCTCGTCGAGCATCAGCAATTCGGGGTCGTGGACGAGCGCACGGCACAGGTTCGCGCGTTGCTGCATGCCGCCCGAGAGTTGCCAGGGAAACTTGTCGCCGAAGCCCTGAAGTCCGACGACTTCGAGCAAATCCTCCGCCAGCGCCTCGTAGGCGGCGCGTTCACGCGACAGTCTGCGGCGATGCGGTTGCACGATCTCCAGCGGCAGCATCACGTTCTTGAGCGTCGTGCGCCATGGCAGCATGGAGGGATTTTGAAATGCCATTCCGGCCATCGAGACAGGGCCGTCCACTTCCTTGCTGGCGACTTCAACCGTGCCAGCCTGCGGCCGGATCAGTCCGGTTGCAAGCTTCATAAGGGTGGATTTGCCACAGCCGGACGGACCGACAACGGCAGCGAACTCGCCCTTGTTCACGGTCATCGACAGGCCGTCGAGAGCCAGCGTGCTTTCACCGCCCGGCCCATAGGCGAGGCGAATATCATTCAGTTCCACGAAACCGGTCACGAAAAAACTCTCGGCTTGTCACTGCGATGCCCCGCCGCCCCCCGGCAAACGACCGAGAGGCGGCACATGTCGTGATCGTCAAGACCCGTCAGCGAACCATACGCTCTTCGACCGGCGGCAGGTAGGAGGGGTCGAACACCCTCTCCGGGGACGGCGGCGTGTCGCTCACGCCCATCGACGTCTTGAGGTACTCCATTGACTGGCCGAGCTTCTCCATATCGACACCACCGAAGCCGTTTTCCTTGACCGCCGGGGTTGCGATGGAGCCGGCAACCGCCATCTCGATCCGGTCGATCTCCGTTGCCTCGTCGAGCACGCCGTTGCGCTTCAAGACATAGGGAACCGAACCGGCCGGGTCGGCGATCGTGTCCAGGTAGCCCTTCACGAGCGCCTTGAGCACACCTTTCACCGCGTCGGGATTTTCCTCGGCGAACGCGGTGTTGACCATGACGACATTGCCGTAAAGGTCGAGGCCGTTCTCGGCCATCAGGATCAGCGCGATATCGTCCTCGGCAATGCCTTGCGCCTTCAGATTGATGACGGAGGAAAAGGAAAACCCGAAGATCGCATCAACCTGCCCCTGGGCAAGCATCGGCTCGCGAACGGGAAAACCGACATTCTCGATGGTGATCGCAGAGGTATCGATGCCGGCCACTTCGACGAAGGCCGGCCACTGTCCAAACGCCGCATCGGGCGGGGGCGCGCCCAGCGTCTTGCCTTCCAGCGACTTGGGATCCTCGGTCACCCCTTGGCTCTTGCGGCCGATGACGGCAAAGGGCGGACGCTCGTAGGCCATCATCACGGCCTTGACGTTGAGTTCGGGCTGCTCGTCCATCAGCTTGATCAGCGCGTTGATGTCACCAAAGCCCATGTCGTAGGTGCCGGTCGCAACTCGGGGAATCGATTCCCGTGACCCGGCGCCACTGTCTATGGTGACCGAAAGCCCCTCGTCCGCGAAGTATCCCTTGTCCTGGGCAATGAAGAAGGGCGCGGCCGGCGCCTCGAACTTCCAATCGAGCGTGAACCTGACTTCCGTCTCGGCCAAGGCCGGCGGCACGGTGAAGGTCAGGGCGAGCGCAATTCCAAACAGTCGACGCATATTGATCCCCACTGGCGTTGTTCTTTTCGCCGAAGAGAGTGCCAAGCGACTGCCTATCAATCAAGCAATTAATAGAATTGCCCAATTTTTCATCTAAAATGATCAAGACCGAGGCAACCCGTCGTGCGTGCAACGCTCTCGAGACCGTGCTCCCCGTTTTAGCGTGGAGCGAATTTGACACTTGAGTCCCGTTTGCGGCGAGGCTCCTGATCAAATGTCAAATTCAAAAGCTCCAATAAAATCATATATTTATCTAGTGGTTCTCTTGATTTCGACATTTGCTGCGGCGGTGTTGCACGGGGAGGCAAGCGTCGGAATCGAACCACTAGAGATCGAGATAACGGATCACCTCATCCGCGAGCGCTCCCGGATCCGCTCCATCGGTGTTCAATACGATCTCGGCTCCGTCCGGCGCTTCATAGGGGCTGTCGATCCCTGTGAAGTTGCGGATCTCACCGGCACGGGCCTTCTTGTAAAGCCCCTTGGAATCCCGGGCTTCGGCAACTTCGAGCGGGGCGTGAACGTGGATCTCGATGAATTCGCCAGGCCGGAACAGGTCGCGCGCCATCTCACGGTCGGAACGGAAGGGCGAGATGAAGGACACGAGGGTGATCAGGCCCGCCTCGGTGAAGAGTTTCGCCACCTCGCCGACACGACGGATGTTTTCCACCCGGTCGGCCTCGGAGAACCCGAGATCCTTGTTGAGCCCGTGGCGCACGTTGTCGCCGTCAAGCAGGAAGGTCAGCCGTCCCATGGCATGGAGGCGTTGTTCGACCAGATTGGCCACTGTGGATTTTCCCGCACCGGACAGACCTGTGAACCACAAAACCTTCGGCGCCTGTCCGGTGAGCGCGGCGCGCGCCGACCGGTCGATATCAAAAGCCTGTCGGTGGATATTGTCGGCCTTGCGCAACGCCTTCCAGATCATGCCGGCCGCCACCGTATGGTTGGTCAGCGGATCGATCAGGACAAACGCCCCCATATCGCGGTTGACCTCATAGGGGTCGAAGGCCACCGGCGTCGACAGGGCAAGTTCACAGTACCCGATACCGTTGAGCGCAAGCGTCTCCACCTGTTGGTGCTCAAGAGTGTTGACGTCGATGCCATGGTCGATGCCGGTCACACTCGCAGACGCAAGCCGCTTTCCGGCCTTGATCGCATAGGTGCGTCCCACAACCAGCGGCTTGTCATCCATCCAGATCAAATGCGCCCCGATCCTTTCCGCCACCTCCGGACGCTGATCGGGCGCGCACAGCACGTCGCCGCGCGAAATGTCGATCTCTTCCTTCAAGGTGAGCGTCACCGCATCGCCGGCGAACGCCTCGTCAAGATCGCCATCCATCGTGACGATTCGCTCAACGGTCGCCTGTCGTCCCGAAGCCGCCACGGCAATTGGGTCGCCGGGACGAACCCGCCCGCCAACGAGCGTGCCGCAATAGCCGCGAAAATCGAGATCGGGACGATTTACCCACTGCACGGGCATTCGAAACGGTCCCTCGGAAATCTCTCCCGCGATCCCGACAGTCTCCAGATGCGCCAGCAGCGTCGGCCCCTCGTACCAGTCCATCCCTGCCGCCCGCGCGGAGACATTGTCGCCGGTCAGCGCCGAGATCGGGATCACCTGCAGGGTCTCGAAGCCGAAGCCGCCCGCAAAGGCGCGGTAATCGTCCGATATCCGCTCAAAAACCTTCGCGTCATTGTCGACCAGATCCATCTTGTTGACCGCGACGACAACATGGCGAATGCCCAACAGCGACACGATGAAGGAGTGCCGCCGTGTCTGCTGAAGCACGCCCTTGCGCGCATCGATCAGGATCACCGCGAGATCGGAGTTCGAAGCCCCGGTCGCCATGTTGCGGGTGTATTGCTCATGGCCCGGCGTGTCGGCGACAATGAACTTGCGGGCATCGGTGGCAAAGAACCGATAAGCGACATCGATGGTGATGCCCTGCTCGCGTTCCGCTTCCAGACCGTCGACCAGGAGCGCGAAGTCGATGTTGTCGCCCTGGGTGCCGTATTTGCGAGAATCGCTGCGCAGGGCAGCGACCTGATCCTCCAGCACCCGCTTGGTGTCGTGAAGAAGCCGCCCGATCAGCGTCGATTTGCCATCATCCACACTGCCGCAGGTGAGAAAGCGCAGAAGGCCTTTCTGGTCATGATCATCGAGCACGTTCATTGCAGGCCCGGAAAGAGATGGGAGCTGGTTCATGTCGACATCCTCAGAAGTAGCCTTCGCGCTTTTTCTTTTCCATCGACGCAGCCTCGTCATGATCGATCAGCCGCCCCGAGCGCTCCGACGTGCGGGCGATCAGCATTTCGGTGACGATGCCGTCCAGCGTATCGGCCTCCGAATCCATCGCGGCGGTCAGCGGATAACAGCCAAGGGTACGGAACCGCACGCGCCGCATCTCGGGCGTCTCGCCAGCAGTGAGCGGCATCCGGTCGTCGTCGACCATCACCAGCGTACCGTCGCGCTCGATCACCGGCCGTTCCGCCGCGTAGTAGAGCGGTACGATCGGGATGTTTTCGGAGCGGATGTACTGCCAGATGTCGAGTTCGGTCCAGTTCGACAACGGGAAGACACGCAAGGACTCTCCGCGCCGAACCCGCGTGTTGAAGATCGACCAGAGCTCCGGGCGCTGGTTCTTCGGGTCCCAGCCGTGCTGCGGCGTGCGAAAGGAGAATATCCGCTCCTTCGCCCGGGACTTTTCCTCATCCCGCCGTGCACCGCCAAAGGCCGCATCGAACCCGTAGTGATCCAGCGCCTGCTTGAGCGCATCGGTCTTCATGATCCGGGTGTAGTAGGACGCGCCGTGATCGAAAGGGTTCACCCCGTCGGCGAGGCCTTGTGCATTGGTGTGAACCAGGAGATCCATACCAGCCTCCGCCGCCATGCGGTCCCGAAAGGCGATCATCTCGCCAAACTTCCACGTGGTGTCGATGTGAAGCAGAGGAAACGGCGGCGGCGCGGGATAGAATGCCTTGCGGGCAAGATGCAGCATCACGCTGGAATCCTTGCCGATCGAATAAAGCATCACCGGGCGGGCCATCTCCGCAACCACCTCGCGGATGATCTCGATGGACTGCGCTTCAAGTCGAGAAAGCTGGCTGGTTCGACTGTACACCATCTACTCCTCAAGCCGGGCACCCTACGCGGCCTCTCCTGACCCCCGCAACTCCGACGTTTTTTAGCCTCACGGCAGTTGAACCGAATGCGCGCGAACGTTGCCTGTTTCCAGTCGCAAGCGGTAAAACCCGTTTGGTTGAATGTCAATTATTCGCTACCCAAGGTTGCGATATTTCATCTGTTGCCTTGATATTTGGATACAGGCGATCGAACGAGGAACAGAATTGCCGACAATAGCCGCTACGTAAAAAATCTCGGTCAAATCGTGGTGTCAGAACCGTTCGTCGCAAGGTTCAGCGCGGCGGCGCGGGCAATCAGGTTGTCGTCGCCGGCGGCAAGGAAGCCCGGATTGGCAAAGTCGCTGTCGAACGACTGGTTGCGCTTTCCGTAGAGAAATGGTCCGCCGTCAAGACCGGCAACCCGCCCCCCGGCCGCGACGAGAACCGCATGTCCAGCAGCCGTGTCCCATTCCATGGTGCGACCGAAGCGCGGATAAAAATCGGCATCACCGCGCGCCAGGAGGCAGAACTTGAGCGAAGAGCCCACGCTCACCCGCTCATCCATCGCAAGACGGTCAAGCAGATCATCCGTCTTCGCGTCACGATGCGAGCGGCTGGCAACGGCGATCGGGTTTGCCGGAGCGCGGCTGCGAACAGCGATCTTGCGCCATTGCGAACCGGCTTGCGCCTGCGACATCCGCTCGAAAGCACCCGTGCCAACGTTCCCGACAAACGCCGTTCCGCGATGCGGGGCGAACACGGCGCCCAGAACCGGCTGGCCGTTTTCCACCAACGCTATGTTGACGGTGAAATCTCCCCGCCCGGACACGAATTCACGCGTGCCGTCAAGCGGGTCCACCAGAAAGAAACGATCCGAAATCTCCGGAACCCGGCCGCCCGACGCAGCTTCTTCGGCAACGACGGGAATATTCGGATAAAGGCGGGCAAGGCCGGAGAGAATAACGTCTTCCGCCCGTCTGTCGGCTTCAGTGACCGGGCTGTCGTCTGCCTTGCGGTCGACGCGAACGCCATCGCAAAAATACGTCAGGATCAGGTCGCCCGCGTCATCACACAATCCTGCCAGCGCATGAAGCTCTTCTCCGATCGGCATGATCCCCTCCCGGCTCGATCCGGCGCCTCCCGTCTTCACATCGTCCCTCGCGAAGCCGGAGCCTTGCCGATGCCGTGATAGTTCAGGCCGGCCTTCGCAACATCCTCGCTGCGCCAGATGTTGCGCATGTCGATCACGGTGTTGCCGCGCATGCGTGCGGCGATCTCGTCCAGCGAGAGGCCCCGATAGAGGTTCCATTCGGTTACCACGGCAAGCACATCAACGCCGTCGGCGACGTCATAGGGATTGTCGCGCCATTCCGCGCCAGGAAGCAGCGGCTCGGCCTGCGCGCGCGCCTCGGGATCATGTACGACGACGCGGACACCGCGGGCCTGTAGCGCCGGTACGATCACCAGCGACGGCGCGTCCCGCACATCGTCCGTATTCGGCTTGAAGGCGATCCCAAAGATTGCCACGGATTTCCCTTCCGGAGCAGGGCCGAGTGCCGCAAGGACGCGCTCCGCCATCTCGCGCTTGCGCGCCTCGTTCACTTCGATGGTTGTTTCCACCAGGTGCAATGGCGTTCCGTGCCGCTGTCCGGTCGCGGCAAGCGCTGCCGTATCCTTGGGAAAACAAGACCCGCCGTAGCCCGGCCCGGCATGCAGGAACTTGCCGCCAATGCGGTTGTCCAGTCCAATTCCGCTTGCCACCTTCTGGACATCCGCGCCGACTTTCTCGCAAAGGTTCGCGATTTCGTTGATGAAGGTGATCTTCAGCGCCAGGAACGCATTGGCCGCGTATTTGGTGATTTCGGCGTTTTCCAACGTCGAGAAGAGGATCGGCGTTTCCCGCAGATACAGCGGCTGGTACAGGCGGCGAAGCGTGGCTTCGGCCCTCTCGTCCTCGGCACCGACAACGACCCGGTCGGGCCGCATGAAATCCTCGATCGCCGAGCCCTCGCGCAGGAACTCGGGATTGGAGGCGACCGAGAAGTCGACCCCGGGCCGTTCCTGTCGCAGGATCTCGGCCACTTTCCTGCAGGTTCCCACCACGACCGTCGACTTGATCACCACGACCGTCCCCTCACGCATGACGCGCGCGATCTGCCGGGCCGCCTCATAGACATATGTGAGGTCCGCTTCGCCGTCCCCTCTTCGCGACGGCGTGCCGACCGCAACGAAGACAACGTCGGAGGCCGCGACCGCGGCATCGAACTCCGTGGTGAAAGCGAGGCGTCCGGCCTCGAGATTGCGCTCGATCAGCGCATCGAGCCCGGGCTCGTATATCGGAACTTCCTTGGCGTTCAGCCGGGCGATCTTGTCGGCGTCGATATCGACACAGGTCACGTCAAAACCGAACTCTGAAAAACACACGCCGGACACAAGTCCGACATATCCGGTTCCAATCATCGCAATGCGCATGGGTGCTCCTGAAGTCGATACGAGACAGACGCAGCTTGCCGGCGACGGGCGCGTCGGCAGGCTCAGTCTTCAAAGGGTGACCGCAAAGGACGGGGCGCGCCCGACGGACCAGACACGTCTATAGGAACGCGTCTGCGACGAAAATGCGACAAGGCCCCTCCGATACGCCCTTTCGCAGCCGATTTTCCCAAGAAGACATGGCGTTGGTGTTCGCTTGCCATCGGTTTGTCAAGCCGGTAACTCAACGGTTTGATGGATCAACAGACAACCGGAATGATTCGCTGCACACCCACCCGGGATCCGGAGAACAACAATGGCGACACTTGTCACCGGCGGCGCTGGATACATCGGCAGCCACATGGTCTGGCGCCTGCTTGATGCCGGCGAAACCGTCGTCGTTATCGACGACCTGAGCACCGGGCACGACTGGGCGGTTCCCGGACAGGCGCATTTCATTCAAGGAAACGCCCGCGATCAGCACGTTCTTGAAAAGGCCTGCACCGTCGCAGACATCGACGCCGTGATTCATTTCGCCGGCTCCGCCATCGTGCCTGAATCGATCACGGACCCTTTGAAGTACTACGGCAACAACACCTGTGCCTCGCGTGACCTGATCGAAAACTGCCTCGCCCGCGACATCCGACGCATTCTGTTTTCCTCGACGGCCGCGGTCTATGGCGACCCGGGAGACCACCCTGTGTCCGAAACGGCCCGCACCAAACCCCTGGCGCCCTATGGGGCATCAAAACTGATGGTCGAGGCGATTTTGCATGACACGGCACGGGCCACAGGCCTTCGCTATGGCGCCTTGCGGTATTTCAATGTTGCCGGAGCCGACCCGCAGGGGCGCGCCGGCCAGTCGACCGCAGGAGCAACACATCTTCTGAAGGTCGCCTGCGAGGCGGCACTCGGAATACGGGACGGGATCACGGTCTACGGCACCGACTATCCGACACGCGATGGAACGGCGGAACGCGATTTCGTTCATGTGAGCGATCTCGTGGAGGCGCATTTCCTGGCACTTCGCCACCTGCGCGACGGAGGCGAGAGCTTCACCGCAAATTGCGGCTACGGGCAGGCCTTTTCCGTGCTCGAGGTCATTGATGCGGTGAAGGAGGCTGCCGGGGTCGACTTTCCCTTGCGCTTCGGCGAAAGGCGCGACGGCGACTCCGCCCGCGTCGTCGCCGACAACCGCAAGATACACTCCTTGTTCGATTGGCAACCGGCCCATCACGACCTGCCGACGATCGCTCGCCACGCAGTCGATTGGGAACGCAAACTGCGTGCCCGCAACGCGCCGGCGTCCGGGACCGACGGATCTGCGCCCATCGCAACGAAGACTCGATGAGCCAGGCCCGGATGCCGTCTCATTTATCATGCAAGATGCCACAATCTCGACGCTTCGCGCGTTATCTGATTTGTTTAGCAGAATCACGGGCAGTGCAATAAATGCACAATCCCAATAAAAACCGATTGCTGCTGTGCGTATGAGCCAACAAAAGAGGAAAGCGGCGGGCATGAACGCCACGCCTTAGGGTGTGGACCCATAAATGAGGCTGACATGGCATGGAAAATGGCGATGAATTGCGAGGAAGGGCGTGCAGAGCGGGCCGGGTGCCCGGTCAAGCGCGCTGACGATGCAAAGCGAAGCCATTTCCTGTCCTTCGGATTTGACCGGATTGCGCCTCCTCTTCGTCGCGAAAGGCTTGAAAATACCTGCATTTCTCGGCGCTTACGCTCGTTGAAGAGACGCAATCCGCCTCAAACCATGGCAATCTCATTTATGGCTCCACACCCTAGCTGATCCTCACGATTGCGCTTCAGAAAAACGGCCGTTCCACCGACCAGGACGCTCGGCGCAGCGTCGACACGAGAGAAAACCGGATGTCCCTTCGGGCTTTCAACACGATCATTTCCGGCTATGCCGCGCGCCTTCCCGGTGCAAACTCGGTGCAGGACTTCTGGCGCGTGCTGGAAGACGGTCGCTGTACGATTACCCGGGTCGGCGAGAACCGCTTCGACACGTCCCGCTTCTATCATCCGGAACCGACCACGCCGGGGCGCAGCGCGACCTTCGCGGCCGGACAGATTGACGACGTCTGGGGGTTCGACGCGAGCTTCTTCGGAATCTCTCCACGCGAGGCGGTTCAGATCGACCCGCAGCAACGATTGTTGCTCCAGGTCGTCTGGGAGGCAATCGAGGACGCCGGTTTGAAGCCGTCGGACCTCGCCGGCACCAACACCGGGGTGTATGTCGGCGCGTCTGCGCTCGATTACCATCAGGGACTGCTCTTCGACATGCCGGCGGTCGACATCCAGACGATGACCGGCAACACCTTGTCGATCGTTGCCAACCGCGTCTCCTATATTTTCGACCTCCAGGGTCCGAGTTTCACCCTCGACACAGCCTGCTCCTCTTCGCTGGTGGCCTTGCACCAGGCGGTCGCCGCCATCGAGAGCGGACAGATCGACACCGCCATCGTTGCCGGCGTCAACCTGCTGCTCAGCCCGTTTTCCTTCATCGGCTTTTCTCGTGCCTCGATGCTGTCGTCGCAGGGTCTGTGTCGCGCCTTCGACGCGTCGGGCGACGGCTATGTGCGCTCGGAAGGCGCGGTCGCTCTCGTGCTGCGTCGCGACGGTCCAGGTGTCGCGGCGCGCGCGCGGATTCTCGCGACCGGGATCAATGCCGACGGGCGCACGGCCGGACTGTCGCTCCCCTCCTCTCCCGCACAAACGTCCTTGCTGCGCTCAATCTATGACGATCTCGACCTCTCGGCGGACGACCTCGCCTTCATCGAGGCCCATGGAACGGGAACGCAGGTCGGCGATCCGGCCGAAGCCAATGCGCTCGGACAGGTGATCGGACGCGCCCGCAGCGAGGTCCTGCCGATAGGGTCGGCCAAGACCAATGTCGGACATCTGGAGCCGGTCTCCGGTCTCGTGGGGATCCTGAAGTCGGTGCTCGCCCTGCAAAACGGCATTCTGCCCCGTTCACTTCACTTCGACACGCCCAATCCGCACATCGATTTCGCCGCGCTGAACCTGTCTGTCGCAAGCGCTCCGGTTTCCCTGCACGGCGATACCACCCACAAGCTTGCCGGGATCAACTCCTTCGGCTTTGGCGGAACCAACGCGCATACCGTCATCGGCGAGGTCGCACCCTGGCCGGAGCCGAAGAGCGCGGTTGCCGACAATGCGCCGCTGATCATATCGGCGCGCAGCGAAGCGGCCCTTCGCGATCTCGCCAGGGGCTACGGCACGCTTCACGGACAGCCGGGCGTCTCGCCGGGAGCCATCGCCGATGCAGCGATCCGGACCCGGGATCTGCATGACCTCCGCCTGGTGGTGCTGGGCGATGGCGACACGAAACGCGCTGCGCTTGCGGCCTTTGCGGACGGCAAGCCGACCCCGGCGACTGTCACAGGTCGCAGTCTGGCCACGCGCGGCGGTCTTGCCTTTGCATTTTCCGGCAATGGCGCGCAATGGGCCGGAATGGGGCAGCAGGCCTATCAAGCCGACGGCGCGTTTCGCGAAGCCTTCGAAACAACCGACCGTCATTTCATGGCGGTATCCGGATGGTCCCTCGTCACGATGCTGTTTTCCGCCGATCTGGATACGGAAATCGGACGAACGGAAATTGCGCAACCGCTTCTGTTCGCTCTTCAGGTCGCGATGGTGCAGGCGCTGAAACAGCGCGGCATCAGCCCGGACATGGTCATTGGTCACAGTGTCGGCGAAATCGCCGCGGCCTGGTGCGCTGGCATGCTGGACCTGAAGACCGCGACCCGCATCATCCACGTCCGCTCGACACAGCAGGAGGTGGTTCGTCACCTTGGCTCGATGGCGGCGCTTCTCCTGCCGGAAGACGAAGCCCGCGCAGCCATCGCCTCGTCGGGGCTCCCCGGGCTTGAACTGTCTGCCATCAACTCGGCGCGCAGCGTTACCGTGACGGGACCAACCGACAGCATCGACGCTTTTGCCCGTCATGCCAGGACCAACCGTTGGGCGCTGCGCAAGCTGGAGATCGTCTACCCGTTCCACAGTGCACTGGTCGACCCCATCGAAATTCCGTTGCGGGACGCACTCGGCACGATCGCCTCCTCTCCCGCCACGCGCACTTTCTTTTCCTCCGTGCATCCGGATTCGGAGACCGTCACGCCGGACGCCACCTACTGGTGGGAAAACGTGCGCCAGCCTGTGCGCTTTTCCCGGGCGGTCGAAAAACTGGCCGAGGCCGGTGCCGGCGTCATCGTCGAAATCGGCCCGCGTCCGCTTCTGACGACCTATCTGCGCGATACGCTGGTCGCCGTCGGCGCTCAGGCCAATGTGGTACCGTCCTTCGATCGGCCGGGGGACAAGACGCCGGAACCGGAAGCGCTCGACCTCGTCGCGGCACGGATCATCGCGGCCGGCGCCTCTCCCGATCCAGACCTTTACATCGGGCCGCAAGGGTCCGATCTTCCCTCTCTTCCGAATTATCCTTGGCAGACCGTCCCCTTCGTCTTGAGCGAAACAGATGAGCGCATACAGGGCCCGCGAAGCTGGCCGCTCGCCGGTGCGCGGCTGAAGGCGGACGGATGCGAATGGTTCAACGTTATCGACACGGACCTGTACCCGTTTCTTGCCGATCACAAGGTCGAGGATGCGGTGGTGTTTCCGGCCGCCGGCTTTCTGGAAATGGCGTTGCGGACCGCGCTTGACTGGACGGAGCGGGATACGGCGGAGCTGCACGATGTCGAGATCCTGCGCCCGCTTGTGCTGGATCCGGGAAAGTCGCAGGAGACCAAGGTCCGGCTGTCCGCCGATGATCGTGTGATCGAGATCTTCGCGCGGCCTCGCCTCGCCGGAGCCGAATGGTCGTTGCACGCCCGCGCCGGATTTCGCACCCCCGCCGCTCCGACCATTGCCGACGGCGCGCGCCCGGCATCCGACTCCGCGCAGGGCCATTCCTTGCGCATTTCGCATGACACCATCTACGAGATGACGCGCGCGCACGGGCTTGGATACGGCGAAACCTTCCGCCTTGCCGACCATGCCGACGTGCTCGATGAACGGATCGCCGTCCTCGCCCTGCGGCCCGCGTCAAACCACGACGCGCACCGCCCGTTTTCCCTGCATCCGGCACTTGCCGACGCCGGGTTTCATGGCCTTTTCGCTTTGCTCTCGATCCGCGAGAACGGACAGACCGACAGCGGTTTCCTGCCGGTGCGGGCCGGAACGGTCCAGCTGTTCGATCCATCCGCGCGCCCTGCCTCGGTCCGGATCACGATCGAGCGGGCGACCCCCCGCTCAATCCTTGCAAGTTTCACGTATCTGGATGCCGACGGCGAACTGGTTTCGCGACTGTCGGCCGTCCGCTTCAAGGCCGTGCACTTCCATCTGAACCAGGCGGGCCCGATTTGCGCCTATCGCGTCGCGGCGCGGGTTCTTGCGGGCTCGGAAAGCCCGCTTGGTCTCTCCTCCGCGGCGATCGCCGCCCGGGCCGATGCAGCAGGCCTTCTCGCCGATGCCGAAACCGGCTTCAGCCCGAGCGACGAACGGCTGCTGCTCGACGCCCTGGCACGCTCCGTCGTTCACCACGGCCTTCACGAGGTGCTTGGCACAGGACCAGTGTCGTGCGCATCGGCCGCCGACACCGGCGAGATCCATGCGTCGGCGCTTCCGTTCGCTGTTCATTTCCTGGAGGAGCTCGCGCTTCACGACCTGGCGCAGGAAAACGACGGCTTGTGGCAGATCACCCCTCCCGACCCCGCGCTTTCCGCCGATACGCTCTTGAGCATGTTGTTTGAAACATCGAACGAGCATGGCGTCGAGGCGGCATTGCTCGCCCGTCTTGCGCGCGACCTGCCGTCGCTCTTACGCGACGGCCTGCCTGACACGGCTTCAGCCTTTGCGACGCCAGGCCTTCTGGACGCCTACCGTCACGAAAGTCCGGCGAATTCCGTCTTCGAAACGACGCTTCGAGCGCTGGCCGAAGACGTGCTCGGGACAATGCCCGAAGATCGCCCGGTCTCAGTGCTTTTCGTCGGGGCACGCCGGCCGAGGCTTGCGGCCGCGATCAGCGAACGACTGGACCCGCGCACGGCGCACATGACGGTCACCGACACTGCGGACGCGCCGCTGGATCGCCTGCAACGTCAGTGGCGTGGACGGTCGGACACGCGCTTTGTCGCCATCGATGACGCCAACCTGCCGCAATCCAGAGGGTACGACATTGTCTTCGCCTGCGATTCCCTTTGTCATGCCGGTTCCGTCACGCTGACGGACATCAGGCGACTTATGGCGACCGACGGACACCTGATTGCCGTCGAGCGCGCGCCAAGCATTGCCTTCGATCTGATCCTCGGCTGCGGCCGGGACTGGTGGAGCGCCGACGCCGGCGAAGCCGCGCCCGTCGCGTCGCTTCTGAGCACAAAAGGATGGATCCACGCATTCGATGGCGCGGGCTACATCTCCGCGATCGCGCGGACGCTGGAGACCGGCCTGGCCGAGGCGACCCTTCTTCTGGCGTCCGCGCCTGCGCCGGCCCCGGCGGCGAGCCAGGACGAAACGGAGCCGGAAGACCGGCGTCGCATGCTGATCCTTTGCGACGCCGCTGAACCGGGACGGGCAGTCGCCTGCGCCTTGCAGGAGACGCTCGCGACCGGTGGTATCGACGCGAGCCTTGCGGCTCCCGGGGCGGAAACGCGGCAGCTGTCGGAGCGCAACTGGTCGCTCGACCTCGATGATCCGGATGCCTGGGCGAAGAACACCGATCTTGCCGAGGCCGCCCGACATGGCGTGATCGATCTCTACGGTGCGTTCGGCGCATCGCAAAACGCCCTTGAGGCCGGTTCGCAACGGCTTTGGGCGCTCACGCGCCTCCTGAACGGCCGGACCCGGCCGGGCGGACCGCTGTTGATCGTCGCTCCGGAGGGCGCGCGCGCCCCCGCCTGCAACCAGGCCCCCGATCCGGTCCAGGCCAGCGTCTGGGCCTATGGTCGGGTCGCCATCAACGAGTTTCCGGATGCTGAATTCCGCCTGCTCGACATTCGCAAAAATCTCGATCCGAGCACTGCCGCCCTGCGCATCGCCTCGGAGATTGATCATCTCGACGGCGAACGCGAGGTCGTGCTCGACGGCGAAAGCCGACTGGGTCTTCGGATAGATCGCATCGATCCGCCAGCCCTGGAACAGGCCGGCACGCCCCGACATGATGCGATGCGGCTTGATATCGTCCAGCAAGGCTCGCTCGACCGGCTGACCTGGACGCACGCGACCCGCGCACAGCCGACCGGTGACGCCGTCGAAATCGTCGTCGAGGCGGCGGGCCTCAATTTCCGCGACGTGATGTGGGCGCTTGGCCTGTTGCCGGAAGAGGCCCTTGAAGACGGATTTGCCGGTCCCACCCTTGGCATGGAATGCTGCGGGCGGGTTGTGCGGGTGGGCCCGGATGCACGAAACGTGAAGCCCGGCGACCGGGTGATCGCCTTCGCACCAGCCTGTTTTTCCAGTCACGTTCTCGTCTCGGAGTCGGGATGCGTTCCCGCGGCAGACGGGTTGACCAGCGAGGCGGCCGCAACGATCCCGGTCGCATTTTTGACAAGCTACTACGCGCTCACTCATCTGGCGGCACTCGCCCCGGGGGAAAGCGTGCTCATCCATGGCGGCGCCGGCGGTGTCGGACTTGCCGCCATCCAGATTGCCCGACACGTCGGGGCAACGGTTTTCGCCACCGCCGGCAGCCCCGAGAAGCGCGCCCTGCTCGCCGGGCTTGGCGTCGATCACGTGCTCGATTCCCGCTCGCTTGCCTTTGCCGATGACATAATGCGGATCACGAAGGGCAAGGGTGTCGATGTGGTGCTGAACTCGCTGTGGGGCGAAGCGATGGAACGCAGTCTGTCGGTCCTGAAACCCTTTGGCCGCTTCCTGGAACTCGGCAAGCGCGACTTCTACGAGAACACGCACCTCGGCCTGCGACCTTTCAGACAAAACCTCAGCTATTTCGGTATCGACGCGGATCAGCTCCTCGTTCACCAGCCGACGCTCGCGCAGCGTCTCCTGCGTGAGGTAATGCAGTTCTTCACCGACGGTGTTCTTCATACACTTCCCTATCGCGCTTTCGAGCCCGACGACGCGGTCGCAGCCTTCCGGCTGATGCAGCAGGCAGGTCATATCGGCAAGATCGTGATCCGCCCGCCGGAGAGCCGCGCGGGCACGGACACGAGATCACACCCGCCGGTGTCCCTGCACCCTGCCCTTGCGCATGTGGTCGTCGGCGGCTTCGGCGGCTTCGGAGCGGAACTGATCCGGCGGCTCGCCGACATGGGCGCGCGCACGATCGCGGTCCTGTCGCGCCGCGGCGAGGAGGCGGATGGCGCGCGCGAGTTGATCGCGGAGATGGCGGAGCGCGGCGTGACGGTGACCGGGCATGCCTGCGATGTCGCGGAGGAAGCGGCCCTTGCCGGCACGCTCGGGCGTATTCGCAACAGCTGCGGCGGACTTTCCGGCGTCTATCACACGGCAATGGTGCTGGAAGACACCCTCATCGCCAATCTGGACGAAGCGGCGTTGCGCAAGGTCCTGTCACCGAAGATCGGCGGCGCGGATCTGCTCGACCGCCTGACCCGCGATGACGACCTTTCGCATTTCGTCCTGTTCTCCTCCGCGACCACATTGGTGGGCAATCCGGGACAGGCGAACTATGTTGCAGCCAACGGTTATCTTGAAGGGCTTGCGGCGAAACGGCGGGCCGAAGGTCTGCCGGCGCTTGCCGTTGCCTGGGGCGCAATCTCCGATGCCGGGTATCTGGCGCGCAACGCCGACGTCGGCGACAAGCTCGCCCGCAAGCTCGGACGTCACGCGCTCAGCGCGCGTGAAGCGCTCGACGGTCTTGCCGCCTTGATGAGCGAGCCGCAAACCGACGTGCGACAGGCCGCGACCGGCTACGCCCGCATCGACTGGGCGGCGGCGCGGCGCGATCTCGCGCTTCTCGCCACGCCCTATGCAGAGCGTCTTGGCACCGACGGCGCAGACGCGACCGGCAGCGATGCAGCGGCAATCGATCTTGCCAAACTGCTCGAGGGGCTCGACCGTCCAACGGCAATTGGCCGGATTTGCCAACTTCTTGGCGTGGAGATCGGCCGCATCCTGCGCATCGGCGAAGAGGAAATCGACCCGGCCCGGCCGCTTGCGGAAGTGGGAATGGATTCCCTCATGGCACTGGAACTCAGAATGGCAGCCGAACGCCAGTTCGGCATCGACATACCCTTGATGTCGCTGGCAAACGGCGCGACACTTGCCGATATGGCGGCTCGGATCGTCGACCAGGTGCAATCCGGAGGTCAGGAAGGGGCCGGGCTTTCCGAAGCGGCACGAACGAACGCGATGCAGCATCTGGGCGATGATGCCTTCGACAGCAGCGAGGACATGGCCGACGTCGCCGCACGCATCGAGGAAAAGACGCAAGACATAAGGAGCCTGTTGTGAGCCGCGAGGGCGACAACGCTTCCGGCGCCGGGCGACGGCGCGATCTGATGGCAAGCCTGAGGGCCGGCCACGAGGCCGCGCGTCACCGCAAACCGGCGGCGCGTGCCGAGACGCCGGCGAACGCTCCCCCTGCTACCAAGGCTTTCGATTTTTCCGAGCTTCCGTCCTTCCGTCAGTTGAGCATGCACCGCGCGGCAGCCGACATGATCGGGCTGGAAAATCCCTTTTTCCAGCCGCACGAAGGGGTCGCCAGTGCAACGACGGTGATCGACGGCGTGCAGCACGACAATTTCGCGTCGTACAACTATCTCGGACTGAACGGCCACCCGGAGGTGAATGCGGCCGCCGTAACCGCGCTTGAGACCTATGGCACCAGCGCATCGGCAAGCCGTGTGGTCGCCGGCGAGCGTCCTGTTCATCGCGAACTCGAGGCGCGTCTGGCTGCTCTGCATGGCGTCGAGGACGCGGTGGTGATGGTTAGCGGCCATGCCACGAACGTCACCACAATCGGCCACCTTCTCGGCGCAAGTGACCTCATCGTGACGGATGCGCTCGTTCACAATTCAATCAGCGAGGGCGCGCGCCTTTCGCATGCGGCGCGAATGAACTTTCCCCATGGCGACCTCGATGCGCTGGAGCATCTGCTGAGCAAGCACCGGCACAAGTTCGATCGCGTGCTGATCGCGGTCGAGGGCATCTACAGCATGGACGGCGATTTCCCGGACCTGCCCCGTCTCATCCGCATCAAGCAGATGTTCGATGCCTGGCTTCTGGTCGACGAAGCGCATTCGGTCGGCGTATTGGGTTCCCGTGGATGCGGCATTGCCGAGCATTTCGGCATCGATCCGACCGGCGTGGAAATGTGGATGGGCACGCTGTCGAAGACATTCTCGTCCTGTGGCGGCTATATTGCCGGCTCGAAGGCCCTGTGCGACTACCTGCGGGCCACCGCCCCCGGCTTTGTTTTTTCCGTCGGGCTGTCGCCCCCGCTTGCCGCGGCCGCCCTTGCCTCCCTCGACGTGATGGCGCGCGAGCCGGACCGCCTTCGCCAACTCACCCGGAACGGCCACCGCTTTCTGGAGCGCGCGAAGACTGCGGGCCTCGACACCGGTCCAAGCGCCGGCTTCAGCGTCATTCCCGTCATCGTCGGCGATTCCATTGGTGCGGCAACGCTTTGCAACCGTCTGCTCAAGCGCGGCATCAATGTCCTGCCGATCGTGTTTCCCGCGGTCGCAGAGAAGTCCGCGCGTATCCGCTTCTTCATCACCAGCGAACACACAGCCGAACAAATCGACCGCGCGGTCGATGCGACGGCGGAGGAACTTGCGGCCATGAAGATGAAAAGCGCCCGTTTTTCGGATCTGGTGAAAAGCGCACCGTCTTCCGACCAGGCCCCTTAATCCCCCTCACAAGCCGATCTTGCGCCCAAACCACGATGCGTGCTGGCGCACCAGCCGAATGACGCCGTGGACGGGATCGGCACGCTGCGCCACAAGACGCTCGATCAAGACCTCCGGCGGACAGGGGCGCAGCGACTTGGGATCGAGCGTCACGGGGTAGTCGACAAATGCGACGTGCACGAGGGTCTCCAAATCGAGCCGGGCGCTTCGCCGTGGCATTTCCGTCAGATCCTGCGTAAGACCCCAGCCGGCATAAAACGGCATGCCATGGACGGTGACCGGCGTGTCGCGCAAGAGCGCCTCGAAGCCGGCAAGCGAGGAAAATGTTTCCACCCTGTCCACTGTTTCGATCACGTCGACGATGCTGCCGCCCGCGACGATGTGATCGGCAAGACCGCGAAGTTCGGTTGTCTCCAGTCGCCCCGCACGCAACCTCGCCTCCACGTCGGGATGCGGCTTGTAGACGATCCAGGCGTCCGGGTTGCGCGCCCGCACCGCCCGCAGCAGGTCGAGATTGACATTGGCACAGCCGGCGCAGTCGATGACGTCGCTGAGCGAGCGGCGCACCCCGGCATCGTCGGCCACCTGTCCCGGCACAAGGATCGCCTCGCGTCCCGGCGGCGCTGCGAGCACCGGGCCGCGCGCGCCGACGTTGTATTTCGTCATGCGCGCCGAAACGATGCGGCGGCGCAGCTCCTGCGCGCGGGCGCGTTCGCCCGGCGTCAACTGCCGTCCATTCAAGAGCCGCTCCATCCGGCTTTCACGTGTCGCATCGAAATAGATCCCGCAGTCGTCGAAGGCGAGCGCTGCACCGCGCGCAAGTCCTGCACCAAGACCGACGGAGCGCAGGAACCCGTCTTCTATGCGCCAGAGATCGACACCGGCATTCGTGGCGCTCGCTTCATCGGCATTCGATACCCCGGCTGCCCATCCCAACACCCGACCGCCCGAAGCGGCAGCGTCCGCGATTGCCGATCCTGCGTCCTTGCAAAAGCTTAAAGGGTGCACGTCGGTGCCAAAGGCGGCAGCGATTGCCTTGTGGTTCCAGGGCTTTGCCCCGAAGCAAAACACCGGCCGGTCCACGAGCGCGACCTGCCGTCGCATCGCATGCAGGGCCTCCGCCGCCATGTCGGCGCGCAACGGCCGCGCAACGTCATAGGTGCCGGGCACCATCCAGGCATGGGCGATCGCCCGCTCGCCCGGTTGCGCAAGACCGGCAGCCTCCGCTCCCTGTACCCTTGCAAGCATGGTCCGAAGCGTTTCGCGGATCGTATCGTAGCCGACGTTCTGCAGGATCGGCGCGGGCAAAACGGGCGGCTCGGCGGCGTCTTGTCGGCGCAATGCGTCCCCCAGCAACGGCGCAATCTCTAATTGGCCGGCGGGGCGGTTTGTTGAAACCTGAACGAGAAGCACAAGTCTCGCGCCGGAGAACGGCGCGGGCAGGCCCGCCGGCAGCAAAGCGGACGCCGCCAGCGTCAACGGCACATTGCGCTCATGCGCCAGCGCATGAAGCCTGGAAAACGGCGCCGGCGTCAGACCGGTGATGACGCTTTCAATCCGCCCAGGCGGGCGGGCGCGCGTCGACACCCTGCCGTGAAGGACGGCGGCAAGCGCTTTTTTCGCCTCACCCAGAGCCGGATCGCCAAGCCAATGCGTCACCTCGTGCACCACTCCTTGATCATCGCGATTATAGCGGAACGCCGAGCGCGCGCGCACGGGCAAGGCGCGGCGGCGGGTCGCGGGGCGCAGCCCCCAAATCGTCGCCGCAAGGCTTCAGCAACCGTGCCGCGATTCCCTCGACGGCGTCATCCAGACCCATGCGATTGTGGATGGTCCCGCGCACCTGGGTGGTGGCGGCAAGTGCGGTCACAAACGCGGAGACGCGCACCGGATCGGGTGGCTGCGGGCGGTTCCAGAACGCGTCCAGACCGCCCTGATGCGTCAAGCCCGGGCTGTCGTAGATCGCGGGCGCAAGCGTCTTGACCGGAACGCCTGTGCGCACGGCCTCGAGGCCAGCCGTCGAATTGACGGTCACAACTCCGACGGCACCACGGACAATCGCATGCAGATCGCCGCCGTCCAGAAATGCCACCCGGTTGCCGAGTTTGAATTCGCTCGCAATCAACGCCACTTCCGACGACCAGTCGGTCCAGCCATTGTCGAGCGGGTGGGACTTGATCACAAGCCGCGCCTCGCCCGGCGCATGGCGGGCAAAGGAGAACAAGACATCTCGCAGCACATCGCGCATGGATGAATATTGCGACTGGGAAACGATCTGGTAGTCGCCTTCCATCTGCAACGGCAGGACAAACAACGATGCGTCCTGCGCGAGGATGGATTGCTGAAGGATGCTTGCGCGCCGCCGCCGGGCCGGCGCGGCAATCAGTCTACGAATCCAAAGCGCATAGTCCAGAACCGGCGGAAAGGGCGTGTGTCGTCGATGGTGCGGAAAAAACAGCCAGCCAAGCGCGACATTCGGCAGGTGATAACTCACGTCCTGCCAGGCTTCCAGCGGGAAGGATCCCGGATATTGCGGGGAAAGATCGACCGCCCCCGCGCAAGCACTCAATTGGGCAATGGCATCCGCATCGACGGGAAACCGGCTCAAGACGCCAAGCCCTCCCCGCTCCAGCGTCATGAAGCCCGGGCGAAGCACGCCCAGTTCCGTGACATGCACGGCAATGCCAAGACGCTCCGCCGCAATCACCGCTTGCCGATGATACGGACGCGTATCGCCATGCAACACCAGGTTGGTGACGCGCTCGCGTTCAAGCCATGCCCCCACCCACTCCGGCCAGTTCTCGAAGCGCCCGCGATATGCAAACGTGCCGCTTCCATGCCAATGCAGCCAGTCACCGACACAGAAATTGATCCGCTGAACGGTGTGTCCCTTCGCCGACAGCTTCCGGCCGATGCGCCGATACAGCGGCGAGAGCGGACCTTGAAGGAACAGGAAACGCCGCTCACCCGCGCCAGGCACGCTTCCACCTCCCGGTTTTTCCGCGTGCGGCGATTTCCTCGGCGACGGTCACGGGAACCCCAAGGGCACGGGCACGCTCGATGCGCGGCGCCGGGCGGTCCACACAGCCTGGCACATTGACCAACCCACCCGCGATCCGTGCGGCCAATTCGCGGGCCGCCGCGGTCATGCCATCGCGGGAGTGGAAATTGCCCTGGATCTGGATGGCATGTCCCATCAGCCGCTGAACGGATTGATAGGTTTCGGGATCCGGCGCTTGCGGGATCCGCCAGAAGCGATCCAGTGGCAACTGGCACGTCAGCCCGGGCAGATCGTAGACGGCAACGCCAAGCACCTTGACCGGGCAGCCGACCTTGACCGCATGCAGTCCTGTGGTGCTGTTGACCATCACGGCGCCCGAGGCATGCTTGAGCAGGGTCACAAGATGCCCGCCATCGACCAGGTGAACGCGCCGCTTGATGCCATGCCGGCGCGCAAGTCGACGAACGATGCGACGCCAGGGCTCGATGCCCTGATCCATCGGGTGCAGCTTCACCACGAGTTGCGCGGCCGGATGCGCATGAGCGGAAAAGGAGGCAAAAACCTCCTCAAGCGCATCGGCGAGATGATCGTATTTCGCGTTGTAGCGAAGCTGGTAGTCGCTTTGCATCTGAAGGGGAAAGACGAAAACCGGACAGTTCGATTCGACCAGGTCATCGATCAGGATGGTCGCGACCCGGTCGCGTCGCCGGGCAAACAGCAACCGCGGCAACGTCATCACGTACTCGAAAAGCGGATGATAGAACTTGTCCGCGACAAAACGCGGAAACGCCAGCAGGTCGAACGCATTGAGAAGGTTGCACACAACCTCATGCATGGCTTCCTGCCAGAAAGGATGCCTGTAACGTTCCGTCATGTCGACGGGAGGCAGGTCTGCTGCAGCGGCACGGATCGCGTCCACGTCGTCGGGAAAAAGCGAACGTACGGACATGCCATCGAGTTCGGCGGTGATCCAGTCGGGCCGCAGATATCCGTTCTCGTAGGCGACCGCTCGCACTCCGAGCCGGCCCGCGATCTCCACCGCAACCGAATGATAGGGAAAACGATCCTGGTAAAACACGATGTCCGTGACGCCATGCCGGATCAAATGGCGTTCCAGATACGCCGGCCACTCGGACAAATGCCCCCGGAAGTTCACGCAACGGGAATCATGCCACAAGAACCAGTCGGACAGGCTGAGATTGATGCGCAAGGTCTTGTGACCGAGCGCTTCCAGCTCATCGGCGACGCAGCGTGGAAACCCCGACGGCGGTCCTTGCAGGAAGAGCACGACACGCGCGGCATCGTTCGAACGCCCCGCGCCCGATACACTGTCGACTTCCCGGTTTGGTTCCTCGGTCATCTTCTTCCGATCGCAGGACGGCCCATCAATCGCGAAGCGTTGGCAGAGCACTTCTCGGCAAGGCCGAGACCAACCGTTTGCCAAGAACGCCCCGGAGGCAAGTCTTCAACCGGATATCAGTTGGTTATCAAGCCATTCGCCGAGTTCACATTGGACAGCAGCGGACCGATGATTTGCAGGAACTTGCCGAACTCGGCCGTCGGATGATTCGCGACATAGATAATATCCTTGTCACGCATCTCGAACGACCGGGCGAGGAAGAAAGCCTCTGCCTGCCGCAGGTTCAACTTGTAGACGACAGGAATGCGAACCGCATCAATGTTGTCCACCGCATCGCCTTTGAGCTGGCGGACAAGCTCGCGGTTCTCAAAGCGGAAGAGGAAAATGCCTGCCGCATCCGCGAAGAAATCCTTCAGCCCCCCCACCTGTGCGAGACCTTCGGCGAGTGTGACCGTTTCCGTCTTGAAGGGAACCAGTTTCGTTTCCCTGACCGCGCCAAAGGCGGAGAATGTGCGGGGCTTGTGCGTCACAAGCACATTGTCGCCCGCGGTCAGCCAGATGTTGTTTTCCGGGTAGTTTATCAGATCGACCAGCCGGGCCTCGCCAGAAGCACTCCCGCGCTTGATCGTCACGACCGTTTCGTAGGTCGCCTCGCGGGACCCGCCCGAGCGTGCCACGGCCTCCAGCAGCCGCATGCCGCGCACAGACATTGTATACTGGCCCGGGCTGTTCACATCGCCGACCACGACGATGCCGGTGCTCTCGCTGCCCTCGACAGTCACCAGAACCTGCGGCTCGATCGCCTTGCCCTTCAGCCGCTCCTGGATCGCGACACGCAATCCTTCGACGCTGAGCCCCCTCGCCCGGACCCTGCCGGCATAGGGGATAAAAATATATCCGCTCTCGTCGATCACGGACGGAACGGAGACCTGCTTGCCGTCGGGCGTGGAAAACAGTCCTTCTGGCGCGGCCTCCCAGATTGTGATCACCAGGCGATCACCGATGCCAAGACGGCTCGACCGCCCCCGGTTCGGGACCGAGCGAAACTGTCTTGCAAACGGGGCGGGGCGATAGGCATGAAGTTTTGTCAGCATTTCGCTGTCGAGCGAAAGCAAGACATAGTTGGAGCGAATCGCATCGCCCTCGATGTCCTCCGACGAAATGGTGATGGCCGTCGGCCCCTGTCCCGGCAAACCAGCACAGCCGGACAGCACCAATCCCAGTACCGCAAGGAGGATAAACCGCATAAAAGCCTCAACTAAAGGCGGGTTTCGTACCCGCGTCATTCGGTTTCCAGTTAGCATCGCGTACAGGTGCGTTACAAGGCGGAACCACTCGACCGCGCGCGTAACAACCGCGTGTTGTCGATCGGCAACATAGTCGGCGGGATTGGTTAACGAACCAGAAACCTTTCGACCGGAATTGGCAACAAATCGCCGTGCGGCGCGGCGCGGCATGTCTGTCCCGTGAATCGTCTTTCGACAGGAAACGTGCCATAAACGCCGCTTGTCACCGAAGGCCCAAGCTTTGGCGTCAAGCCGTGTATTCAGAACCGGTCAACCATTTGCGCCCCATAGTCGTAAGGTAGATCGGAAAAACGGTCACACGAACCCGGGTACCCTCGTGCGTACATGCGAGACCAGAATCTTGAAAACCTGCGCATCGTGCCGGAGTCCTGACGGGCCGCGGCCGCGGGCGATGCACTGTGTCTCGGTGCTGGCGCTTGCGGCATCGCTTCTCGTCTTTCCCGCACGTGCGGATGCGCTCGATCTCTTCGGCTGGCTGCCGTTCGGTTCCAAGACCGCCGATGAACAGGATCAGCCCCCCGTCGTCGACCCTTTGCCCTACGAAGCAAGCCTGCGCGTTTCGGGCGGATCTGCGGACCTTGAGGCCGCTCTCGCGGCGTCATCGGAATTGCTCAGCCAGGGTGATCGCCTGCCTTCGGGCGAGGCCGGCCTGATTGCCCGCGCAGTGTCGGATTTCGAGCGCCTTGTCGGGCGGCTCTACGTCGGAGGCTACTATGCCGGCACGGTGAAGATCCGCATTGCGGGTCTCGATCTGGAGCAGGCGCTTGCAACCCCCTCCCTGCCCGGCCCGCGCCCCATACCTGTCATCATTTCGGTCGAGCCCGGCCCACTGTTTTCCTTTGGCACAATCGACATCTCTGCTGCCGATGATTCCAGTGGCGTTGTCGAGCAGGTCGCCAATGGCGCGACGTATGGGCTGGTGCGCGGGGAAACCGCCAATTCGGAAAAGATCCTGCGAGCGGAAAAGGCGATCGTCTCTGACCTCAAGGCAGCCGGTCATCCGTTCGCCCGCATTTCACGCCGCGAGATCGTCGCCGACCACGACACCAACCGGCTCGATGTGCGCCTCTCCGTCGCCGCCGGCCGCGCGGCGCGCTTCGGCAAGGTGTCGGTCTCCGGAGCCGAAGCGACCGATCCGGATTTTATCGTTACGCAGGCCATGATCCCGCAGGGCCGGGCCTATAGCCCGGCGGAACTGGAACGGGCAACCGGGCGGCTCAACGAACTCGGCATCTTCTCCTCAGTGCGGATCGTGCCGGCCGAAAACGTCGGCCCCGACGGCCTGCTGCCGATGACGATCGAGGTCTCCGAACGCAAACGAAACGTGATCGGCGTCGGCGCCAACTGGTCGAGTTCCGAAGGGTTCGGGGTGGAGAGCTACTGGCGCCGCCGGAACTTGTTCGGCCGCGGCGAGCTCTTGAGCATCGAGGGCTCCATCGGCCGGATTGCCGACAATTCGCTGTCCGATCTTGAATATTCCGCCAGAATCGCCTTCGAGAAGCCCGGTGCCTTCGGTCCGCAGACCCGGTTCACGACGAGCCTGGGCGCGAAGCAGGAAGTTCCCGACGCCTATCGCAGCCGCAGCATCACGGCCGATGCCTTTTACGAGCGCGATGTCAACGACGTCCTGTCGTTCAAGGTCGGCGGCGAGGTGCAATACGCCGACGAGAACGACGCCTTCGGCAATCAGACCTATTTGCTGACCGGTGTGATCGGCCAGGTGAACTACGACACGCGCGACGATCCGTTGAACCCGACCAAGGGCATCAACGCGGTGGTCTTCGCCGAACCGGCCTATGACGTGCGCGGCGGCAACGCCATGCTGTTCACCCGGGGACAGGTGTCCGCCTACCAGGCGTTGGACGACGCCGCGCGCTTCGTGCTTGCCGGCCGTCTCGGCGCCGGCAGCATCATCGCGCCCTCGGTGCGCGACATTCCCGCCGCCCGGCGCTTCTTTTCCGGCGGGGGTGGATCGATCCGCGGGTACGCGTATCGCAATGTCGGGCCGAGGCGGAACGGCGAGGTGACCGGTGGGCGCAGCTTCTTTGAAGCCTCCGGCGAAATCCGCATGAAGGCGACGGAGACCATCGGCGTCGTCGGCTTCGTCGATGCGGGCAACAGTTTCGATGCGATGTACCCCGATTTTTCGCAGGGGTTGAAAGTGGGCGTCGGCGCCGGCCTGCGCTACTTCACGCCGGTCGGGCCGCTGCGCTTCGATATCGCCGTTCCGCTCGATCCGGAAAAGGACGACCCCGATTTCGCGGTCTATGTGGGTCTCAGTCAGGCGTTCTGATATCGATTCAACAAGGCCGGTTCTTCCTTCCGGGGGAATCACTTGTGCCAAGGTTCTTGAGAACCGATTCACCCTCTCCTGTTGCAATCGACATACAAAATGTGCCTTGCGTCCCGCCGACGGTCGTCGACCGGGAAATCATGATTCTCTTCAAAAAGATGACGATTGCGCTTCAAGAAGAGATTCCACTTTAAGCAAGGAACCGAATGCTGGGCGCATGGACTCGCTAGCGCCATGATTTGGCTTCAACCTGAGACGACAAGCTGCTGTAATCAGATTCCTTTTTGCACTTGAAGGGCCGAATGACCGCTTCACTTCCGATCCGGTTGGGGGTTTCGCTGATCCGCATCACGCTGCGCGTGGTCCTTGGTCTCGCGATTCTCCTCGCCTTTCTCGCCATCGGCACACTCGCCGTGCTGCAGACGGATGCAGGCCGCCGCAACGCCGCCGGTCTGATCGGCTGGATCGCATCGAATGAAAACGGCGGCATTGCCCTCGACGGTCTTTCCGTCGATTGGGATCTCGATCTGCGGCTTGCCTCACTGGTCGTGCGCGATGTCGATGGTCCCTATCTCTCTGTTTCGGGACTGGACCTGGCGTGGCGCCCCTCAGCGCTTCTTTCCGGCGTCGTGGCCGTCGACCAACTCTTGGTCGAGCGCGTTGCGCTGGCACGGTTGCCCGCCTCGCCTGCAACGGCCGATCCAGAACCGGCAACGGAAGCCGGCCTGCCCGCCCTTCCCGCCGTCGTGCTTGAGGCCGCCAGCATCGAGACAATTGACCTGGGAGCGGCGGTTGCCGGAACCCCGATGCGTCTCGCGGCGACGGCGGAGCTGCGCACCGAAGCCGCGCCCCAGTCGCTTTCGGGCAAGGTCAGCATCACGCGAACCGACGACACCGACGGAGAGGTCGATGCGCAACTGCGTTTCGACCGGGATGCCGGCGTGCTTGCGGTTTCGGTGGCCGCACGTGAACCGCGTGGCGGCCTCGCCGCACGGCTCCTTCAGATCGACGGGTTGCCGGCGCTTGATCTTTCGATCAAGGGCGAGGGACCGCTGAACGACTGGCGGGCCGAACTGGCCCTCAAGCTCGACGGCGAAACGGACGTGTCCGGCACCGCCCGGCTTTCGCGGTCCACGTCATCCTCCGGCACCGCGCAGCGCACCCTTGAGGCGTCGATCTCCGGGCGTTTGACCCCGCTCGCTCCGCCTCTTGCGGGCGCCTTCCTGATGGGCGAAACACGGATCACCGCGACCGCGCTGATGAGCGACGACTTCACACCGCAAAACGTCGAGCTATCGGCCGCAAGCGACACCCTGTCGAGCGACGTCGCCGCCACGTTCGATCTCCAGAGCAGCACGCTGGATGCAACGGCAAATCTCCGTCTTTCCGCAGGCGGCGACGCCCTGATCGCCCTCGAACTGCCCGAGAGACGGGTCACGCTCGGCGAAACGACGGTCTCGGCGATGGCAAAGGGGCCGCTTTCGGAACTTTCATGGACCGTCGATCTGGCTTCCGCGTCGCTCGACACCACCGAGGTCGCGCTCGACTCCGCGCGGGTGGTGCTGGATGGCGAAGATCTCGACGCAACCAATCCGTCAGCCGCGATTGCGGCGACGGTCTCGGCCACAATCGAACGGCTCTCGCCAAAGGCGGACGGCGCGGCCGAATTCGCAGGCCCCTTGCAGGCCGATGCGAAGCTGACACTGGATCCAACAACCCTCGCCACCGAGATCGGGTCTTTCGATGCGGATTTCGCGCCCTTCACGCTCTCCGCGCGCGGAACCGTCAGTCCCGATACGGTGAACACCGATCTGACCCTCAACGTTTCCGATACGGCGCGACTGGACCCGCAACTTTCCGGTGCACTGAGCGTTGAGGCCCATGTCGAGGGGCCGCTTTCCGGTCCCATGATCACCGCGGACGCCAACGCGGAGCGGCTCACACTCGCCGGCAAGCCCGTTCGCAACCTGCGGCTTTCTGCAAGGGCCGACACGAATCCGGAGGCACTGTCCGCCGATATCGACCTGGACGCAGATGTGGACGGCAACGCCCTGACCGCCACTCTTCGGGCCACGCCGGAGGGTGACGGGCTGAGCGTCCCGACACTCACAATCAGGGCGGGCGACAACACGCTATCCGGCACTCTCCTGATCGCAGACCTGACCCGAACAACGCAGACACTCACCGGCAATCTGACCATCGACGCGCCGGACCTTTCCGAGTTTTCAGCGCTCGCCCTGACCGAGCTCTCCGGCCAGCTCTCGGGGGATGTGGCGGTAACGCAAGACGATGGGTCGGCCGCCGCGCACGTTCAGTTGACCGGCGCGGACATCTCGGCCGCGGGAACAAGCCTTGGCACCCTCGACGCCGACGTCAGGCTGCGCGACCTCTTCACGGCGCCGGCCCTTGACGGCAAGGCGCGCGTCACGGGAGTGGTGGCCGGTGGAACGCCCATCGACCGGGTGACCGCCACAGCCAGCGGGACCGGCAGCAGCACGGATTTCACACTCGATGCCCGTCTCGCAAAGGGAGAGAACGCGGACGGCCTGGCGCTCGACGGCACGCTTGCCACCGGCGACGGCGGCATGAACCTGCTGTTGAAGACGCTTGACGGACGCTATCGCGGCCTTGAAACACGGCTCGTCGATCCCGCGCGGATCGTGTCTTCACAAAGCGGCACCAGGATCGAACCATTTTCGCTGCGACTTGGCGATGGCACCATCACCGTTGCCGGAAACGTTGGCGATGCACTCGATGCGACCGCCGATATCAAGGCCGTCCCGCTATCACTTGCCAACGCCCTTGCGCCAGGCTTTGCCATTGCCGGAACCCTCGACGGCAAGGTGACGGTCTCGGGACAGACCTCGGACCCGATTGCCGATTGGCGGCTGAACGCCGGCAGCCTTGCCGCCGCCCCGTTGCGCGAGAACGGCCTGCCCGCGCTGTCAGTCGCGTCCACTGGCCGGTTCTCGGGAAACAGACTGACCCAGACCACCAGGATCACGGGGCCAAACGACCTGTCGGTGGTCGCAGAAGGGCCGGTCAGCCTGGATGGAGCCGGATCTCTCGACATCGGCGTCAACGGCACCCTCCCCCTGGCTGTGGCACGCCAGAAGCTCATTCTTGCCGGCTTTTCGGCAGACGGCAGCCTTTCGGTCAGCGGGCGTATCGGCGGGAGCTTCTCCTCACCGACCTATGCCTTGACCCTTCAACCGAAAAACGTCAGCACAACCCAGTTGGCAACCGGACTGTCCCTGCGCAACCTTTCCGGCACCATCGAAATAAACAACAGCGGAATAGCACTGAACACGCTGCGCGCGGATATTGCCGGCGGCGGCTCGCTGAGCGCCAGCGGACGGGTCGGCCTCGATGCCGGCATGCCGGCCGATCTACGGGTGCAAGTCCAGAACGGCCGCTACTCTGACGGGCGGATCGTCCAGGCGACCGTCAGCGCGGATATCACGCTGACGGGTCCTCTTGCCAGCACGCAAACCGCGGCGCGGCTGGGGGGCTCTGTCACCATCGAACGCGCCGACATCACCATTCCAAGCAGCCTGCCAGGTGCGATCGATCCTGTCGCCGTCACGCACAAGAATGCACCCGCGGCAGTGCGGGCTCAGGACCGCGCGCTGCATGGCGAGGGCGGCGGAGGCGGCGGAGAGGCCGGAGCGCGGCCGATCGCGCTCGACATCATGATCAATGCCCCTGGACAGATCTTTGTACGCGGGCGCGGTCTGGATGCCGAAATGGGCGGCAGCCTCAAGCTTGCGGGAACGGTCGCAGCCCCTCAGGCGATCGGCTCTTTCTCGATGCGGCGCGGCCATTTCAACGTGTTGTCGCGACGTGTCGAGTTTTCCAAGGGCGAGGTTGGTTTCACCGGTTCCTTGACCCCGCGGCTCGACTTCGCCGCCACATCGCAGACCAGCGATGCCGTGATCACCATCACGGTGAAGGGCCAGGCGGATGCGCCGGAGATCGGCTTCAGTTCCTCACCCGATCTGCCGCAGGACGAAATCCTGGCGCAGTTCCTGTTCGACCGAAGCATGAGCGAGCTCAGCCCGACACAGATCGCGCAGCTTGGCGCGTCCGTCCTGACCCTGACCGGGGGCAGCGGCGCAGGTCCGCTCGGCAGCCTGCGCCAATCGCTCGGCCTCGACGCCATCGATGTGCAAACCGGCGGCGA
Organism: Stappia sp. ES.058; assembly: GCF_900105595.1. Classification (GTDB taxonomy): domain Bacteria; phylum Pseudomonadota; class Alphaproteobacteria; order Rhizobiales; family Stappiaceae; genus Stappia. Next base: position 1,221,785 of record NZ_LT629784.1, on the reverse strand, counting down.
GGGAGGCCCGTCCTTGGCGGTAGGCAAATATCTCAGTGACAACATCTACCTCGGCGTCAAACAGGGAAGCGGCGCTGATTCCAGCCGCGTGACGGTGGATATCGACATCACCAAGTCGCTGAAGCTGCGGGGCGAAGTCGGCGCCGACGGAGAATCGAAGGCCGGTATCTTCTTCGAGCGCGAATTCGGCAAATGAACGCGGCAACCGCTGCTCAGTCCCGTCGGGACGCGCCCGCAAGATCCATGACTTCCCGATAGAGCGGCGCCGAAACGGCAATCCCCTCGCGCGCGGCACGCGCCCGGCGTTCCAGCCGACGCGTGCCGGGAATACGCGCGCCCTCCTCCGCTTCGATCCCGGAAACCAGCGCCGCCATGCGCTCGCCATAGACGCCACCGGATGATGGCCCCGGGTCGATGGCGATGATCGTCTGGCCAAGGTCGGGTGGGGCGCCGTCCGCATTGAGCAGGCTGGTTGCCTCGAATGCCAGGCACGCACCGGCAACGGCTGCCGCCATAACCTCAACCATAAGCGCGAGAGCCGCCCCCTTGGCCTCGCCAATGGGAATCATCGTGCCGGCAAGAGCAGCGGTCGGATCCGTTGTCGGCTTTCCGTCCCTGTCGAGCGCCCAGCCGTCCGGGATCGTCGTGCCCGCCTTTTGCGCGGCCATGATCTTGCCTCGTGCGGCCCGCGATACCGCAAGGTCGATCACAAGCGGAGGCACCCCGGCGGCAATCGGCGCTGCGAATGCGATCGGGTTGGTGCCGTAAAGCGCTGCCTTGCCGCCCCAGGGCGCTATGGCCTTCGGCGTGTTGCCGAACACGAAGGCGACAAGGCCCTTCTCCGCCAGCCTTTCACAGTGCGCACCCGCTTGCCCGAAATGGTGGGACCGTCGAATCGCGGCCATCGCGATGCCGGATGCGGCCGCCATTTCCGGCAGGACATCGATCGCGACATCGAAGGCGGGAAAGGCAAACCCGAAGCCCGCATCGACGCGAAGCAGCGCGGGCGTCGGACGCGACACGACCGGCCGGGCATGACCGTCGACCTTGCCGCACCGCGACTGGGCGGCATAGGAGGGCACACGGGAAAGACCGTGCCCGCCCTGTCCGTCAGCCTCTGCGGCGACAAGCGCCCGGGCAACGCTTGCCGCGTTGTCCGGCGCCGTATCGCAGGCCACCAGAACCTTGCGAACAAGCGCATCCGCCTCTTCAAGCGTCAGTGTCACCGGTTGCGTCATCAAGACCTTCCCTGAATCGAAATCCCGCATTGCACCGCCCGCGCCGTCCAGGGCGTGGGCCGTAAACAAGGCTGACATGGCATCGGACTTCTCTCGCACCTCATCTCTTGTATAGGACATCTTGTCCAGGATTGCCGAATGCCGTCCGGTCGATGACGCTGCAGAGCTGGGGGTATCCCGGGGAGCACCATTGCTGGCGATCCATCGTCTGGCCTATGATCTGGATGAAACGATGGTAACGGGACGGGGATCCATCTGTAACACGCAGGGCGGCGCATATACGGTTAGGCTGCTGGCCGGACTTGAGGACGTCCGGCACACTCGCCTGTCCCTGCGGGCGCGATGAGCCGACGCTGCAAACCGAAAGTGTTGCGCCCGGCCGAACAGCGTTCGGACCCACTGGCCTATGACCTCATGCCTCGGATTCTCGCACGGACCGGAGGGCGCAGGTCCCGGTGAAACAAGACCGAAAACAATAGGGGCGCGGGCAGTTTCTTCTGCGGCCCGGTTCTGGGAGGACTTCATGATCACTGAGCACCCGCTTTTCAAACAGGCCTGCTTTATCGGCGGACTTTGGTCGCATGCCGACAGCGGAGAGACCATCGAGGTCAACAACCCCGCAACGGGAGGGATTCTAGGGACCGTGCCACGGTGCGGCCGCGCGGAAACAGCGCGCGCCATCGAGACCGCCTATCTTGCGTTTCAGGACTGGAAGGCGACCACTGCGGAGGAACGCGGAACCCTGATGCATGCGCTCTGCGACGCGATCATGGAGAACCAGGACGCGCTTGCCGAAATCCTGACGAGCGAAATGGGCAAGCCGCTTGCGGAAGCCAAGGGCGAGATTGCGCTTGGCGTCAAATACGTTCGCTTTTTCGCCGAACAGGCGAAACGCATCGATGGCGACATCATTCCCTCGCCCTGGCGCGGCAAGCGAATTCTGGTCACGAAGGAGCCGGTCGGCGTTGCCGGCGCGATCACGCCCTGGAATTTTCCCCACTCGATGATCTCGCGCAAACTGGGCGCGGCGCTTGCGGCCGGCTGCACCATGGTGATCAAACCCGCAAGCCAGACCCCCTACTCGGCGCTCGCATTCGGCGCGCTCGCCGAAAAGGTCGGATTTCCACGCGGGGTGATCAATGTACTGACCGGCTCCGCAGCCGACATCGCCGCGGAAATGTGCGAGAATCCGCTGCTGCGCAAGATCACCTTCACCGGCTCGACGGAGGTTGGAAAGCAGCTTGCTTCCAAGGCGTCGGCGCATATGAAGAAGATCTCGATGGAGCTTGGCGGCAACGCCCCCTTCATCGTCTTCGACGATGCCGATCTCGATGCGGCGGTAGAAGGTGCAATGGTCTCGAAATTCCGCAATTCCGGCCAGACATGCGTCTGCGCAAACCGCATTTACGTGCAAGACGGGATCTATGACGCCTTCGCCGAAAAACTGGCCGCGGCAATCGATGACCTGAAGGTCGGCGACGGGCTTGCGGAGAAGACCACCCAAGGGCCGCTGATCGACATGAATGCGGTCGAAAAGGTCGAGGACCACATCCAGGATGCCGTTTCCAAGGGCGGGCGTGTCATCACCGGCGGCAAGCGCCACGCCAATGGCGGCAGCTTTTTTCAGCCGACGCTCGTTGCCGATGTGACATCCGAGATGAAGGTCGCGCGGGAAGAGACCTTCGGCCCCCTCGCCCCGCTTTTCCGCTTCGAAGCGGAAGATGAAGCCGTCGCGCGGGCCAATGATACCGAATACGGGCTTGCCTGCTACTTCTACACCCAGGACCTCGGCCGCGCGTTCCGGGTGATGGAAGCGCTCGAATACGGCCTCATCGGAGTGAACGAAGGGCTGATCACAACGGAAGTGGCACCCTTTGGCGGCGTGAAGGAGTCCGGTGTCGGCAACGAAGGCTCCAAATACGGCGTCGACGACTACCTCAACATCAAATACGCCTGCGTCGGCGGACTGGGGCTTTAGCCTGGCGGGACTTGCCCGCCCCGCGACATGTTGTCTCCGCGCGCATCGGATCGCGGTCCGGCGCGCGCGGATGCCCGACGGTTATTCACACACCACGCGCATTCGCTCGCAGTCCCCGCTTGACAGCGCGGGGCAACTCCCTGAAAAGACGCATCAAGGCCTCGTGGCGGAGTGGTTACGCAGCGGATTGCAAATCCGTGCACCCCGGTTCGATTCCGGGCGAGGCCTCCAGAATTTTCCCCGTGCATTTCATCCTGCCGTTGGAAGCGGCCTCGTGGCCGTGTGCTTCCCAGATGCGATAGCGCCCTGACCGGCGATCATTTCGAGGGGTCCTGCGAGGCGGATATGCAGCACCCATCCTCCTGTCTCTCCTTGCGACTTGCCACGAACGTGACGCTTCTCCTGGGGATCGTTGCCGCAGGTCAACTCGCACTGGAATACTGGCCGGGACGGACATTCGATTCCGCCACGAGCGGCGTCTGGATGAGCCTGGCCGTCGATTATGCCGAGGGCGTCTTGTACCGCCCGCTGCTGGGCGACATGGGCTACGGCGGCACGCGCTACATGCCCCTGTTTTTCATGATCCATGGCAGTCTGATCCGCCTCTTCGGAAACCCGACGATGACCGGCGTTCTGCTGATGCAGGCGAGCGTTCTGCTGATGATCGCGGCAATGGCGCGATTGTTGGTTCTGAATGGCGTGCCGAGAGCCCTGTCATGGGGCTTTGCCGCGATCACGGTCTGCACGTCGCTCTACCAACAGTATCTCACCGGCCTGAACTGCGATTATCTGGCCGCCGCGCTCAGTCTGTGGGGCCTCACCTTCTATCTCCGCAAAGATCCTTCCCCGACCCGCGACGCGGTCGGCAAGGCGCTGGGGCTTTTGCTCTTCGTTCTCGCGTTTTATACAAAGTTCTCGACGGTCTATGCTCCTTCCGCCGTATTCCTGTCGCTGGTGCTTCAGCGCCAATGGCGGGCGGCAGCGATCTTTTCCATCGCCGCACTCTTTTTGATCGCTGTCTTCGCGGCGACTTTCGTCGCGCTGTCCGACGGCCGGATGATCCAGTCGCTGGCGGCCACCGCGACCGGCGGCACCGATCTGGCATTTGCGACCGGCATGCTCCGGCGGTTTGCGAAAGAACTCGCCTTTTTCAATCCCGCCGTTGGCGTTTGTTTCCTGCTCGCCCTGGCGAAATGGACCGTCGATGCGCCCACGCACTGGCGCTCTCCCCTCCACCTCACCTTCGTGATGGTCACCCTGGTGACCATCGTCACATTCTCATCGCGCGGTATCGCCGGAAATCACGCGATACCGCTCAACGCCGTCAGCCTGGTGCTTGCCGGGACGGCGTTTTCGGGCCGGCGCATCGAACGGCAGGTCCTTGCAGGCGGGTTTGCGACCTTGAGCCTCATTCTCATTGCCTGCTGGACGCCGGGCGTGCCGTCGCCGCTCAAGACCATCCGCGCGGACAACAATCCGACAGTCTTCGAGATCCGGGCCGAGATTGCGCGCTGGCTACCGGACAACGGCCTGCTTGCGTCCACAAATCCGTCCTATGCCATCGTCGCGGGAAAGACACCGTTTCTGATCGACTACTTCAGCCTCAAGACCTTCATCCGGACCGGAGATCCCGCCGGCATGGATTTTCTCGCGCGCATCAAGGCGCGGGATTTCGATGTGCTGATCAACTTCAACCCGAACGCTCGGTGGACACCGCAAGACGGCGAATCCGTTGCGCTGTCAAACCACTACGTGGCTGTGGATACCCTGCACGGAGGAACGATCCTGATCCCGCGCACCGCAACGCAATGACCGCGCCGTCAGAAAAACCAATGCGGTGACCGATCCGGAAACCGACACACTTCAGATCGCGCGCTGGTTCACCCGCGCCGACAGCGCTTCGCGGGTTTCAACGCGTTCCGAGTACCGATCAACCAGATAGTCGGAGCGGCCGCGGACCATCCAGGTGAATTTCACCAGTTCCTCCACCACATCGACGATGCGATTGTAGTAGGGTGATGGCGTCATGCGGTCATCGTCGCCGAATTCGGTAAAGGCCTTGGGCACGGACGACTGGTTGGGAATCGTGACCATGCGCATCCAGCGACCCAGAATGCGCATCTGGTTCACCGCGTTGAAGCTTTGCGATCCGCCGCAGACCTGCATCACCGCCAGTGTCTTGCCCTGTGTCGGGCGCACCCCGCCAAGCGACAACGGCAGCCAGTCGATCTGCGCCTTCATGATGCCGGTCATGGCGCCGTGGCGCTCCGGCGAGACCCACACCATGCCTTCCGACCACATGGCAAGCTCGCGCAATTCCCTGACCTTGGGGTGGTCGGGCTCTTCTGCATCTGGAAGCGGGAGACCGCGCGGATCGAACACCCGCGTCTCGCAGCCGTGCCATGTCAACAGCCGCTCCGCCTCCTCCGCGACCAACCGGGAAAACGAACGCTTGCGAAGCGATCCATAGAGCAACAGGATGCGCGGCGCGTGCCCCGGATCGTCGCTGGCGGCCAGATAGCGATGGTCGACCGGCGAAAGCCCCTGCGGATCGACCGCCGGCATGTCCTCGGCAGAGATCGGTTTGTGCATGTCAGGCCTCACGGGCAACCGGATGCGCCAGCGGCGTGCCGTCTTCCTTGCGAAAATCGGCCAGCGCAGACTCATCGATCAGGTCGAGCACGGCTTCGGAAGGCCTGCACAACCGCACGCCCTTCGGGCTGGCGACGATCGGGCGGTTGACCAGCACCGGATGCTCCAGCATTGCCGTCAGGATCGTCTCGTCGTCCACGTCCGGGTCGGTCAGTCCCAGGTCTTCGGCCGGCGACTTCGACGTGCGCAGGGCGGTGCGCGGCGTCAGGTCGGCGGCGGCGAACAGCGCCAGAAGCTGCGGGCGGGTCCATCCGGTCTTCAGATACTCGATCACCACCGGCTCCGCGCCGCTGGCGCGGATCGCGGCCAGAACGTTGCGCGATGTGCCGCAGTCTGGATTGTGATGGATCACAATCGTCATTTCACAGGCTCCTTGTCGTCCATGCGGCCGATATCATCGAGGCTTTTCTTCAAAGACAAGCCGTCAATGCTTTCGACCGGAAGGCTGGCGAACACGGAAATTCGGGCATTCAGCATGCGGAACGCATCGGCGAACGCATAGCGGCGCTCGGCTTCCGTACCTTCAGCCGCAACCGGATCGGGCACGCCCCAATGAGCGGTCATCGGCTGGCCGGGCCACACCGGGCAGCTTTCGCCGGCGGCGTTGTCGCAGACGGTGAAAACGAAGTCGAGCTGCGGTGCACCTTCTTCGGCGAACTCGTCCCAGGCCTTGGAGCGCGCGAAACCGGTGTCGAATTCCAGCTTTTTCAACAAGTCGAGCGTGAAGGGATGAACCTCGCCCTTCGGCGTCGAGCCGGCCGAGAACGCGCGGAATTTTCCCGCCCCGACCCTGTTCATGATTGCTTCGGCCATAATCGAGCGGGCGGAGTTTCCCGTACACAAAAACAGCACGTTGTAAACCGAACCGGTCATCGCATATCCCCTTTTCGTCGCTTTGCGTTCAACACTCGCAGGCAAGCGCGTCAAGCACCGGCTGGCACATCTCCGGGTTGCCTCCGCAACAGTCCTCCATAAGAAAACCGAGAAGCCCCCGCACGCCCTCCATATCGGCGAAATAGCGGATAGTCCGGCCTTCGCGTTCGTTGCGGATGAGGCCCGCGCGCAAGAGCACCGCCAGATTGGCCGACATGGTGTTCTGGCGCACATTGAGCGCTTCTGCGATCTCGCCGGCGTGCATCCCGTCCGCACCCGCCTTCACAAGCAAGCGGAACACCTCGAGCCGCGTTTTCTGACCGAGCGCCGCCAGCGCTTCCAGTGACTGAATTATATCCATAAATCATGATATATCGATACAACGACCGATATGCAATCCCTTTTTCCGGCACCCGCAGGGGTGACTGACACTGTCGCGCTTGGCATGAGACCAAAGCCGCTTTACCGTCCGCCCCAACGAATACGGGAGCCTGTGCAACACAATGAAACACGGTGGCGATCTCGGCGCGGCAATCGCGCGCCATGGCGGGCTTGCACAGGACTGGCTGGATCTTTCCACCGGCATCAACCCCCATGCCTATCCGCTGGATATGGCCCCGACGCCGGCCGCCTGGACCCGCTTGCCCGCGCGCGCGGCCCACAACCGCCTGCTCGACGTCGCGCGCACCGCCTATGGCGTGCCGGACCAGCTGGGGCTGGTGGCCGCACCGGGGACACAGGCACTCCTGCCACACCTCCCCGGACTTTTGCCGGCAGGCGATGTCGCCATCGTCGGCCCGACCTATACGAGCCACGCGGATGTCTGGCGCCGGTCGGGACGCAAGGTTGTCGAGATCACCTCTCCTTATTTCGAACCATCGCCCGATACGCGCGTGATCGTCATCGTCAATCCGAACAATCCCGACGGACGTCTGGTCGACCCGAAGAGCCTGCGCCACCACGCCGAGACAATGGCGGAACGCGGCGGTCTGCTGATTGTCGACGAAGCCTTCGCCGACTGCGTGCCCGGAGCCAGCGTCCTGCCGCATCTCGAGGGCGTCGCCGCGCTCGTGTTGCGCTCCTTCGGCAAATTCTACGGGCTGGCCGGCCTTCGGCTGGGGTTTGCCGCCGGGCCGAGAGAGATCACGGACGCGCTCGCCGCCTCGCTGGAAAGCTGGGCTGTCTCGGGTCCGGCGCTGGAGATCGGCACCCGCGCGCTCGCCGACACCGCCTGGCAGAACGCCATGTGCGCGCAGCTTGCCGACGAGGCCGCCGATCTGACGCTGCTGCTTCAGATGCGGGGCTTGAGCGTCTTTGGCGGCACGCCGCTCTACGTGCTCGCCGGCACGCGCGACGCGGCGGGCGTGCATGAGGCACTGGCCCGCCAGAAGATCTGGACCCGCACCTTCGACTATGCCCCGACATGGCTGAGAATCGGTCTCCCGGGCGGTGCGGACCCGCTGGCGCGTCTCGACGACGCGCTCGCCCACGCCCTTTCAACCGTGGCAGGTTAGGCGGCGATGCTGCTTTTTACCGACACAGCTCTTCTGATGCTTCTTGCCCTTCTGCTCGACTCACTCGTCGGCGACCCGCCCTGGCTTTGGCGGCATGTTCCGCATCCGGTGGTGCTTTTCGGGAAGGTGATCGAGATCGCCGATCAGGATTTCAACACGCCGGACACTTCGGAAAGCCGGCGCAAGCTCTACGGCGCGATCTTCCTGATCGCCCTCATTGCCTGCGCACTGCTGATCGGCGCGCTGCTGGAGGTGATCTTTCGAGGGCTTCCCCTCGGCGAGATCGGCATCATTGTCGTCGGAGCGATCTTCATCGCGCAAAGGAGCCTCTACGATCACGTCGCGGCCGTGCGCGACGGCCTCTCGCAGGGCGGACTTGAGGGCGGACGCAAGGCCGTGGCGATGATCGTCGGCCGTGACCCGGAACAGCTCGATGAGGCCGGCGTGGCGCGTGCGGCAATCGAATCCTGCGCCGAAAACCATGCCGACGGCGTGGTCGCACCCGTCTTCTGGTTCCTGCTGCTCGGCCTGCCCGGCCTGCTGGCCTACAAGGCGGTGAACACGGCCGATTCCATGATCGGGCACAAGACCGACCGCCACCGGGCCTTCGGCTGGGCTTCCGCCCGTTTCGATGATCTGGTCAACCTTCCGGCCGCGCGCCTCTCCGGTCTGCTGCTTGCCCTCTCCGCGCCGCTCTTTGGCAAGCGCATTGGCGAAAGCCTTCAGATCATGCGCCGCGACGCGCCAAAACACCGCTCCCCGAACGCCGGCTGGCCGGAAGCGGCGATGGCCGCCGTTCTGGGACTCGCCCTTGCCGGGCCCCGCGCCTACGCTGGTTACCGCGTCGACGACCCCTATATGAATACGGACGGGCGCCGCGACGCGACGGCCGGAGATATCGCCCGTTCCCTCAAGGCTCTGGTCTTTGCCTGCATCGTCCAGGCGGGAGTCGTCGCGCTTGTCGCTGTTGCCACGCTGTTCGTCTGAGGTTCCGAATGCTTCCCTTCGCCCCTGCCGCAGACCGAAACAAGGAGGCTGTGCTCGACGCTCTCAGCCCCCACCTTGGCTTGCGGCGGCGGGTTCTGGAGATCGGAAGCGGCACCGGCCAGCATGCCGTACATATAACCGAGGCCCTGCCCCATCTCGTCTGGCAATGCAGCGATCTTGCCGACGCTGTCCCCGGCATCGCTGCGCGGCTTGAGGCGGAAGGCAACGCGCGCACGCCCGCGCCGCTTGCGCTCGACGTCGCATCCCCGCCGTGGCCGCTTCCGGCGGCGAGCGATCCGGATGCCTTCGACGCGATCTTCACCGCCAACACATTGCACATCATGTCGTTTGCGCATGTGGAGCACTTCTTCGCGCGCGTCGGCGAGGCGCTTGCACCGGACGGGGTGTGCTGTGTCTACGGGCCGATGAAATACGGCGGGAACTTCACCACGCAAAGCAATGCGGAGTTCGATGCGCAGTTGCGCGCCGGCAATCCGCAAAGCGGCATTCGCGACTTCGAGGCCCTCGACGATCTCGCCTATGAACAGGGACTGACGCTTGCCGCCGACACCGCGATGCCGGCGAACAACCGGCTGCTGGTCTGGCGCCGGGCTTCCGGATAGCGCCTGATCATGAGAAATTCGCGACGATCGTAACGCTACCGGCAGGCGCGCCGTTCCGAATTGGGAAGCGTCAACCCGTATGGCCGCACCTCGTTGAACCGCCTTATCACGTGACTTGTCACCTTTGATGCGGCGAACCTTGTATCAGCAACCAAAGAAATCTCGCTCACCGGAATCGATCCACTTGATTTTGAAATGTATTCATTTGCGGATCCGCCAAAAGACGGGTTCAAATTCACCTCGTGAACTGCCCCGAATAGGCATTCGCCTTCACCGTTTACAACGACGATGCTGACACCCATCGTCTGCTTCGCGGTGCGGTGGCCGTTGCTGAATTTTGTCTCAATATGCCAACGTCCATCTGCGTTGAGCCACACATTGGTCAGCGACTGGACATAGCGAGCATATTCATGCCAGTGCGCCTTCTCGAACGCATAATCTGGTGTCGGCGGTTGTTTTTGCGAACCTATACCTGTCGGAATGCAATCAGCATCCGGCGTGATCACCATTGTCTTGCTGATGCACTCGCGCGCCTCAACAACGGGAGACAGTAAAAACAGACATGCAGCGGAAATTGCCAGAAGAGTTTTTTTCATTATTCCCTCCCGTTTCAATCGGGAAACGCAGTTCGAAATTTAACTCACCGGCAACAGCCATGCAACTTTAGCGTCTTTTTCATTGAATTATCAATCACAAGAGGAAAATCGGGCAGCTCGCCGTGCCCCGTAATTGGCAGAGAGTGTGCGGGGACGCGAAGGCGCACCCCAAAGCCTCCCCGCACCAGTTCCACCCTGCAAACGTCAGCGTTGCGCAATCTCCAGGATCGCCTCGATGTCCATGCAAGACTCCAGATGCACGGCAAGCGCGTCCAGCGTCGCGTCGATCTCGCCGGAATAGGCGAGCGACGACCCGGCGCCGAAGGTCTTCAGGAATCCGGCGCGGAATTCGTCCGAGGTAAAAAGCCCGTGCAGATAGGTGCCGGAAATCCGGCCGTTTGCGGAGATCGCACCGTCCGGGTGGTCCGGACTGCCGCCCGACGTCACATGCGCGAAGGGGCGCGCGCAATCCGCCCCTTGCGTGCGCCCGATATGGATCTCGTAGCCGGAAAGCTGCGTCCCGCTTGTCGCATGCGCGCCCGTCACCTCAACAAGCCGCTTTTCGGGCGTGAGCACCGTTTCGACATCCAGCAGCCCCAGCCCTTGAACCGTGCCGGCCGGCCCCTCGATGCCATCAGGGTCGGAGATGGTCCGGCCCAGCATCTGGTAGCCGCCGCAGATCCCGACGACCCGTCCGCCGCGCCGCACATGGGCGGCGAGATCGACGTCCCAGCCCTGGCAACGCAAGAAGGCGAGATCCCCGACCGTCGACTTCGATCCCGGCAGAAGCACCACGTCTGCATCGCCCGGCAGCGGATCGCCCGGCTGTACCAGCCTGAGCGAGACGCCCGGCTCCAGCCTTAGCGGATCGAGATCGTCGAAATTGGCGATCCGGCTGATCACCGGCACGACGATTGTCACCTCGCCCTTGCCCGTTCCGTCTTCAAGCCCCAGCGCATCCTCGGCCGGCAGCTTTCGGGCGTCGGAAAACCACGGCACCACGCCGAGCGACGCCCACCCCGTGCGCCGGGCGATCTCGGCTACTCCTTCGTCAAACAGGGACACGTCGCCCCGGAAGCGATTGACGAAAAACGCCTTGATGCGGCTGCGCTCGTCGTCGGGAAGGATCGTATGCGTGCCGACCAGCGAGGCGATGACGCCGCCCCGGTCGATATCGCCGCAGAGCGCCACGGGAATGTCGGCGGCTTCCGCGAAGCCCATGTTGGCGATATCGCCGGCCCGAAGATTGATCTCCGCCGGCGAGCCCGCGCCCTCCACCAGCACGAGATCCGCATCCGCGCCGATCCGCTCGAAACTCTCCAGCACCTTCGGCAGAAGCTCCGCCTTGCGGCTTCCGTATTCGCGCGCGCGCATCGTGCCGGCCCGCCTGCCCTGCACGATCACTTGCGCGCCGACGTCGGTTTCCGGCTTCAGCAGGACCGGGTTCATGTGCACGGAGAGCGGCACGCGCGCGCCCAGCGCCTGCAGAGCCTGCGCGCGGCCGATCTCGCCGCCGTCGGCTGTCACGGCGGCGTTGTTCGACATGTTCTGCGGCTTGAAGGGGCGCACCTTCAGCCCCCGGTTGGCAAACAGCCGGCACAGCCCCGCCACGATCAGGCTCTTGCCGACGTTCGAGCCGGTGCCCTGGATCATCAGGGCGGGGGGGCGCTTCATAGACATTGCAACCTGCTACGATCTCGTATGAGAATCATGAATAGCTCTCCATCAAGGCTGATTCGATCCATGCATAAGCGTTATCAGGTATTCATTAGTTCGACCTTCAATGATCTCAAATCCGCAAGACATGAGGTATCGCAAGCATTGTTGGAAACCGATTGCTTTCCAGCGGGGATGGAACTGTTTCCGGCTGCAGATGACGAGCAGATGGATTTCATAAAAAAAATTATTGACCAAAGCGACTACTACTTACTCATAATTGCTGGACGATATGGCTCACAAGACCCAACCACCAAATTGAGCTACACGGAAATGGAATACGACTATGCAGTCAAAAAAAGAAAACCAATAATTGCGTTGATACACCAAAATCCAGACGAAATTCCCTTGTCACAAAGTGAGAAAAATGAAGAAGACAGAAAGAAACTCGCTGCATTTCGACAAAAAGTACAGACCGGCCGCATTGTAAAATACTGGAAAACACCTTCTGAACTTGGAAAGGAGGCAATCGTTTCACTCAATTGGGCAAAGAACCACAAACCAGCTACTGGATGGGTGAGAGCAGACGGCATCGCGACGAAGGATGCTGAACTCAGAATATCTGAACTCGAAAAAGAATTGCTAGCTCTAAAAAGCACGAAGGAAAAATATAAGCCAATAGATTCTTTATTAACTGATTCAGAATCTGAATTCATTTCAGTTATTGCAGTTAAAGATAATAATGCAAAATCAGAAATAAAGATACGCAAATCAGAAATTATCGAGTACTTGATTTGTGCAGTTTATAACAACTCGCTTCTCAATGAAATAAATTACCAAATAAGCCTTTTCGCAACACTTAATAGCAATCACTTCGAAGTCCCGGGAGTTAAAGGCCTAATTTTTGATTCATATCAAATTTCAAGACTTTTGACTGAACTCGAAACCGAAGGAGCTCTGGAGCGACAAAATGAAATCATAACAGAAGAAGCAAGCATCGGACTTAGAAGAGAAACACTGAGTAGTTGGCACTTAAACGATCATTCAAAAAAGTGGGCAGCAAAACGCATACTAACGCTATGTTACGAGCGCGAAAATTAGAAACATATTGGTAATTATACCTTAATGCTCTACATTCTTCTCTCCGCCAGCGCACCGTAGGGACGGAACTCGTCCGGCACGGGCAGACGCGTCAAATGGAGCTCGAGCGCGAGCCGGATTGTCGGGCGCACCGCGAAGAGGATGGAGCCGATCAGGAACAGCCATGTGCCCGAAAAAAGCAGGCTTTCGTAGAAAAAGAACACGCTGCCGACGATGAAGAAGACGGCCGCGAGAAAATCCACCAGCGTGCGCGCCAGTTCATAGCGGCGCACCAGTTCCGCATGATCGGGCGAGGCCCGGCGAAGGTCTGAACTGAAAAATTTCATAGGCGGTAGGTGCTCCTTGGCAAGACAGAATGCCTCCCGGCACCCCTCAAAACTCTATGCCTTCCTGCGGCTTCACGCCGGAGCGGAAGGGGTGCTTGATCTGGGTCATCTCGGTCACGAGGTCCGCCGCCTCGATCAGTTCGTCCTTGGCGTTGCGACCGGTGATGACGACATGAACGTCCTCGGGCTTTTCGTCGCGCAGGAAGGCGACGACCTCGTCAATCGCGAGGTAATCGTAGCGCAGCACGATGTTGAGTTCATCGCACAGCACGATACGATACTCCCGCGAGCGGATCATGTCCTTGGCCGCCTCCCAGGCCTGACGCGCGGCCTCGATGTCGCGCTGGCGGTCCTGGGTTTCCCAGGTGAAGCCCTCGCCCATGCGCTTAATGGTGACGAGGTCGGAGAAGCGGTCGAGCGCCATGCGCTCGCCGGTTTCGATCCGGCCCTTGACGAATTGCACCACCGCGACCTTGTGGCCGTGACCCAGCGAGCGGAACACCATGCCGAAGCCGGCCGTCGACTTGCCCTTGCCCTTGCCGGTGTGGACGATCAGGAGCCCCTTCTCGATGGTCTTGGTCGCCATGATCTTGTCGCGCGCCGCCTTCTTCTTGCGCATCTTCTCCGCGTGGCGGGCATTCAGTTCCTCTTCGGTCATTTCCGCTTTCTTGTCGCTCACCCGATCGTCTCCCCTTGTGTCGGTGTCAGTGCCGCGCGCGTGGAATTGCGCCGCGGCGTCCACAGTCCGCGCTCCACCGCCTCGCGGAAGCGCGCCTCGATTTCCTCAAGCGCCTTGGGATTGGCCTCGGCGATAAACTCTCGCACGGCCGCGTCATCCAGATAGGCCTCGAAGAGCTGGTCGAAGTGATGGTCCCCGACCGCGTGGGTCGTCGCCGCGAAGGCAAAGAGATAGTCGACCGTCGCCGCGATCTCGAAAGCGCCCTTGTAGCCGTGGCGCATGACGCCGGCGATCCACTTGGGATTGGCCGCGCGACCGCGCACCACCCGGCCGATCTCCTCCGACAGCGTGCGGATCACCGGGCGCTCGGGGCGCGAATGGTCGTTGTGATAGATCTTCGGCGCAGCCCCTTTCAGCGTTTCAACCGTCGCCGCGAGCCCGCCCTCGAACTGATAGTAATCGTCGCTGTCGAGAAGATCGTGCTCGCGGTTGTCCTGATTGTGCAAAACCGCGTCGACCTTTGACAGGCGCTCCTCCAGCGCGCCGCGCGCCGCATCGCCCTGAACGCCGCCGCCATAGGCATAGCCGCCCCACGCCAGAAACGCATCGGCAAAGTCCGACCGCTCGGACCAAACGCCCTCGTCGATCAGCGCCTGAAGGCCCGCGCCATAGGCGCCGGGCTTGGAGCCGAACACGCGGTAGGCGGCCGTGCGCGCGGCCCGGTCCGCAGGCTCTCCCGCTTCGATCAGCCGCCGCGTTTCGGTCCTGACCCGATCGGCCAGCGGATTGGCGTCCGCCGGTTCCTCAAGCGCCGCAACGGCCGCGACAGCCGACTGGAACAGGTCGATCTGATGCGGGAAGGCATCGCGGAAAAAGCCGGAAATCCTGAGCGTCACGTCGATGCGCGGTCGGCCGAGTTCGGCAAGGGAGAGGATGTCGAAGCCGGTGACGCGGCCCGACCCCGGCTCCCACTTGGGGCGCGTGCCGATCAGCGCCAGCGCCTGCGCCACGTCATCGCCGCCGGTGCGCATGTTCGCCGTTCCCCAGCAGGTCAGGACAACGGCCTGCGGATAGTCGCCCTCGTCCTGGAAATGCCGCTCCACCAGCCGTTCCGCACTTGCCGCGCCGATCCTCCAGGAGGTCTTTGTCGGCACGGCACGGACGTCGACGGAATAGAAATTGCGCCCCGTCGGAAGCACGTCAGGTCGTCCGCGCGTCGGCGCGCCGGAGGGTCCGGGCGGCACGAAACGTCCGCCGAGCGCATCGAGCACACCGCGCATCTCGCACACGCCCGAGGCGGTGACGGCAGGCGCTATACGCGTCGCAATCTCGCCAAGCACGGCGCGGGTCGCGGTCCACTCCTCGGGCGCCTCGCCACGTGCAATCACCTCGCCGGCGATCAGCTCCAGCCGCTCCACCGTATCGCCCGCACTGCGCCAGGGCGCGTCGGAGACACGGGCCAGCGCATCGGGCCGCGCCCCCTGCCATGCCGCCTCGAAGGCGCAATCGAGCGGGTCGAACGCCTCAAGCCCCAGATCCCGCGCCAGCGCGCGGGTGATCCCGGCGTTCTCCGCTCCCTCGCCGCGCGGCACGCGCACCATCGCCGACAGGAGATCGGTGAGCAGCCGCCCGTCGGGTGAGGCGCCCAGCACATGCAGCCCGTCGCGGATCTGCAATTCCTTGAGATCGCAGAGATGGGCATCAAGGCGTGCGAGACGCGTTTCCTCGTCCATGGCGTCGGTGAGGCCGATGTCGCGGTCCAGTCCATGCCGCGTCGCTGTCTCCAGGATGTCGCGCGTCAACGCCTTGAGGCGGCGCGGATCGACCCCTTGCGCCAGATAATATTCGTCGAGCAACACCTCCAGCTCCTGCGACACGCCGTGGCTTTCGGCCCGCGTCAGCGGCGGCGTCAGGTGATCGACGATGACGGCTGCATTGCGCCGCTTGGCCTGCGCGCCCTCCCCCGGATCATTGACGATGAAGGGATAGACGTTCGGCACCGGCCCGAGCACGGCTTCCGGAAAACAGTTTTCTGACAAGGCCAGCGCCTTGCCCGGCAGCCATTCCAGATTGCCGTGTTTGCCGAGATGCACGACCGCATGAACGCCGAGGATCTCGCGCAGCCAGATGTAGAAGGCGAAATAGTGGTGCGGCGGCACCAGGTCGGGGTCGTGATAGGTTTCCTTGGGGTCGATGTTGTAGCCGCGCGCGGGCTGGATGCCGACGACGGCATTGCCGAACTGCGTCACCGCCAGACGAAACGCGCCGCCCTCGACATGCGGATCGGCCTCGGCGACGCCCCAGCGCTCGGTCACCGCATCGCGCACCGCACCCGGCAGGCGCTCGAAGTGCGTCGCATAGTCTTCAAGCGCAAGCGCCGCGCCGCCGTGCCGCGCGCGGCGGTCTTCCAGTGCGTTGGTCGGCCCGGAGCTGATCGCAGCCATCAGCGCGGCCGAATCCTCGGGTGCGCCGGAGATGGCGTAGCCCGCGCCTTCCAGTGCCTTCAGAACGGCAACGCAGGAGGCCGGTGTGTCTAGCCCGACGCCATTTGCGAGCCGGCCGTCCTTATTGGGATAGTTGGCGAGAATCAGCGCGAGTTTCTTTTCCGCCACCGGCGTGGTCCGAAGCGCGGCCATGCGCGCGGCAAGCTCGGCGACGAAATCGATACGGTCGGGTTTGGGCACGAAGCGCACCGGCGAGGATTGCGTCAGCGGGTCGCGCTCGCCCTGCTCCTTGAAGGAGACGGCGCGGGTGGTGATGCGTCCGTCGATTTCCGGCAACACCACATGCATCGCCAGATCGCGGATCGATAGCCCCTGGTCGGCGGATTGCCATCCCTCTTCCGACGACGACGAAAACACCACCTGCAGCACAGATGCGCCGGGCGCATCGAGCGGCGTCGGCCGATGCGCGACGCCTGCCTTGGAGACGGCGAAGGCCGTGGCATTGAGCACGACGGCGGGCGCGGCCTCCTCGAACAGCGAGGCGAGAACGGCGGCGGATTCCGTGTCCTTCAGCGAGGCGACGAAGACGGGCAGCGGGTTCAACCCGCGTGCGGCAAGGGCTTCCGCGAGCGCTTCGACCGGTTCGGTCGCGGCACTTTGCATCAGCGCGCGGTAGAAGACGATGGCGGCCACTGGCGCATCCGGATCGCGCCATGCAGCCTTGAGGTCGTCGAGTGCGGCAGCTGTCGATCCGGGGCGAAACAGGCCGGCACGCGGCAGGGCGCGCGGCGGATCCGGCTCCGGCGTTCCGTCGAGCAAGTGACGCGCATGGGTGAGAAGATTGGCGAGATTGTCCGCGCCCCCTTCCGCGCAATAACGCCACAACCGGTGCACCTCATCGGTATCCAGCGTGGAGCGTGCCGCGAGATCCGCGTCCCAGCGGTCATCGCCCGGCATCACCGCGAGCTTCACGCCATAACCGTTCGCCAGTTCTCCAAGCCGCTCCAGCCCGTAGGGCCAGTATTCCGCGCCGCCCAGCAGGCGGACGATCACGAGCCGCGATCCCTTGAGCGTCGCCTCCGCGTAGAGATCGACCGAATAGGGATGCGACAGCGCGAGCAGACTGGCCAGGCGCAGCGAAGGTGCGTCCCCGCCCAGACGGCGCAGAGCGCCCGCAAGCGAGGCAAGCTCCGTATCGGCGGCGGAGAGGAAGACGACGTCGGCGGGCGTCTGTTCAAGATCGACCGCCTCGTCGCCCTCGTCGATGCGCCCGCTGCGCCCGGCCAGGATATGCATGTCGTCTCCCTTGCCGCGATTGTTCGCGCCAGACTTGCGTTACGCGGCCAGCGCGTTTTTCAGGATCGCGCTCGCGCGGACGAGATCGAAGCCGGCGAGGCCAATCACCACCAGCTGACCGGTGCCGCGCGCATCGCGGGCGAACCAGGTTTCCACGCGCGGGCCGACCGCCTGCACCATTGCGGGTGCCGGCTTGCCGTCGACGGCGACCGCGCCCTTGATGCGGAGCACGCCGGGAAGCGCCATCGCCGCCTCGACGCGGGCCTTCAGATCGGCCAGCGAGGCAATGGCCGTGAGCGCCACGACATGGCTTTCGAAGGCATCGTGATCATGATCGTGATGATGGTGATCGTGATCGTGGTCGTCGTCATGATCATGGTCGTGGTCGTGATGCGACTCGTGATGGCTCTTGCGCCCGTCCATGTCGTCTTCCGCGGCACTTGCCCGCCCGAGCAGCACGTCGGCGGAGAGCACGCCCTTTTCCGCCGTGACGATCTCGACCGCCGGACGCAGGCGCGCCGCGACGTGGGCCCGCACCGCTTCAAGGGCTGCGGCGTCGACCAGATCCGCCTTGTTCAGCACCACGAGATCGGCACAGGCGAGTTGATCCTCGAAGAGCTCCTCCACCGGACTGTCGTGATCGAGCGCATCGTCCGCCGCGCGTTGGGCCGCAACGGCTGCCTCGTCGCTCGCGACCCGGCCTTCCGCGACCGCCGCCGTGTCCACCACGGTGACGACGGCATCCACCGTCACCCGCGTTTTCACCGAGGGCCAGGAAAACGCGCGCACCAGCGGCTGCGGCAGCGCCAGACCGGAGGTCTCGATGACGATGTGATCGGGCGCGTCGTCGCGGGCGATCAGCATTTCCATGGTGGGCAGGAAATCGTCGGCCACCGTGCAGCAGATGCAGCCGTTGGTCAGCTCCACCACATCCTCCGCCGCGCAATCGGGATCGGCACAGCCGTCGACGAGCGAACCGTCGAAGCCCATGTCGCCGAACTCGTTGACGATCAGCGCGATGCGCTTGCCCCTGGCCTCGCGCAAAAGGTTGGACAGCAGCGTGGTCTTACCCGCGCCCAGAAACCCGGTGATGATCGTGGCGGGAATTTTCGACTTCGGCGCGTGAGGGGAACCAGTCATAGGCGGATCTCCGGTTGAACGGGGGAAGGCTTCAAGACGAGCGGCTGGCCGGCGGCGACAAGCACCACCGCGTCCGCCGCTTCGGCAATGGATCTGTTGAGGCGGCCCTGCGCATCGCGAAAGCGGCGCGCAAGCGGGTTTTCCGGCACGATGCCGGAGCCGACTTCGTTGGTGACGCAGACGACCGGCCCCTTTGCTTCGGTCAGGGCGGCGACAAGCCGGTCCGTTTCCGCCTCGATATCGGCGTCGGCAAACATCAGGTTGGAGAGCCACAGCGTCAGGCAGTCGACGAGGATCGCGCGGTCGGCCGTGCTTTCGCGCGCGATCACATCGGCGATGGCGCGCTGTTCCTCAATTGTCGCCCAGCCGTCGCCGCGCTGGATACGGTGGCGCACCACACGCTCTTCCATTTCTGCGTCATGAGGGGTGCAGGTCGCGACATAGACGGGCGCAAGCCGGCTCTGGCGGATCAACGCTTCCGCATAGAGGCTCTTGCCCGAGCGCGCGCCGCCCGTCACCAGCACGCAATGCGCGGCCGGAACGGTCATGAATGCTGCACGCCCGACGGCTGACGAATTGCGGGACAGGAGCCGACGGAACATGCCCGTCCGGCGAAATGCGAATTCATATGGCAGGCCTCCTGCCGTCCACCCGACGGCTTGCGACGTTTTTCCCGTTCCGGCTCGTCTCCTGGCTCGCGGGTCGTCGCCGGTCCTTTGCCCTTCCCGGACACGAAGCGTGTCCAGTGGTCTGCGCAAGGGGGCTCGCCGCTTACAGTTGCGGGGGCAGCTGCGGATTCGGGAGCCCGGATTGGGTCCTCCCCCACCGCATTCCGACTTTCGCCTTCCCATTGGGGCTTGCGCCCGCGCAGGAAGGACCGGAAGCCAAGTCATAACCTGCAAGGCTCCGCGCAACAAGCGCGTGCGTGTCTCCGCCGCTTGCGCACGCACGACGTTGAAATCCATGCTTGTGGAAAAGTTTTTGGGACAAAGGCCTTGGCAAGGCGGGCATGCGTTTGCTATATGCTCGCCACCGATGCGATGCACTGCACCGCTCGGGAGTGTTCCCCGGTAGCTCAGTTGGTAGAGCAAGCGGCTGTTAACCGCTGGGTCGCTGGTTCGAGTCCGGCCCGGGGAGCCATTTTTCTTTTTCCAGAATTTTTCTATTTTGCATGACTGATCCGGCTGCAATGCAACGGATCCGGTCGATCACGTATTTCCCACTCGCTGCCCAATGTTTTCACTTCACCAATTGGGGGCAAGAACGATCCAAACCGTCCTCACGCGCCATATTGAAATCATCAACCCTTTCTTGAGCCGGCACCTGACC
This sequence comes from Stappia sp. ES.058, assembly GCF_900105595.1. Taxonomy (GTDB): domain Bacteria; phylum Pseudomonadota; class Alphaproteobacteria; order Rhizobiales; family Stappiaceae; genus Stappia. The sequence continues at coordinate 1,201,353 of NZ_LT629784.1, read as the reverse complement.
TCGCAGGTTTGGACCGCGCGCGGGCGTCAGTCGGTCTTGCCAAACGTGTTGTTGGACCCGACGACCTGGGTCACGCTGCCGCCAATTGATCCGCCGCCGGTGTTCACACTCTGCCTAACGTCACCGGTTTCCGCCCCGAGCGCGCCCCATAGCGCGCGCAACTCCTCGACATATTCCGGGTTCTCCCGCAGCAATTGCGCAAGCCCGACCTTCGCCGTCTCGACCGCAAGCGGATCGTCCGGCGTCGCTTCCAGCGTCGTCAGATCCCCCTTGCCCGCGCTTTCGAACCTGGCTTTCAACCAGTCATAGAGCTTGGCTTCCGCATCCCTTGTCAGCCGGCCGGCGAGACCTTGCCCGAACGCTTTAGCTTGAGATGCAAGCCAGTTCATTGCGAGCGCCGAAATTGTCAAATCATCCACACCACTCCTCCCTTCAGTACCGAACAATGCCTTTGCCCGAACGCTACGATGATACTGCTCAACAATGAGAAAACTCATTATCTCTTCGTTTAGAGCACCATCCGCCTCTTTTTTTAACTGTCGCGCTAATGTTGCGGTTTTGATTACGATATCCCAATGAGTCTCCTCGTGAATGAAATATCCTCGCGAATCAGAGTAAAGGTCCTCTCGCCCACCAAGACCAAGAAATTCAACTATACTATTTACCCTGACCCCTTTATTATTCATATCAATGACCAAATATTTTAAATTCTATTTTTCGGAAATATTTCTCAGATTCAAGTTCAACAAACCCCGCTCGATTGAATTTGCATTCCTGACAATCCAGCTTAAGCACGGGACATGAGCGTCCTGTTTGTCGCTCATGATGCACCTTCATCGGCCCACCCCTACGCATCCGGGTCGTCCTCGGCGATATGCACACCAAACTCGGTAAGCGCGTTCCGGATCTCGACCTCGCTTGTGCCTGTCGCCTGCAGAGCGCGCACGAGGTTTTGCAAAATCGCGGTGAACAGGTTTCCCAATCCTTCCGGGTACTGCTCGACATAGGGCCAAAGCCGCTCGGCCGCCTCGCGAAAACACGCGATCTCGGTGTCTGGGCGCCCGGCCGCGCGGTGCTGAAGCCCGAGAACGGCCAGACTCGTCGCCAGATCCGGCGTGAACGCCTCCGGACGCGCCGCCGCAAGCGACCGGCGCAGCCCCACCGCCTCCTCCGCCGCCGACAGCGCCTCCTCCCGCCGGCCGAGGTTGCTCAAGACGCTCGCCAGGTTGTTGAGGCTCGTCGCCAGATCCGGCGTGAACGCCTCCGGACGCGCCGCCGCAAGCGACCGGCGCAGCCCCACCGCCTCCTCCGCCGCCGACAGCGCCTCCTCCCGCCGGCCGAGGTTGCTCAACCGGTTCGCCAGGTTGTTGAGGCTCATCGCCAGATCCGGCGTGAACGCCTCCGGACGCGCCGCCGCAAGCGACCGGCGCAGCCCCACCGCCTCCTCCGCCGCCGACAGCGCCTCCTCCCGCCGACCGAGGTCGCTCAAGAAGCTCGCCAGGTTGTTGAAACTCCCCGCCAGATCCGGCGTGAACGCCTCCGGACGCGCCGCCGCAAGCGACCGGCGCAGCCCCACCGCCTCCTCCGCCGCCGACAGCGCCTCCTCCCGCCGGCCGAGGTCGCTCAAGAAGCTCGCCAGGTTGTTGAGGCTCATCGCCAGATCCGGCGTGAACGCCTCCGGACGCGCCGCCGCAAGTGCCCGATAGAGCCCCACCGCCTCCTCCGCCGCCGACAGCGCCTCCTCCCGCCGGCCGAGGTCGCTCAAGAAGCCCGCCAGGTTGTTGAAGCTCCCCGCCAGATCCGGCGTGAACGCCTCCGGACGCGCCGCCGCAAGCGACCGGCGTAGCCCCACCGCCTCCTCCGCCGCCGACAGCGCCTCCTCCCGCCGGCCGAGGTTGCTCAAGAAGCCCGCCAGGTTGTTGAGGCTCGTCGCCAGATCCGGCGTGAACGCCTCCGGACGCGCCGCCGCAAGCGACCGGCGTAGCCCCACCGCCTCCTCCGCCGCCGACAGCGCCTCCTCCCGCCGGCCGAGGTTGCTCAAGACATTCGCCAGGTTGTTGAGGCTCATCGCCAGAGCCGGCGTGAACGCCTCCGGACGCGCCGCCGCAAGTGCCCGATAGAGCCCCACCGCCTCCTCCGCCGCCGACAGCGCCGCTTCCCGCCGGCCGAGGTCGCTCAAGACGTTCGCCAGGTTGTTGAGGCTCATCGCCAGATCCGGCGTGAACGCCTCCGGACGCGCTGCCGCAAGTGCCCGATAGAGCCCCACCGCCTCCTCCGCTGCCGACAGCGCCTCCTCCCGCCGGCCGAGGTCGCTCAAGACGTTCGCCAGGCTGTTGAAGCTCCCCGCCAGATCCGGCGTGAACGCCTCCGGACGCGCCGCCGCAAGTGCCCGATAGAGCCTCACCGCCTCCTTCGCCGCCGACAGCGCCTCCTCCCGCCGGCCGAGGTCGCTCAACCGGTTCGCCAGGTTGTTGAGGCTCATCGCCAGATCCGGCGTGAACGCCTCCGGACGCGCCGCCGCAAGTGCCCGATAGAGCCCCACCGCCTCCTCCGCCGCCGACAGCGCCTCCTCCCGCCGGCCGAGGTCGCTCAACCGGTTCGCCAGGTTGTTGAGATTGCCAGCGTACAGCCCGCGCAGATCGAGATCGTGATTGCGATCGACCATGGCCGACAAACGCGCCGTGACGGCGTCCTGGAACGCCGCGGCGAACTCCCGCAAGATCGTTGTGTGACGGGGAATGCTATCTGCGATCGCAAGACGGGCGCCGAGATCCTCGTCGAATGCTGGTCCCAACGCCTGGACCCAGCGCAGCGGCTCTTCGCGGCCCGTCGGCGCATAGTCCTGACAAAGGCGCATGAGCACGCTGGCGGCCGCCGGCGGGGCTCGACGCGCCAGGCGCATCAAATCGTCGTCGCGCTCTTCTCCCGCGAGATCGCCGAACAGCGTCAGCAGCGCCGCTTCGCCCACCGCATCCGGCTCGATCGGCGCAATCCGGCCCGGCTCGCCGGGCAGTGCGTCGCGCAGCGCGCCTTCGATGCCGGCCGGACTGCCGGCCTCTGTTCGCCCGGTCTCTTGGCTTTCCGCCGCGATCAGATCGCGCAGGTCGTTTCCGAGATCGAGGCCGCCGAGCAGGGTCGACGCGCCGGCCATATGCGTGAGAAACGCAGGCGCGTCGCCATCGCCAAGGCGCGCCCGCGCGAGCCTCTCGATGCGGGTCAGCTCGCGCTTCGCCACGTTGCCCGCCAGATCATGCCGCGTCAGCCCGGTCAGGTAGACCGGTCCATTCTCGGCCACCAGCATCGCGGCCATCATCAGGAAGAGCGGCTCGCCGCCCCAGGTCAGCCCCGACACCTGTTCGTCCGTCAGGCGGTCGCCCCAGCTCTCGGCTTCCGCGTTGCCGAGGCGTTTGCCGGTTTCGACCAGGATGTCGCGTTGCACGGCCGGGTCCGTGATGGCGGGAAGATCGAGCGGCACTTCGCGATGGCGCAGCGACCGCAGGGCCTCGCCCTCCGTGTCGCCGCCGGCGAAGAGATCGGCCCACCAGCCGACCTGCGGGTTGTATTGACGCTCCAGCAGCACAATCCGCAGCGGTGGCGCTTCCGGCGAGACCGGCGCCAGCCGACGCCGGTGGTCGGCAAGCTCGACAAGCCAGCGGCGCAAGGGCGCGACCTGGCCGGCCGCATAGTCGACAACAACAAGTGTCGGCGCGTTCCATCCCCACTCCGTCACGTTCTGTTGTTTGCGGAACGCCTCGAGCCGGTCCGTGGTGAGAAACCCGGCCCGCCAGCCCTGCCCGGCAAGCTCCCGACACAGTTCCAGCGCGAGGCGCGTCTTGCCCCGCCCCGCGCGGCCGACCATGCCGAGCGCGGATATTGGCTCGTCCGAGGCAAGCCACGCGCGTAGCGTCGCGAGCGTCTCGTCGCGGCCGATCAGCGGGATCGTGTCTTTCTTGTAGGCGCGCAGAAGGTCGGTTTCGACCGGCCGGCCCGTGTCGTCGGTGAGCACCGTGGCCAGGGTATCGAAGCGGGTGAGCTTCAAGGCCGGATGGCCGGACACGACGGAGTTCCCGTCGCCCACGATCTGGACAATGATGTCGGCGCGACCGGCGGTTTGCGCGATCGCTGGCGGATGGGGTTGCGAGCCGTCGTTCATGACGCCGAGTAAAGCAAGAAACGAGGTGCACTTCCACCCTCGATGCACGCCATGATGGCACGGCGCAAGCGGGCGTGAACGGCGTGCAAACGCGGGTTAAAAAAATCCCAAAAGCGCTTACGCGCGGCACCGGGCCGCAACGCGGGCTAAACTTCCGGGATCTCCGAGCCTGCCAACCGAAACGCGGACCGTGAAATCCCGATTTCGCCCAAAGTTTCCTGCGCTTGCAAGAGGTCGGCAATCTTGATCGCAATCGCCGCGCCGGTTCCGACCTCACATGATCCGACATGTGACATTTCATCGACTTGCAAAGCGTCGCGGCGCCGGCCCATCACATGCTTCGCACCGCCCCGCCATTCGGTTTGCGCGTTCCAACTGTTCGCGTTTGAGCGAGACACAGACACCCCCTTCCCGCAAACACAAAACGGCGCGGGAGGTGCCCCCGCGCCGCTTCGTCCATGTCTTCCCCGAAGGCCTAAAGCCTCAATTTGCCCTGGTCAGGCCGCCTGCGACATCGCCGCAGACCGGCCGGTGTCGGAACCGGACCCGGTCGCCGTCGGACTCAAGGCATGCGTTTCACCCTCGCAAAAAGCCTGGTGCAACACCTTGACCGCCGCATCCTTGTCCTTGCCGCCGACGATGAACTGGACGTCCACCTTTCGCCCGGTGTCCTGCGAGGAAATCACCTGGATATCGGCCGCATCCAGCGCCTTGAGCCCTTCCAGCATGACGCTCAGGCCCGTGAGGTCGCGCCCGATCACGGACACGATGGCCGAACGTCGGGTGGCGATGCGCGCAGACGGATAACGCTTCATCAGGTCCTGCTCGACCCGCTTCAACAGCTTCAGCGGCGCCTCGACGTGGTGCACGATCGAATTGGCGTTCGACACCTTGGAGACGATGCGCACGTTGTGGCGCGTCAGGACGTCGAGGATTGCCGCGTCGTAGCCCTTCACGCCGACCATGTCCTGCTCGAACACCTCGAAGGAGGTGACCGGAATGCCGGTGACCATCTCCACGCCCGGAGTTTCCGCCGGCTCCGCGTCGATCAGCGTGCCCGGATCCTCCGGCTCGAAGGCGTTGGTCACGCGCAATGGCACGCCCGCCTGGCGCAGCGTCTTGGCGGCGTTGGGATGGATCGCCTCCATGCCCATGTTGGACAGCTGATCGGCCACGTCGTAGTTGGTCCGGCCAATCTTGCGCACCGCATCCGTTCCCACCAGACGCGGATCGGCGCTGGAGAGATGGAACTCCTTGTGAATGATCGCCTCGCGCGCGCCCGAAAGCGCGGCGATCTGAGCGAAGGTCACCTCGGAATAGCCGCGGTCGTACTCGCGCATCAGGCCTTCGCGGCACTGCGCGTAGCCCGTCACGATGGCAAGTTCGCGACTGACGTCGATCTTGGAAAACGCCGTTTCGATCCGCTCGTCGAGACTGGGCTGGCTTTCGTCACGCCAACCCGACAGGTCGACGAAGCGGGCGTTGACGTTGTGACGGCGCAGCAGCAGCGCAAGGCTGTTGGCCGAATGCGCCTCGCCCAGACCGGACAACAACTCTCGCGTCGTCATCATGTGTTCGGACAGGTTGAAGTGACCGTAGGAGCACAGGCGCTGCAGATCGAGCAGGCACCCGCGGGCGCCCTCGATGCGTTCGCGCACGAATTCATTCGCGGAATCGCGGTCGGCGGATTCGTCGAAGATCTCGCCGTTGATACGGTACATCTCGCGCGCGACGTCGTTGAGCGCTTCCATCCAGCCATGGTCTTCATCCGCGTCGGCGAACAGCGCGTAGACGCCCGGCTTGCCGGTCTTCTTGTCTTCCAGCAGCATATTGGTGATGCCGCCGAAGGCGGACACCACGAAGACCCGATTGTACAGTTCGTCCTGGCTGCGATTGCCAACCAGGATCGTGTCCACGAGCTCGCGGGCACGGCTCATCGACGTGCCACCGATCTTTTCCACAGTGTGCGCGCCGGACACCTTTGCGTCCGTCGCCGCGTCCACGGGGCGGGCCTCGAGAGAAGAGCCAGTCTGTTCATTGAAGTTGGTCATTGTCGGATCAAACCCTTTTGTTGATCATCGTCCGGCTGCGGGGATGCCCCTGCGCGGATCAGCGACCGAAGGGCCTGCATCGTGCAGACCCCGAAACAGGCGGCGCAAACGCCGCCATGCATTGCGTTCATGTCAGGAGAGGCGACACCGTCGCCCGCCTCCCCCGTTGTCGATAAGCGGCCTCAGACGGCCTCGTTTTCCGGCGCGTAGGAGCCGTCTTCGCGGTGCACCTCGTTGCCGGTGACCGGCGGGTTGAACACGCAGGCGAGGATCATGTCCTCCTTGCCGCCGCGCAGGATGTGCTTGTCGTGCTGGTCGAGCGCATACATCACGCCGGGGCGGATCTCATGCGTCTCGTTGGTGGCGAGATCGGTGATCGATCCGTCGCCGGAGACGCAATAAACGCTCTCGAAGTGATGCTTGTAATGGAACTGGCTTTCACTCCCCGCCTTGATCGTGGTGATGTGAAAGCTGAAGCCCATGTTGTCGTCCTTGAGCAACAGACGCACGCTTTCCCAGTTTCCGGCCGCAACCCTGCGATCGGTCTTCTTGGCTTCGTGAAAATCCCTGACAATCATACTCTTTACTCCGCAGCAATGCTTGTGGACTGGACGCAGCTGGCAACGGCTTCCTCGAGGATACCGAGACCGCGCTCAAACAGCGCCTTGTCGATATTCAATGGCGCCAGCACCTTGACGACTTCGTCATAGGCGCCGGAGGTCTCGATGATCAGACCTTCCTCGAAACAGCGCGCGCAGATGTCGCTTGCCAGCTCGCCCGAGCCGACATCGACGCCACGCATCATGCCCCGGCCTTTCAGCCGGGCGTTCGGCAACATGTCGCGCACCTTTTCCAGGTGCTTTTCAAGAATATCCGCGCGCTCGTTGATGCCCTTCTGGAAGGCATCGTCCGACCAGTACTTCTCGATGGCGACGCGGGCGGTCACAAAAGCGTGGTTGTTGCCCCGGAACGTGCCGTTGTGCTCGGCCGGGCCGAAGATGTCGTATTCCGGCTTGATCAGCATCGCGGCAAACGGAAGCCCGTAGCCGGACAGCGACTTCGCCATGGTGATGAGGTCGGGCGACACGCCCATGTCTTCGAAGCTGAAGAAGGTGCCCGTTCGGCCGACGCCGGCCTGAATGTCATCGATGATGAACAGCGCACCATGATCGCGCGCGATCTGCTCGACGCGCCGCACCCATTCGGCGCTGGCGGCGTTCAAGCCACCCTCGCCCTGCACGGTTTCCAGCAGGATCGCCGCCGGGGCGTCGATGCCGCCGGACGGATCGGAGAGCATGGCCTCGAGCAGGTCGGCCGCATCGCCGCCCGACTTCAGGTAGTTGTCGAAGGGCATGCGCGTGACGTCGGGAAGCGACACGCCGCCCCCGCCACGATGATAGCCATTGCCGGTCGCCGACAAAGCACCAAGCGTCACGCCATGGAAGCCGTTGGTGAAGGTGATCACATTGGTACGCTTGGTCACCTTGCGGGCAAGCTTCAGTGCGGCCTCGACCGCATTGGCGCCTGTCGGCCCCATGAACATGACCTTGTGGTCCATGCCGCGCGGCTCGAGAATAATCTTCTCGAATGCGCTCAGGAACTCGGCCTTGGCCTTGGTGTGCATGTCCAGGCCATGGGTCACCCCGTCGGCACTGATGTAGTCGATCAGCGCCTGCTTCATGTCGGGGTCGTTGTGCCCGTAGTTGAGCGAGGAACAGCCAGCGAGAAAGTCGATGTAATCATGGCCCTCACTGTCGCTGAGAACAGCGCCAGTGGCCTTGGTGAACACCTTGGGGAAGCTGCGGCAATAGCTGCGGGCTTCCGACTCGCGGCGTGCAAAAATGGTACGGTCGTCAGTGTTGACGGTCGTCATGTCGCATCCTTTCGAGATGTCTCATGCTGAGAAAAACAGCGCTTGGGAGAACGAATGGCGGCAGCGCGCGTCACGCAGCGCTGCGCGCCCTCTCCTCGAAGCGCAGGGTCACCATGTGCTCGGTGGCATGCTCGCCATCGAAATGCGCATCGCGACGGTAGTACGGCTCACGCAGCAGCTTCGCATCACGGCGGCGCGCGAGAGACGTGAACAATGCCCAGCTGGCATCATTGTCCGAGGTAATCGTGGTCTTCAACTGCTGCACGTCGGCACAGGCTTCCCTGTTGAGAAGCTCAGCGAGCAGACGCTTGCCGAGACCCTGGCCCTGAGCGGCTTCCGCAACCGCAACCTGCCAGACAAACACGGTGTCAGGCTGATCTGGGAGGATATAGGCCGACACCCAGCCGACGGTCTCGCCGTCGCTCTTGCGTTCGGCGACGACACATGTGTCAGCGAAGTGATCGCATTGCAGGAGATTGCAATACATCGAATTCTCATCGAGGGGGCCGCATTCGCCGATCAGGCGCCAGATATCGGCACCATCTTCGGCGGTCGGCTTTCGGAAGACGATCTCATCGTCTGTCCGGCGAGCGGATTTAATCGGGGTAAGGGACATGGAATCCTCTTCTCTGTTCGGATTGGATATTACGTCTATCGAACTAGTTTTCAACCTCAAGCGCCAAAAAAAATGGCATAATGGCGGAAAGCCAAGCGTTTCCCATACCCTACGTCGACCAAAAAATTCGCTTATCGAATAATAATTAGTCTGCTACCTAACTGAGAATCGCGTCAAAGAGCCATTTCATGGAAAATCGGGTTCAAACCAGTCTCATCGCACTGCGTCGCATCCTGCGCGCGACGGAGTTGAACGCGCGCACCCTCGCGCGCGCGACAGGACTGACCACGCCGCAGTTCATCGTGCTGTCGATCGTGGCCGAGTCGGACGAGATTTCCCCCAAGGGGATCGCCTCGCGCGCCGGGGTCGGACAGGCGACCGCCACCTCGCTGCTCGACAAGCTCGAGGCACGCGACCTGGTAAAGCGGACGCGCGGCGAGATCGACAGGCGAATCGTCTGGGTGACGGTCACGGACGCAGGACGCGAAACGCTGAAGACCGCGCCGGACGCCCTGCAGGAGGTCTTCGCGTCGCAGTTCAACAGCCTGCAGGACTGGGAACAGGCGATGATAGTAGCCGTCCTGGAAAAGGTCGGCTCCATGCTGAACGCGGGCGCCATCGACGCCTCGCCGATGCTCGACGTCGGCGCGGTCGACCGCAAGCAGTAACGCCAGCCCCCGCTACATCCCCGCTGCAAGCCGTTTGAGAAACGCCACGAACCGGGGATCGCCCGCGCGCGTGATGTTGATGCGCAAGCCCGGGCGCTGCCGGGCGGGATCGGCCGCGAAGAAGGTGCCTGGCGCCAGAAAGATGCTGTCGCGGGCGGCGCGCTGCGCGATCTCGAGATCACTGGTTCCCTGCGGCAGTTCCAGATAGGTGTAGTAGCCGTGCCCCGGCAGCGCCAGCGTGGCAAGCCCGAGCCTCTTCAACACCGCGCTCAGGTCCGCGCTTGCCGTTTCCACCCTTTGTCCCAGTCGCTTCAGGTGCTTGTCGTATCGGCGAGAGGTCATCATGTCGGCGATCATCAGTTCCGAGAACCGGGAGCTGTTGACGGCGGTGATCATTTTCAGTTCCGCCAGTTCATCAACGATGTCGGCGGCGGCGGCGATATAGCCGCTGCGAAAGCTCGCTGAAACCGTCTTGGAGAAGGAGCCGACGAAAATCACGTTGCGCAGCTGGTCAAGGGCGGCAAGCGGCACCCCGCGCGCGCCGGGAAGATCGACGAAGGGATCGTCATCGACAACCCGGAAGCCATGGGTCTCGGCGATCTGCAGCACGCCATGGGCATGGGCAAGGTCGATCGACCCGCCGGTCGGGTTCTGGGCATGCGACTGGGTGAAGAAAAACGACGGGCGTTCGCGCTCGGCACAGGCCCGCAAATCATCCAGGTCGGGCCCCTGCGGACCGCGCCGCACGCCCACCTGGCGAACCTGGGCGAATTTCAGCTTGGCAAAGAGCGGGTAGTAGCCGGGATCATCGACCAGCACCGTGTCGCCCGGCGACAGATAGCGGCGGATGATGAGATCGAGCGCATGATTGGCGCCGAAGGTGGTGACCACGCGATCGGCGTCGAGCGCGATGTCGCGGGCGCGAAACCGCGCGGCGATCAGCTCGCGCAAGCCGCGATAGCCCTTCGGCGAACCGTAGCCGGAGCTGTCCGCCGTCGCCTCTCCCGACGCGCCGAGCGCGCGTTTGGGCAGGATGCCTTCCATCCAGGCCGCCGGCGGCCGGCCGTCGCCGACACGCACCTGGTAGTTCTGGTCGAGCTGAGCGCGCAGCAGCGACACGCTGTCCACCGCCTCGACAAGATGCGGCGGCGCCTCGTCGCCGCGTACGGGCCGGGCCGCCGCCACGACCGAAAACCCCGCGCCGGGACGCGCGACGATCAGCCCGAGGGAAACGAGGCGGTCGTAAGCTTCCACAGCCGTGTTCTTGGAGACGCTGAACTCCTCTGCCGCCCGCCGGATCGAGGCAAGCTTCGCACCAGGAGGAAGCAGGCCCTTCTCGATCCTGCGCCGGACCTCCGCAACGATGGTTTCGGTCTTTGTCACAAGATAGCCCTAAAAACTGTACCAGTTTTCGTGTCGGTATGGTTTTGGCATATTTCCCCAAACTGTACCTTCTCCCAAACGATCCGGCCACCTAATCCGATCCCTGACAAAAAACACGATGAGCGGAGTGCATCCGCGCCCACGTCAGCTGCACGCTTCGCCTTCGCGGATCGTGCTGTCGCCGACGGGTGCGCCCCATCGCCCCGCTCCAACAATGACCGCTCCAACAGGAGGCGGCGTACAGGGAGACATGAATGAGCGACCCCACATCGCAGCGCCACAACTATACCTCCCGGCTTGAGGGCCTGCGCGCGCTGGAGCCGGCGGATCGCCTGGCCAAGCTTGCGGACATCGCCGGACTTTCGGCGGAAGACAGCGCCGCCCTTGCCGGAAACGCGCTGCCGCTCACGACCGCCAACGGCATGATCGAAAACGTCATCGGCACGTTCGAGCTGCCGCTCGGCATTGCCTCCAACTTCACGGTGAACGGCCGCGACTATCTCGTGCCGATGGCGGTCGAGGAGCCCTCCGTCGTCGCGGCGGCCTCCTACATGGCGCGCATCGCGCGCGGTTGCGGCGGTTTCGTCACCTCCAGTGACGCGCCGATCATGCGCGCGCAGATCCAGGTCCTCGGCATCGGCGACGTGCATGGCGCGCGCCAGCGCCTGCTCGGCGCTGAGGCCGAACTCATCGAGATGGCCAACGCCCGCGACACCGTGCTGATCGGGCTCGGCGGCGGCTGCAAGGCGATCGAGGTCCAGACCTTCGAGACCTCGCCGGTCGGCGCGATGGTCGTGCTGCATCTGCTTGTGGACGTTCGCGATGCAATGGGGGCCAACACCGTCAATACCATGGCGGAAACCATCGCGCCGCGGGTCGCGGAGATCGCCGGCGGCAATGTTCGGCTGCGGATCCTCTCCAATCTCGCCGACCGCCGGCTTGCCCGGGCGCGCGTCGAACTGACGCCCGAAGCGCTGACGACGAAGACGCTCGACGGCGCGGAGGTTGCGCGCGGCATGGTGGAAGCCTGTGCACTGGCGCTGATCGATCCCTACCGCGCCGCCACCCACAACAAGGGCATCATGAACGGCATCGACCCCGTCGTCGTCGCGACCGGCAACGACTGGCGCGCGATCGAGGCCGGTGCGCATGCCTTTGCCGCCCGCAACGGCCGCTACACGTCTCTCACCCATTGGGAGCTGACGCCCGCGGGCATGCTCACCGGCACCATCGAGCTGCCGCTGGCGCTCGGCCTCGTCGGCGGTGCAACCAAGACCCATCCGGCAGCGCAGGCCGCCCTCAAGGTTCTGGGCGTGACCAGCGCGCAGGAACTGGCGGAAATCACCGCCGCCGTCGGCCTTGCGCAGAACATGGCAGCGCTGCGCGCGCTTGCCACCGAAGGCATCCAGAAAGGCCACATGGCGCTGCACGCCCGCAACATCGCGATCGTGGCCGGCGCCAAGGGGGCGGATGTCGACGTCATCGCCAAGGCGCTCGCCGCCTCCGGAGATGTCAGCGTCGGCAAGGCGAAGGATCTGCTGGCCGCGAGATAACGGCCGGCGAAACGGAAACCGCCGACCGGCAGAGGTCCGAAACGGCGGTTCCACAACAAAACGGGAAGGAAACACTCATGACGAATTCCAGCAGGCGTTCATTCCTGCGCGGCGCAGGCGTTGCGGCCCTAGCGGCTCCGGCCATCGTATCCGCGTCCTCGGTTCGCGCCCAGGGTGCAACCAAATGGCGGATGCAGGCGCTTTGGGGCGGCGGCACCACGCCGATGATCTACGAAGAGCGCTTTTGCGCACGCGTGAAGCAGCTCACCGGCGGCAGCCTCGAGATCACGCCGTTTGCCGGCGGCCAGATCGTGCCAAACGCACAGGCCTTCGACGCCGTGCGCGGCGGTGCGTTCCAGTTGATGAAAACCTTTGACGGTTACACAGCCGGCAAGATCCCGGCCCACGGCTTCACCTCCACGGTTCCCTTCGGCTTTCCCGAGGCGGATCAGTACGAGGCATGGTTCTATGAGCGCGGCGGTCTCGACCTGGCGAAAAAGTCCTACGCGCCCGCCGGCCTGACCTACATCGCGCCGACCGTCTACGGCGAAGAGCCGATCCATTCCAAGGTCGAGATCCGCAAGATCGCCGACATGGAGGGCCTGAAGGGCCGCTTCGTCGGCCTCGCCTCCGCCGTGATGGCCGACTTCGGCGTGACCGTCTCGCCGCTGCCCACCTCGGAAGTCTACTCGGCGCTCGACAAGGGGCTGATCGACTTCGCCGACCGCGGCGACATCAAGGCCAACTATGAAGAAGGCCTGCACGAAGTCTCAAGCTTCCTGATCCTGCCCGGCGTGCACCAGCCGAGCACCGCGACCTCCTATGTCGCCAACACGGCCGCCTACGGGCAGTTGGACGACCAGCAGCGGGCCGCGCTGGAAGTGGCCGCGCGCGAAGTCTCCGGCGCCCTGCGTCAGGACATCCTCGTTGCCAATGCGGAATACACCGCAAAGTTCGAGGAGGCCGGCGTCGAGGTCATCACGCTCGACCCCGCCGATGTGGCCGAGGCCCGCGTCAAGGCCGTTGCCGCCTGGGAAAAGGCGACCAAGGGCGACGCGCTCGCCATGGAAATGATGGACACGCAGCGCATCCTGATGAAGGATCTGCGCCTGCTCTGATCCCGTCGCCGATCCATCCGGATCGATCCGCCCGGCCCCTCTGGCCGGGCGGTCACCGTCTTTCTGCGAGGCCATCGACATGCATGCCGCGGCACGGGCGCTCACCGCGCTCAACAAGGCGCTGTTTTCGCTCACCAAGTGGCTGGTCTATGCGATCGCCGGCCTGATGCTCTTCGAGGTGTTTTCCCGCTACAGCCTGGAAAACCCGACCTCCTGGGCGCCGGAACTCGCGGCCCTCCTGTTCGGCCCGTTCTTCCTGCTCGGCGGCCCCTATCTGCTGCACAGCGGCGGGCATGTCGCGGTCGACATCCTGTCGGCGCGCGCCAGCGGGCGTGTGGCACTCGCCCTGAAGATCTGCGCGGCCCTGCTCGCCCTGCTCTTCGGCGCGATCCTGCTGTGGTTCAGCGCACCGCTCGCGCTTCAGTCCTACACATACGGCGAAACCAGCTACTCAGCCTGGAACCCGGTGATCTGGCCGGCGAAGGCGGTGCTGCCGCTGGCCGCTCTTCTCCTCATGCTGCAGGCCCTTGCCGAACTCGTGTTGCTTGCGCCCGAGCGGGAGGCGCGGTGATGGAATCCTCCCTCGTTCTCGTCGGCATGTTCGCCTCTCTCGTTCTCTTGATGCTCACCGGCGCGGGACTTGCCTTCGTCCTGGGCGCCATCGCGTTTCTGGCGACCGTCACGATCTGGGGTCCAAGCGCGCTCATCGTCGCGGTGCTCAACACATTCGAGACGATGACCTCCGAGGCGCTGATGGCGATCCCGCTCTATGTGCTGATGGCGTCGATCCTGCAAAAATCCTCGATCATCGACGATCTCTACACGGCGATGGAAACCTGGTTCCAGGGCCTGTCCGGCGGCCTTGCCATCGGCACCATCGTGATCTGCACGATCATGGCGGCGATGACCGGCGTCGTCGGCGCGGCGGTGGCGGCGATGGGCATTCTCGCCCTGCCCTCGATGCTGGCGCGGCGTTATCATCCGCCTCTGGCTTTGGGTGCGATCTGCGCCGGCGGCACGCTCGGCATTCTCATTCCCCCCTCGGTCGTCACCATCGTCTATGCGATCACCGCGCAGATCTCGATCGGCAAAATGTTCATCGCGGGCGTCGTCCCGGGCATCATTCTGGCGGTCGGCTACAGCCTTTACATCTACGTCCGGGTCAGGCTGAACCCGTCTCTCGCGCCAATCGCCGAACCGGTCGCGCGCGTCAACCTCGGCGCGCGGCTTGCCACATTGAAGACGCTGGTACTGCCGGCCTTCGTCATCGCCAGCGTGCTCGGCACCATCTACATGGGGCTTGCCACACCGACGGAAGCCGCCGCAGTCGGCGTGCTCGGCGCGCTGCTGTCGGCCGCCGTCTCGGGACGCCTGCAGCTTTCCAGCCTGTCGTCGGCGGCCACCGACACCTTGCGCGTCACCGCCATGATCTTGTGGATCACCATCGGCGCGCGCGCCTTCATCTCCGTCTTCGTCGCAACCGGGGGCGCGGATTCCGTGCTCGGCTTCGTGGAAACGCTCGAGGCCTCGCGCTGGGTGGTTCTCGCCGCCATGCTGCTGGTGCTGATCCTGCTCGGGCTGTTCCTCGACGAGATCGGCATCATCCTCTTGTGCGTGCCCGTCTTCCTGCCCATCGTGAAGACGCTCGGCTTCGATCCGCTGTGGTTCGGCGTCTTGTTCATGATCACCGCGCAGATGGCCTATATCACCCCGCCCTTCGGCTACACGCTGTTCTACCTCAAGGGCGTGCTGCCGGAGGGGATCGGCATCGGACAGGTCTATCGCGGCGTCTTGCCGTTCTTCGCCATTCAGCTCGTCGTGCTCGTGCTCTTCGCGCTGTTTCCCGACATCGTCACATGGCTGCCCGAAGCAGCCTCCGCGCGACTGAAGTGACCGCCATGAGCACGAGCCACGTCACGCTCTTCGAGGTCGGCCCGCGCGACGGGCTGCAGAACATCAAGACCTTCGTGCCCACAGCGGAGAAGGTCGCGCTGGTCGACGCGCTGTCGCGAACAGGGCTCCGGAAGATCGAGGCGGCCAGCTTCGTCAGTCCGCGCTGGGTGCCGCAAATGGCGGATGGGACCGAGGTGATGGCCGGGATCGCGCGCGTGCCGGGCGTCGCAATGGCCGCGCTGACGCCGAACCTCAAGGGTTACGAGGCGGCGAAAGCGGCGCGCGTCGACGAGGTCGCGGTCTTCGCCTCGGCGTCCGAGGGCTTCAGCCGTGCCAATCTCAATTGCTCGATTGCCGAAAGCCTTGAGCGCTTCCATCCGCTCATGGAACAGGCCCGCGCCGACGGCATGCCGGTGCGCGGGTATCTCTCCTGCGCGATCGCCTGCCCCTATGACGGGACAACCGCACCGGCGGCCGTTGCGAAGGTCGCGGAAATGCTTCTGGAGATGGGCTGCTACGAGATCTCGCTGGGCGACACCATCGGGGCGGGCACCGCCGCGACGCTTTCAGCGCTGCTCGATGTGGTGCTGTCGAGGATCCCGGCGGACCGCTTGGCCGGACATTTTCACGACACCAATGCCACCGCGCTTGAGATGATCGAAGCGTCGCTTGCCCGCGGCCTGCGCGTGTTCGACGCCTCGGTCGGCGGTCTTGGCGGGTGTCCCTATGCGCCTGGTGCGCGCGGCAATGTCGACACGCTGGCGGCGCTGGAACGGATCGAGGCGCTCGGGTTTTCCTGCGGCATCAATCCACTGGAAATGCAAAAGGCCACACGGCTCGCCGCGCGGCTTGGAAAAGGAAGCTGAAACCCGACCGCACGGGGCAAGAGGCAAGCGATGTCGCCCCGCGCGGCCGGCCGGCCCGCCCTCGTCACTGAAGGCGAACCGTAGACGAGGCCGATTACGACTTCGGCAGAAGCACGCCGTCGATCACATGGATGACACCGTTCGACTGGTCGACATCGGCAATCGTGACGGTGGCCATGTTGCCCTGACCGTCCTCGATCATGATCTTGCCGTCCTTGCTGCGGGCGGTGAACTCGCAGCCGCCGACGGTCTTGACCGGATGCGCGCCGCCGTCGTCGGCGATCATTGTGTTGATCGCGTCCGACATTGCATCGGCGGCAACCACATGGCAGGTCAGGATCTTGGTAAGCTGATTCTTGTTCTCCGGCTTCAGCAGGCCTGCCACCGTGCCTTCGGGAAGCTTGGCGAAGGCGGCATTGGTCGGCGCGAAGACGGTGAACGGCCCCTCGCCCATCAGCGTCTCGGCAAGGCCCGCGGCCTGCACGGCCGCGACCAGCGTGGTGTGGTCCTTGGAGTTGACGGCGTTTTCGACGATCGTCTTGTCGGCGTACATCGGCGCGCCACCAACCATCGGATTGGCCGCATTGGCCATACCGGTCGCGACCGAAGCGGTCACGACTGCTGTGACGGCGGCGGTGGCCAGAAGGGTCTTTGCTTCCTTGAACATACGTCTCTCCTGTCAAATCGGTACTCGAAAGACCGCGTCCGACGAACGGTATCGATCGATGCGGTCAGGGGAGTTACCAAGACGCGGAGAGAAAGGTTTCAGGACGGACGTTCACGCATCCGTGATCGGCTCGCGCGGCTGTGCAATGCTCGTGGACGGGCGCCCGGCGAACCCGGACGCGAAAAGGCCGCGCCTTGCGGCACGGCCTGATACGTCTCGCCCATGCCCGTGCGCGTCAGTCGGGGATCAACTGCCCGGAATAGACGACAGGCCCGGTGGGGGCGCCTGTCGGCGACCCGCCGCGCGGCTCGAGGCTGACGGCAAGTACGCCGTCGGCAGCGACGCCACCCTGGCCGAAGTCGGCCGTCATCGGCGTTGCCACGTCGATCACGCCCAGCGACCGCGGCGCTTCTTCGGGGCCGACGTACCAAAGTTCCAGATCGTTGTCCGCCGGCTTTTCCGCCGAGACGGGACGCACACTCACCTCGCGTCCGCCGAGGTCAACCCGCACGATCAGCGCGGGAAGCCCCGCATCGCGATTGACGACGGCGATATAGGATTGCCCCGGCGGCGGCGGCAGCACATCGCGAATGAAATAGCCGCCCCCCAGACCGATCGCCAATGCGACAAATGCCGCCGCGTAGGCAAGATGCGCGCGTCCATGGGAGCGCGCCGGCGCATCCGCGATGGAAACGGTCACCGCCTCGCGGTCGAGTTCGGCCTCGATGCGCGGCAACAGGCCATCCGGCGCGGGCTCTTCCGGAAGCGTGCCCGCAAGTGGCGCCAGCCGGGCCTCCCAGGCCTCTATTTCCGCATCGAGGCGGGCGTCGTCGACACGCAGGCGTTCAACGTCACGCCGATCCGCAGCGCAAAGCGTGCCAAGAACATATTCCCCGGCCAGGGCCGTGCATTCATCGTCCGTCATGAGGTGCCCAAACACGCTTTCAGGGCGGAAAGCCCTCGAAACAGCCACGTCTTGATCGTCCCGACCGGGCGGTCGAAACGCTCGCTCAGATCTTCGCGGGAATAGCCCTCGTAGTAGGCGAGCAGGACGCAGCGCCTGTGATCCGTTTCAAGGCTCGCCAGACACGCCTTCAGCGCCTCCAGGTCCCAGGGCGCGGGATGTTCGGTCGGATCCGCAACCCGCATCATCGGATCCTCATCGTCCCCATCTCTTGCACTGTCGAACATGGCGCCCGCACGCCCTCTTGCGCGCACCGCATCGATTGCAGCGTTGCGCGCGACCGTCGCAAGCCATGTCACCGGGGAAGCCCGTGTCACATCGAATCCGTCCGCGAAGCGCCAGACCCTGAGATAGGCTTCCTGCATGACATCCTCGGCGAGTGTCCTGTCCTTGCAGATACCAAGAACAACGCCGAAAAGTTTCGCGCTCGTTCGCGCGTACAGATCGCGGAACGCCATTCGGTCACCGACGGAAACCGCATCGAGCAGCCCCGCCAGTTCGGATTTCGAAGTTGTCGCATCAGCGGATGCGCCAGAAGCAAATGTCATTCAGCAGAGACTCCCGTCTGCACAACCTATGACAAGAAACACCGCAGCTGTCGAATGCATATCAACAACCACAGACACATCGTTTCAGCGCCAAGCGGCACCGTGATGCCGAGCCGACCGGCAATCCCGTATCGCAGAAAATATTTCGATTTTCCATTTTCGTCGAAACCTTTTCCGCTTTCGACAGGTAGCTCCTCATGAGCGCGGCAAGGCAGCCGACGCTTTCCACGCATGAACGCAACCAACAGCAGGAGCCATCATGAAGCGCATTCTTCTCTCCCTCGCCCTGGTCGCCGCCGCCGGCACCGCCTCCGCCGACAACCACACGATGGGCGTCGAGGCCATGGACCAGTCGGTCGCAAACGGCATCGTTTCCGCCGCGAAGGTGACCGCCGAAAACAACGGCTGGCTTGTCGTCCACCGCACCGACGGCTCCAAGCCCGGTCCGGTGGTAGGCCATGCGCCGATCCGTGCCGGCGAGACGACCGACGTGGCCGCAATCCTGACGGGACCGGTCGCAAGCGGCGACAAGCTGATGCTGATGGTCCACGGCGAGGACGGCGGCATGGAAACCGGCCGGTTCGAGTACACGCTGGGCGCCAAGGAAGACGGCCCGGTGAAGGTCGACGGCAAGCTGGTGATGACCATCGTCACGGCGCAATAGTTTCATCGCTCAAGACTGTCGGACACGCGGAGTGCGCGGCCCCATCGGCTTTCCCCTTCCGCGCATTCGTGTCAACCGACAGCGAAGGCGGCCCCTTGCGGGTCGCCTTTTTTCTGATCGACACGCCGGGCCACCGCGCGTCGGCACACCGCCACGGGCCTATTCCCATTCAAGCTCGCTGAAGGCCTGTTGGGCATTGCGTTTCGCCAGGGCGTCGAACTGGTCAAGGTGGGCAAAACCGCTCTGATCGACCTCCACGGAGCCGATCATATCGCCGCCGGCCTCGATATGCGCGCGCATCCGGTCGCGCAGGTTGACCAGATAATCCAGCGTGTCCGCCCGCGCCCGAACAAAATCGACTGGCGGACCGTGCCCCGGCACGACATGGGCCGGCTTCAGGGCGGCCATCGTTTCGAACGCATCGATCCAGCCTTGCAGACTGGAAACGTCTAGCAGGCCAAGCAGACGTCCGGTGAAAACGATATCGCCCGAAAAGACCACCTGCTCGTCGGCCAGCCAGACAAAGCTGTCGCCCGGGGTATGCGCGGGGCCGGGGTGAACGATCTCTATGTGCCGGCCACCAACGTCGACCTCGATGCGGTCCTCGAACGTCTCTTGCGCGAAGACCGCCTCGGTGCCCTCCAGGGCGGGACCGAGAAGCTGGGTCAGCATGGTGAACTGAAGGGAGGCGCGCGAGCGCTGATCGGCGACGGCATCCGCCGAGGCGATGACCCGCGCGCCGCGCTCAATCCAATAGGCGTTGCCAAGCCAGCGATGGTCCTGCCCGCCGGTGTCGATGACAAGCACCACAGGCTTGTCGCTCACGGTTGCAATCGCCGCGTCCAGCGCGGCCGCCCCCTTGCGGCTTCCGCCCGGATCGACCAGCACCAGCCCGTCGTCCGTGTCGATCAAGCCGAAGGTCGCGTTGTTGGCGAGGTTGTCGGGCGACCGCTGCGCGGCCTCGCCGACGATTGCAGTCACGGTGGCGGTCACCGGGACGATGTGCAACTTCGCCTCTGCCCGGGCGCGTGTCGCGCCGGATGCGAAGATCACGGCAAGGACCGCGAAACTTCCCAGAAGCGCGCGCCGGAACCGTTTCGCACCGCTCGGCCTGCCGGCCGGTTTGTCCTCGATTGTCAAGAAACTGCTCCTCCCATAATCGGCTCCTTTCACCCCGATAACAGCATGGCATGTCCACCAGGCCCCTCCCGGGATCCGGTCCGCGCCCGAGCACGGTGCCCGATCGACCGCAATAGCTGAACCTCGAAAAGAACCCAAAAACCATGATCCAGGTCAATATATTTTCTTTATTTCGAATGTAATTTATTTAGGATCAAATACCCAGGTTCTGACATTGCGGCTGGACACAATCGGCAGTCGACTCATCGCTTCCGTGGCCTGGGAAAATTTTCGCGGGCGTTTACGACCTCGTTAAAATATACACTTAGACAAAGCTGAATATGAAATGATGCTCTATAAAAACAACAGTCCTTCCAGATACTAAAGTCGAGATCGCTTGCATGGCATTCCTTCCTGAAGACCAGAAATCCCTGACCTCGCTTGTCGATGCCATCGGCGCCAGTGTCGCGATCTACAGCGCAGACGCACGGGACAACTTCTTCATCATGGCGGCCAATCGCCCCTTTGCGGCCATGCTCGACCGCGACGCCGACACCCTTGCGGGCGTACGGCTTTCAGACGCCTTCCCGCGGTATCTGATCCGATCCTTGTCGGAGCGGATCACCGAGTGTCTGTCCACTCAAAGGACGACGGAGACCGAGGTCGTGATCGACCGTGGCGGACGCGTCTCCTGGTGGCGCTTCGTCTACTCGCCAATCCTGTCCGAGGAAGCGGCAACGCAACGGGTCTTGAACACCTGTATCGACATCACCGAAAAGAAATCGCTGGAGACGTCTTTGAGCCAGTCGCGCAGCCGCTTCGAGGCCGTGGTCGAGGCCGCCTACGACGGCATCATTTCCGTCGACCGCGATCATCGCATCGTCCTGTTCAACAGTGCCGCCTGTCAGATCTTCAAGATCGAGATGGAGGATGCGATCGGCCGGCCGCTGGAGACGCTGATTCCCTCCCGCTTTCGCAAGGAACACGGCCGGTATCTGGACGGCTTCAGCCACTCGCCAATCAACTCGCGTCCGATGGAATCGCGCGTTGCGGTCATGGGCCTGCGCGCGGATGGAACCGAATTTCCGGCGGAGGTGACAATCGCGAAGATAAAGGTCGGCGACGAAGTGGAATACACGGCGGTCGTGCGCGACATTTCGGAGCGCGCCAAACTGATCGAGGAATTGCAGCGCGCAGCCGTCAAGGACCCGCTCACGGGTGTCTACAATCGCCGTCAATTGTCCAAGATCCTGCGAGAAGAGGTCGAACGATGCCGCCGCTTCGATCACCTGATGACCGTCGCGATGATCGACCTCAACGGGTTCAAGGACATCAATGACACCCATGGCCATCACATCGGCGACGAGGTTTTGACCTCTTTCACGCGCTGCGTGCAGGCGAACCTGCGCGATGTCGACACCCTCGGGCGCTGGGGCGGCGACGAATTCATGATCATCTGGCCCGAAACCGGCGAGCAGAACGCCGTCAAATCCGTGAAGCGCATCCGCACGGCGCTTGCCGAGGTCGCACGGTCCCTCTCCGTACCGGGTGTCTCAATCCACTTCAGCATCGGCCTGCAGGAAACGGACGGGTTGATCGAGGCCGAGGACATGATCCTTCGCGCCGACAAGCTGCTCTATCAGGAAAAACGGGCCCGGCGCCTGAAGCCGGCCTGAACCGGGGACACCGTCCGCGCCTGCGAAGCTGAACAAGATCACACGGGCGGAAACAGCCCCGGGTTCCGCTCGAATTCCGGTCGCTTGCAAATCCGCCGGTAGATTATCGCGCATTTTTATGCATTATTTCCGAACGGACGGAGAAAATGCATTCATGCAAGATTTCGGGACAACCCTGGCGGACGCAATCGGCCTGATCCTGTTGGGCGATGCCGATCTGATCGAAATCATAGCGCTGTCCTTGCGCGTCACACTGAGCGCGGTGGTCATTGCCTGCATGATCGGCCTGCCGCTCGGCGCCCTGGTCGGCGCGTTCCGCTTTCCCGGGCGCGCGATCGTGACCGTGCTCTTGAACACGCTGATGGGCCTGCCGCCCGTCGTCGTCGGCCTGATCGTCTATCTCATGCTGTCCGCCGCCGGCCCGCTCGGTCCGTTGCGGCTCCTCTACACGCCGACGGCGATGATCATCGCCCAGACGATACTCGTCACGCCGATCGTGGCCGCACTGACCCGCCAGGTGATCGAGGACCTGCACACAGAATATGCCGAACAGTTCGCCTCGCTGGGCGTCGGCCCGTTCGACCGTGCGGCCGCCCTCTTGTGGGATGCGCGCTACAGTCTGCTGACGGTGGCGCTCGCCGGTTTCGGGCGCGCGGTCGCCGAGGTTGGCGCCGTGATCATTGTCGGCGGCAACATCAACCACGTCACACGCGTCATGACGACGACGATCGCACTGGAGACGTCCAAGGGAAACCTCGAGCTGGCGCTGGCGCTTGGCGTCGTGCTTCTCGTGATTGCGGTGATCGTGAACGGCATTGTGATGGCGCTGCGCGCCTCCGCTGTGAGATCCGCCTATGCCTGACGCCCGGCTGAAGACGATCGAGGGCGGTCGGGACATCCCCGACAGCGCATCCGCCCCGCTGCTGATGCAGGCCCGCGGCCTTGCATTCCGCCCGTCCGGAAAACCCCTTGTCGACGGCATCGACCTCGACATCCGCGAAGGCCGGCGTCTTCTCATCATGGGATCGAACGGCGCCGGAAAGAGCCTGCTGATGCGGCTGTTGCACGGTCTTCTGCCGCCCACTTGCGGAGAGGTCATCTGGCGCGGGAAACCGCTCGACCGCACCGCGATGCGCGAACAGGCGATGGTGTTCCAGCGCCCGGTGATGCTGCGCCGTTCGGTTCTGGCGAACCTCCAGTTCGCGCTCGCCGTGCGCGGCATCGGCGGGGCGGAACGCCGCCGACGCGTCGAGGAAGCACTGGAGCAGGCGCGCCTCGGGGATCTCGCCCGACGTCCTGCACGCGTTCTGTCCGGCGGCGAGCAACAGCGTCTCGCGCTCGCGCGCGCCCTCGCCTGCACACCGCGTCTCCTGTTTCTGGACGAACCGACCGCCAGCCTTGACCCCGCTTCCACACTGGCGATCGAGAACCTGATCGCCACCGCCCACGCCCGCGGCATCACCATCGTCATGATCACCCATGACAAGGGGCAGGCCCGCCGTCTCGGCGACGACATCGCCTTCCTGCACGCCGGCCGGCTGGTCGAAAGCGGCCCGGCCGCACGCGTGCTCGAAACCCCAAGCTCGGGCGCCGCGCGCGCCTGGCTGGAGGGGCGTCTCTATCTGGACGACCCCTCCCCGATCACCCCGTCCCCGACACCCTGAACACCTGGGAGCATCACATGTTCAGACGTCAGTTCCTTTCCCTCGCGCTGGCCGGCGTCCTTGCCGTCCCGCTGGCCACAAGCCTCTCCGCACCGTCCTTCGCTGCGGAGGATTTCATCATCGTGCAATCGACCACCTCGACGCAGAACTCCGGCCTGTTCGACCATCTGCTGCCGATCTTCACCGAAAAGACCGGCATCGAGGTCCGTGTCGTTGCGGTCGGCACCGGCCAGGCGATCAAGAACGCGGCCAATGGCGATGGCGATGTCCTGTTCGTGCATGCGCGTCCTGCAGAAGAAAAATTCGTCGCGGCCGGTGACGGCGTGAAACGATACGACGTGATGTACAATGACTTCGTGATCGTCGGACCGCCGTCGGATCCCGCCGGTGTCGCCGGCTCCTCCGATGTGGTCGACGCCCTGGGCAAGATCGCCGAGACCAAGGCGCCGTTCGCATCGCGCGGTGACGACAGCGGCACCAACAAGGCCGAGTTGCGCCTGTGGAAGGCAGCCGGCATCGATGTCGGCGACGCCTCGGGCGACTGGTACCGGGAAACCGGCTCCGGCATGGGGGCGACGCTCAACACCGGCACCGGCATGGGCGCCTACATCATGACCGACCGCGCCACCTGGATCGCCTTCGGCAACAAGGGTGACTACGAGATCGCCGTCGAGGGCGACAACCGCATGTTCAACCAGTACGGCATCATCCTGGTGAATGCCGAGAAACACCCGAACGTGAAGACCGAACTCGGCAAGACCTTCGTCAACTGGGTGATTTCCGACCAGGGTCAGTCGGCGATTGCCGACTACAAGGTCGACGGACAGCAGTTGTTCTTCCCGAACGCACCCGCCGGAAGCTGACCTTTTCGCCTGCGCCGGCACGCTCCGGCGCAGGCGCCTGCCCCGGCCAGACCGGGGAACGGCCGCCCGCCCCCCAATCTTCCTTTCTTCCTTCAAGCCTTGCCGGAGACCAGCGATGCGCCTTGCGCTTGCGACCGCCTTTGTCCTCTCCCTCTTCACGATCCCCACGATGGCCGAAACATCCGTCAAACTGCATGCCGCCGGCAGCCTCAAGGCCGCCATGAGCGACATCGCCGATCTTTATCAGGAAACCCACGGCATCCCCGTGGACCGCATGTTCGGCCCCTCCGGCCTCCTGCGCGAACGCATCGAGGGCAGCGAGGCGGCGGAGGTCTATGCCTCCGCCAACATGAAACACCCGACGACGCTCGCCAAGGCCGGCAGGTCGGGGCCGGTGGCGCTCTTTGCCCGCAACCAGCTTTGCGCCCTGACGCAGGCCAATCTGACGGTCGAACCGGAAACGCTGCTTGCCACCATGCTGGATCCGCAAGTGCGAGTCGGAACCTCTACTCCAAAGGCGGATCCGGCCGGCGACTACGCCTTCCAGGTGTTCGACAAGGCGCAGGCCCTCTCGCCCGGCGCGACCGAGACGCTCAAGGCCAAGGCGCTCCAGCTTACCGGCGGCAAGGACAGCGCCAAGGCCCCGGAGGGGCGCAACCCCTACGGCTGGGTCATGGAAAGCAACGGGGCGGACCTCTTCCTGACCTATTGCACCAATGCGGTCCTGGCGCAGCGCGATCTGCCCGAACTGCGGATCGTCTCCCTTCCCGACACGCTGAGCGTTGGCGCGAACTACGGCCTGACGGTCATGAACGATGCGCCGGAGGCTGCGTGGCAGCTCGCGTTCTTCATCCTGTCTCCGGCGGGTCAGGAAATCCTGTCGTCCTACGGCTTCACGGTTGCCGGCGCCCTCTAAGCGGCGTAAAGCCCGGCCTTTCGCGCCCCGGATCGTCCGAAGATTCTCCGCGCGCGAGGCCGAAACCGTTGGAAAAAAGCCGCAGACAATTAAAATCTGAAGCGATCACGATAATGTGACGTTAACCACGTCACGATTGCGCCGCATGTTGGTCACATTCCCGCCTCCGGAAAATACAAATTGATTTCAAATACTTGCCGACAGCTCAACCGGCAGGGTTAAAAATTCCTGAATGAAATCCGTTCGGTTTGTGATCCATATTACGGTTTCGTCAGGATGTTTGAGCGACTGTCGCCAGTGTCGCGTCTAGAATACCTCGACGTTGGACACCAAATCTTAATGGTATCGACATTCAGGCGTTCACCGATGCGTAAAAATCGGGAAAGCCAAGCCGTGGGAGGCGCGAATGTTTGGAATGAAAAGACTTGGGCGACGGTCGGCACTTGTGGCCGCACTCGCCATGACATTGACCGGCGGCAGCGCACTGGCTCTGGACGCCCCGACGGATCGCGAACTCCAGAAGGAAGACAGGGAAACATTCCTGCTTCCCAGCGATCGCCTGGCGGTGACGCTCGGTACGCCGGAAGGCACGTCGTCGGACACCGATGATTACGCGATCTGGGTTGGCGAGGTGGACCTCAACGGCCGCACCGCCGTCTGGGTCGAGTTGATCGACGAGCACGGCGAGGTCGTCTACGACAGCGAGGTCGCGCACAACGAGACACACCTTCTGCCGAATGGCCGGGCGGTGGTCGTGCGCGCGCTTCTCGACGACAGCGGAAACACCACGCAAACGGTTGCCAAGGCCGACGAGTCCCGTGTCGCACCCGACGCGCGCCTGGTCGTCACACGCCGGGTTGTCGACGCTCCGTCGGTTCACACCGCAATCGAGTTCATCGAGCAAACGCCAACCGAGGAAACCACCGTGATGATGCGGATCGCCTCCTTCGGCGAGCGTATCTGGACCTCGTTCGTCGCGAGCCTGACGGCTGCGACAGACGGCGTACTCGTGGCCTGGAACTGGCTTACGGAGCCGTTCCGCGCCTGATCCGCAACACCATCCGACGGCCGACACCGGACTGCGACCACAGCCCGGACGGTCTTAGGCACACGACAGGTTCCGGCCCGGACAAGCTTCCCCGCGCACCGACGCCGGCCTCCCATAACGGGCCACCCGTTTCCGCAGCCCAGGGCGCGGCGACCGGTGGCCCGAAATCTTTTCGCGTCCGATGCCGGAAAACGCTAATCCATCAAGGACAAGCAGCCGTAAGAAGGGTTTGCAAGCGCCCCAGGACCCGGACTTTTACGGACAATGGACGATAAAGACTTTTCCGCCGCAACCGTCGTCTGGTTTCGAAACGATTTGCGTATCGATGACAACCCTGCCCTTACGGCGGCGCTGGAGACCGGCGCCCCGGTGTTCGCGCTTTACGTTCTGGATGACGAGACGCCCGACCTTCGTTCCCTCGGCGCGGCCAGCCGCTGGTGGCTGCATCATTCCCTGACCGCCCTTCGCGGCGATCTTGAAGAGCTCGGCATCGCGCTCGTCCTGCGGCGCGGCGCGGCGGCGGATGTCGTTGCCGATGTCGTACGCGAGAGCGGAAGCGCGCGTATCGTGTGGAACCGCCGATACGATCCCGGCGGCGTGGCGGCCGATAAGCAGATCAAGGCAGAGTTGAAGCGCCGGGGTGTGGAAACGGCGAGTTTCAACGCCGCGCTTCTGGTCGAGCCCTGGGAGGTGAAGACCGGCAGCGGCGAGGCCTACAAGGTGTTCACGCCGTTCTGGCGCGCCGCCCGCGCCCTGGGGCCGCCGCAGGCTCCGGGCGCTCGGCCGTCCCCGGCCGGAAAGCCGACGGCCAACCGCGACGGTCTCCCCCACAGCGATCGCCTCGAGGACTGGGCGCTTCTTCCCACCCGTCCCGACTGGACGGGTGGACTGCGTGAGACCTGGAGGCCGGGCGAAGCCGGCGCCCTTGCGCGGCTTGAGACCTTCCTGTGCGACCGGCTTGCCGACTATGCCGGCCACCGCGACGAGCCCGGCGCCGCCGTCACCTCGATGCTGTCGCCACACCTGAGGTTCGGCGAGATTTCGCCGCGTCGGATCTGGGCTGCGGCGGAGCATCGCGCCGACGACGGCCGCACGGCGGTTGGCGACACGACGCTGGCGAAATTCCAGGCCGAACTCGGCTGGCGCGAGTTTTCCCACCATTTGCTCTTCCACTTCCCCTCCCTGCCCCGCGACAATTTCCAACCGAAATTCGATGCCTTTCCCTGGCGCGACGACACGGCGGGGTTTCGCGCCTGGACCAGGGGCCAGACCGGCTATCCGCTGGTCGATGCCGGCATGCGCGAACTCTGGCATACCGGCTACATGCACAACCGGGTGCGCATGGTCGTCGGCTCCTTTCTGGTCAAGCACTTGATGATCGACTGGCGTGATGGCGAGGCCTGGTTCTGGGACACGCTGGTCGACGCCGACGCCGCCAACAACACGGCCGGCTGGCAATGGATCGCTGGCTCCGGCGCGGATGCCGCCCCCTATTTCCGGATCTTCAACCCCACCACCCAGGGCGAGAAGTTCGACAAGGCCGGCGACTACACGCGCCGCTGGGTGCCCGAACTGGCGAAGCTGCCCGACAAGTACCTCTTCAAGCCGCATGAGGCGCCCGCCTCCGTGCTGGCGGATGCAGGCGTGCGCCTGGACACGACCTACCCGCGCCCCGTCGTCGATCACGGCAAGGCGCGCCAACGTGCCCTTGACGCATTCCAATCCATAAAAAACGCTGCATAAGAAAAGGACACGCCATGCGCATTGCCGTCATCGGATCGGGCATCGCCGGAAACAGTGCCGCCTGGGCCTTGAGCGAACGCCACGACGTGACACTTTACGAAAAGCGCGCGCGTCCGGGTGGCCACAGCGCGACGGTCGACATCGACCATGGCGGCACGCCGCTGTCCGTGGACACGGGCTTCATCGTCTACAACGAGTTGAATTATCCGAACTTCACGGCGCTTCTCGATCACCTTGGCATGGCGACGGAAGGCAGCGACATGAGCTTTGCCTTCTCGCTCGATCGCGGCGTGCGCGAGTGGTCGGGCATAAATCTGAACACCGTCTTCGGCCAGCGCCGCAACGCCGCCTCGCCGCGCTTCCTGTGGATGCTGCGAGAGATCCTGCGCTTCAACAAGCTCGCGGTGCTCGACCGCGCGTCCGGCATGCTCGCCGGACTGTCGCTTGAGGCCTATCTTGCGGAACGTCGTTTCTCAAAGAGCTTTACCGGCGATTACCTGTTGCCCATGGGCGCGGCGATCTGGTCCACCCCGCCGGCGGACATGCTGGCCTTCCCGGCGGAAAACTTCATCGCCTTTTTCGAAAACCACCGCCTCGTCAATCAGGACCGGCCGGTCTGGCGCACGGTGTCTGGCGGCAGCCGAAGCTATGTGGAGCGCCTGATATCACCGTTTCGCGACCGCATCCGGTTGTCCACCCCGGTGGCAAGGGTGACGCGCAAGGCCGGCAAGGTGCACGTGCGCGACGTCCACGGCCGCGAGGACGTGTTCGACCGCGTCATCATGGCGGCGCACTCCGACCAGACGCTGGCGATGCTGGGCGATGCGACGCCGGAAGAGCGCAACATCCTGGGCGCGGTGCGCTATCGGCCGAACGCGGTCTATCTGCACAGCGACAGGGCGCTGATGCCGCGCCGGCGGCGAGTCTGGGCCTCCTGGAACTATCTGGCCTCCAGCGATTCCGACGCGCCGTACCGCGACGCCTCCGTCACCTACTGGATGAACCGCTTGCAGAACCTGCCCGCGGACAAGCCGGTTTTCGTCAGCCTCAACCCGACGGAACCTCCGCGCCCCGATCTCACCTTCGCCACTTTCGAATACGACCACCCCCAGTTCGACGGGGCGGCGATTGCCGCTCAAAAAGCCCTCGACCAGATCCAGGGCAGCGGCAACACCTGGTATTGTGGCGCCTGGTGTGGCTATGGTTTTCACGAGGACGGGCTGAGGTCCGGCCTGGCGGCGGCCGAAGCGATTGGCGCCCAGGTGCCATGGCGCGTTGATGCGCAAGGCATCGCCCGGTCTGCAGAGGCTGCGGAGTGATGAAACGACACGCGGCGGCGACAACATGGCCGGCAAACGGCCCCCCGCCACCGGATGCAGCGGCTCTGTACCCCGGCAAGGTGATGCATGCGCGACTGAAGCCGTTCGGTCATCGCTTCAGCTACACCGTATTCACGCTGCTGATCGATCTCGACCGATTGCCGGACGCGGCAAGGCAATCGAAAGCGTTCTCGATCGGCCGGTTCAATCTCCTGAGTTTTCGCGAGGCCGATCACGGGCCGCGTGACGGGACGCCCTTGCGCGCGCATGTCGACCGACAATTGGTGGCATATGGTGTTGAAACGCCCATAACACGGGTCCTGCTGCTGTGTTATCCACGCGTTTTCGGGTTTGTTTTCAATCCGTTGTCGGTCTATTTCGCCTATGATGCGGACGAGCGGCTGATTGCGCTGATCTACGAGGTTCGCAACACCTTCGGCGACATCCACACCTATGTGGAGCCGGTGACAGACGGCCAAAGCGGGCCGGAAGGCATCCGCCAGACCCGCGACAAGGCGTTTTACGTCTCTCCCTTTCTCGACATGCAGCAGACCTACCGCTTCCGCATTCTCCCCCCCGGAGAAGCCGTCAGGGTGCGCATCCTTGAAAGTGACGCGGAAGGCCCCATTCTATCGGCCAGTTTCGCCGGCACACACAAGGCACTGACGACCCGGAACGTGATTGCGGTCTGCTTGAAAATTCCGTTCATGACACTCAAAGTGGTGGCAGGCATCCACTGGGAGGCCCTCAAACTGTGGTGGAAAGGGGCACCATTTCACTCGCCGTCAAAACGCCCAAGCGCCGTTTCGCGCTCCACCGCTTCCCCCAGGGCCTGATCGCCCCGGCCGTTTGACGAGGTTTGACCATGTCGACTGCAATTCATCTCACACCCGACAATGCGCGCAATGCGCTCGCGGGTCTGCCGCGTCTGGCACGGCTCGGCATGCGCGTTGCGCTCAACTTGAAGGTCGGATCGCTGCGCATCGAAACGCCGGAGGGGCATCAGTACCTGGTGCGTGGCGAAGAGCCCGGCCCGGACGCCGACGTGAAGATCCATTCCTGGCGCTTCATCCGTCGCCTGCTCAGCGGCGCGGATGTCGGTGTCGGCGAGGCCTATATGGCCGGCGAATGGACCAGTTCCGACGTCACCACCTTTCTGGAGCTGTTCTGCCGCAATCGCGATGCCACCGCCGACATGCTGCGCGGCACCCGCGTCTATCGCATGCTGATCCGCCTCCGGCACTGGCTGAACCGCAACACGAAGTCGGGATCGCGACGCAACATTTCCTCCCACTACGATCTGGGCAATGCCTTCTATCGCGAGTGGCTCGACCCGACGATGACCTATTCGTCCGGGATTTTCGACGGAGGCGTCAACGATCTGGAGCAGGCGCAGCGCCTCAAGTACCAGTCGCTCGTCCGCGAAACCGACATTCGCGCCGATCACCACGTGCTTGAGATCGGCTGCGGCTGGGGCGGGTTCGCCGAATATGTCGCGCGCGAGATCGGGGCGAATGTCACCGGCCTGACCATCTCGCAGGAACAATACGACTTCGCCTGCCGGCGCATGCAGGAAGGCGGCCTCAACGACAAGGTCACCATCAAGCTGCAGGACTACCGCGACGAAACAGACCAATACGACCGCATCGCCTCGATCGAGATGTTCGAGGCGGTCGGCGAACAATACTGGCAGACCTATTTTCACAAGATCGCCGGGTGCCTCAAGAGCGGCGGCCGCGCCGGCTTGCAGATCATCACCATCCAGGACGACCTGTTCGAAGACTACCGCAAAACACCGGACTTCATTCAGCGGCACGTGTTCCCGGGCGGCATGCTGCCGCCGCCGGCCACGCTCGACGCGCTCGGCGCGCACAGCGGCATGACGCTGGCCGCGCAGAAAATCTTCGGTCACGACTATGCGCGCACGCTGGAGGAATGGCGCCAACGCTTCTGGGCCGCCTGGCCGCGCATCCGCCCGCTCGGCTTCGACGAGCGCTTCAAGCGGCTTTGGGAGTTCTATTTCCACTACTGCGAGGCGGGTTTTCGCTCCGGAAACATCGACGTGCGGCAAATGATCTACGTGAAGGCGCCCTGATCCGTGACGGAAAGCCCGGTGCGCGGCGACCTCCCGGTCGCACGGCTGGCGGCCTATGCCGGCCCCGCGTTGCCGCTCGCCGCGCTCACGCTGCCGCTCTACGTGATCCTGCCGACCTTCTATGCCGAAACCATCGGCCTGCCACTGGCGCAGGTCGGGTTCATCCTGCTGGCCGTCCGGCTGATCGACGCGCTGTCCGACCCTGTCGTCGGCGTGTTGTCGGACCGCTTTCACCCCCCGCTCGGTCGGCGGCGGGGATGGTTTCTGGCGGCGTCGCTCCCGGCCGCCCTTGCCGCCTACATGATCCTTACCCCGCCTGAGGACGCCACAGGCCTTTATCTTCTCGGCTGGGGCATTGCGCTGTCGCTCGGCTACACCGCCTGCGTCATTCCCTACACGGCCTGGGGGGCGGATCTTGTCAGCGATTATCACGGTCGAAGCCGGATTGCCGGGGCGCGCGAGGGCATGGTCCTCGTCGGCACCTTGCTGGCGGTTTCCGTGCCCGGCATTGCCGAGGCGCTCGGCGCAAAGGGCCAGGCGCTATCGCTCCAGGTGCTGGCACTTTTCGTGGTTGTCGCCCTGCCTGTTCTGACGTTGATCGCGGTTTGGCGCCTGCCGGAACCGGCGGACACCGGCCGTGCACCACCGGCCTTGCGTGCCGGCCTTGCACATGTGCGCGCCAATCGGCCGTTCCTTCGCCTGCTGGCCGCCTTCGTGCTCAACGGCTTCGCCAATGGTCTTCCCGCCACGCTCTTCCTGTTCTTCGTGGCCCGCGTTCTGGAGGCGCCGCAAATGCAGGGGCCGTTCCTGTTTCTCTATTTCCTGTGCGGGGTCGCCGGCGTGCCCGTGTGGCTCGCCGTGAGCCGGCGCTTCGGCAAGCACCGCACATGGTCCGTGGCGATGCTTGGCGCCTGTGCGATCTTCATCACGGTTCCGCTTCTCGGACCCGGAGATCTCTGGGGATTTGGCGTGATCTGTGTGCTCACCGGATTGGCACTCGGCGCCGACCTCGCCTTGCCGTCCGCCATCCAGGCGGATGTGATCGACGTCGATACCGTATCGTCGGGATCCCGGCGGTCAGGATTGTATTTCGCGCTGTGGGGTCTGGCGACGAAACTGTCGCTGGCACTCGCCGTCGGACTGGCGTTTCCGGTGCTGGAGCTGGCAGGGTTTCAAACAACCCGGGTCGCGGCCGACACGGGGCGCGCCGGCCTTGGCGCTCTCGTCGCGCTCTACGCGATCGTTCCGGTGGTCCTGAAACTTGCGGCCATCGCGCTGATGTGGCGGTTTCCGCTCGATGCAAACGAACACGCCCGGCTTTCCCGCGAAATTTCAGACAATCTTGTACGATCCTGACGCGCACTATTCGGCGGCTTGCGCGCCCTCATTACGTGCCGGGGACGGCGGAGCTTTCTTCGACCAGCCGGTCGTTCGACCCAAAAGCGCGAAATACCAGCGATAGGGAAGCAGTTGCAGCGCCTTCAACTGCCATGTGAAACGGCGCGGAAAGGTAATCTCGAAGTTTCCCCTCCGCTTGAGCCCCTTGTGCAAGCGTCCGGCCGCATCCTCGACATTCATCAGGTGCGGCATCGGAAAGGGATTGTCCTTCGTCGCCGGCGTATCGACAAAGCCCGGCGACACGATCTGGATGCGCACGCCGATGCGGTCAAGG
The DNA here is from genome assembly GCF_900105595.1 of Stappia sp. ES.058. Taxonomy (GTDB): domain Bacteria; phylum Pseudomonadota; class Alphaproteobacteria; order Rhizobiales; family Stappiaceae; genus Stappia. Next base: position 1,168,221 of record NZ_LT629784.1, on the reverse strand, counting down.
TCGAATTTCAACGCCTCGGCCATGTTGATCAATCCCGCCTTGGTCGCGCCATAGGCCGCTGACGTCGGCAGGCCGCCATATCCGGCGACCGAGGCGACGAGGGCGATCTGGCCCTTGCCCTGCCCGCGCATGGCGTCGATCAGCGGCGCCAGGCAATTGACCGTGCCGCCGAGATTGACGTCGAAGGATGTGTGGAACGCCTCGATGCCCGGCTTCGTGCCGTCCACCGGCAAATAGACACCGGCGTTGAGAACCGCCAGGGCGATGGGCCCGGCATCAGCCCAGATCCCGGCGACGATCTCGGCCATGCGCGACGCATCCGTCGCATCGCCGGGATAGACCAGGATCTCGCCGGTCAGGTCGTCGCATTCGCCCGCAAGGGCGCGCAGGTCATCGTCCGAACGCGCGGTGACCGCGACACGCCATCCCTCTCCTGCAAGCTTGCGGGCAAGTGCCGCACCAATGCCGGAACTGGCGCCGGTCACCCAGGCGACGCCGTCTTCGGGCGTCGCGGAAAAATCGGATGGATGGGACATCATGGGATCTCCTCGCCGCGTACCCTATGCACGACTTTGCGCGAAGGCGGATCGCCTTATATCAGGTGCGAGGTGCGAAAATCGGGCTGAAATCCGGGCTGCCTCGCGTCAACCGCGCAGGAAAGGGGCGAAGAACCGCCCGACCGGCCCCGTAAGGCGCAGACTTCCCTCGGTCACTGCGAAACACAGGCAATCCTCGCCCTCGTCGGCAATCGGGCGGTGGTCGACTTCGTCATCGGCATACGCCACATCGCCGCGCAGGAAGTGACCGCCTTCGTCACTGAAGCCCCCTTCGAGCACCAGCGTGAGTTCGGTGCCGTGGTGTGTGTGGGTCGGCATGGCCTGTCCCGCACGAATCCAGAAAAGGCTTGCGGTGCATCCGTCTATCTCACCGATCCGATACTCCCGAAATCCGGGAAGACGGGTCTTCCAGGGAAGATCGCCGGCATCCTTTCCGATGAAGTTGACCAGCGTCACGGGAAGCCGCGTTTTGGCAGCAGCCTGCGGCACGACGGAGATCCGCTCTTCCTCCGGACTTGAAAACACCGCTTCAAGCATCCCGTCACGGTCAGCAAGAGGCATCGGCGCCACGTCTTCCAACATGCGGCCGCCGGTTGCTTCCAGGTCGCGAACGAAAGAGCGATTGGCCGGCGACAGATCGAGATGCGAGCGCACCAGAAGCCGGGCCGGCTCCGCAAGCGTGCCTGCCACATAGCCGGCAAGCAACGCATCGAAATGCTGATGTGACTGGTCCATTCCCGCAAACACCTTTGTCTCAAGCGCAGAAGCACCCAAACACACAACCCTGTGCGGGACCCGTCTTAGCGGATCGTGAGCATTGCGCCAATTCCAATTCCAACGGCGACAGCCTGGACTTCGCGCCGTTCTCATCCCGTGCTACGCTGCCGCATTGACGCTAGATCAGCGGAACCCACCTTAATTTTGAGATTCTATGGATTGAATGATCATTGATCGACCGATTTCAAAGGACAGCCGACCGGGAATTATCAACAAGGGGTCGCATATTCTGCGACCGGCTTGAGACGGGGAGCCGTACACCATATCTTCCTCCTCCAGCACAGCCAGAGACCTCGCCGGCGCCCAGCGCCCTGCCGGCCAAACCGGAATGACGACACGCATGGACATCAAGGCTTCTGTGATCGACGCCATCGGCAACACGCCGCTGATCCGGCTCAATCGCGCATCCGAACTGACGGGATGCGAGATCCTCGGCAAGGCGGAATTCCTCAATCCGGGACAATCGGTGAAGGATCGCGCAGCGCTTTTCATCATACGCGATGCCGAAGCCCGCGGCGCACTGAGAGCCGGTGGAATGATCGTCGAGGGCACCGCGGGCAACACCGGCATCGGGCTCGCCCTGGTCGGCAACGCGCTCGGCTACCGCTCGGTGATCGTCATTCCCGAAACGCAGAGCGCGGAAAAGAAGGACATGCTGCGCCTTGCCGGTGCGGAACTCGTCGAAGTGCCCGCCGCGCCCTACAAGAACCCGAACAACTACGTGAAACTTTCCGGCCGGCTGGCCGAACAACTGAACAAGAGCGAGCCGAACGGCGCGATCTGGGCCAACCAGTTCGACAATGTCGCGAACCGGCAGGCGCATATCGAGACAACGGGGCCGGAAATCTGGCGCCAGACCGACGGCAAGGTCGACGGTTTCATCTGCGCGGTCGGTTCCGGCGGCACGCTCGCCGGTGTCGGCATGGCGCTGAAGGAGCGCAGCCGCGACGTGAAGATAGGTCTCGCCGACCCGATGGGCGCAGCGCTCTTCAACTATTACGCCCATGGCGAACTGAAGGCCGAAGGCTCATCGATCACCGAGGGGATCGGCCAGGGCCGGATCACCGCCAACCTCGAAGGCGCGTTGGTGGACATGCCCTTCCAGATCCCGGACACGGAAGCCCTTCCGGTGGTGTTCGACCTGCTGGAACATGAGGGCCTGTGCCTTGGCGCCTCTTCGGGCGTCAATGTGGCCGGAGCCATTCGCATGGCGCGCGAGATGGGCCCGGGGCACACCATCGTGACGATCCTGTGCGACTATGGCACGCGCTATCAGTCGAAACTGTTCAATCCCGACTTCCTTCGCTCAAAGGACCTGCCCGTGCCCGCATGGCTGGAGCGCAAGACCGACATCACCATCCCGTTCGAGCCGGCCCCGTGAGCCAAAGCCGGTGACACAAGACATCGATCTGATCGCGCTCTTTCTCGACAACCTTCCAGTCATTGCCGCGCTCACCCTGGCGATCTATGCCCTCGCAGCGGTCTGCGCGGTGCGCGAGGTGCTGCATTCACGCACAGCGCAAGGCTCCATCGGCTGGCTCATGTCGCTTCTGTTCCTGCCGTTCCCCACCGCCTTCATCTATCTGGTGTTCGGCTGGAAACATTTTGGGGACTACGAGGAAGTGCGTGCCTATGCAGGGCGCGATTCGCGCGCGGAACGCGCCCGCAACATGAAGCTCGCCGACGCGGACACGAGCACAAGCTGGCCTGTCCTGACGAAAATCGCCCAGATCCCGTTCCTGGCGGGCAATACCGTTGACGTGCTGATCGACGGCCCCGACACGTTCGATTCCATCCTGACCGGGATTGCCGCAGCCAAACGCACCGTCCTCGTCCAGTTCTTCATCATCCGCGACGACGGCATCGGCCAGCGGCTCGCCGACTGCCTGATCGAGCGGGCGAAGGCGGGCGTGCGCATCCATCTTCTCTACGACGACGTCGGAAGCAAGAGCCTGTCGCGGGGGTATATCCAACGACTGTGCGACGCCGGTGTCCATGTCGCCGGGTTCAACGAACGCCATAAGCTGCTGCGGCTCAGCGGACCGATGCGCCTGAACTACCGCAATCACCGAAAGATCGTCGTGGTCGACGGGGAGACCGCCTGGGTCGGCGGGCACAATGTCGGCGACGAATACCTCGGCCTTTCGCCGAAATACGGTCACTGGCGCGACACCCATGTGCGGGTCGAGGGTCCGGCGGCAAGCGCCTGCTCGCTGTCCTTCGGCGAGGATTGGCACTGGGCGACCGGAAACCCGATCGACCCCTGTCTGCCGGACCCGATCCCGCAGCCGGGCGACGAACCGGTGCTCACCATGCCGACAGGTCCGGCGGACACGTTCGAGGACTGCGGCATCGCCTTTGCCGAGGTCATATCGCGCGCGCGCAAGCGCCTTTGGATCGTCAGTCCCTATTTCGTTCCCGAGCAGGCCATGCAGACCGCTCTCCTGGCGGCCTCGATGCGCGGCGTCGACGTTCGCATTCTCCTGCCGGAAAAGGCCGACCACCGTCTTGTCTGGCTGGCGAGCTATGCCCATGCCGACGACATGACCTCCTACGGCATCAAGGTCTATCGCTACACGGCCGGCTTTCTCCACCAGAAGGTCATCCTGGTCGATGACGACCTGGCCGGGATCGGCACGGTCAACTTCGATGCGCGCTCCTTCCGCATCAATTTCGAAGTGATGATGTGGTTCACCCACGCACGCACGATCAAACGCGTGGAAGACATGCTCGTCGAGGACTTCTCCCGCTCGCGTGAAGCGACGCAGGAAGACCTCGCTTCGCGCTCCTTCGCCTTTCGCCTGGTCGCCCAGGCCGCCCGTCTGTTCTCGCCGATCCTGTAACGCAGACCCTTGTCCGCCGGCATTTGATTGCCCCGTGCGATCGGCTAGTCTGACGCCCCACGAAGGAATCGAACCGAGGGTTTCATGACGGAGCTGCTTTTTCGCGACGACGCCTATCTCCGCACCTGCGAGGCAACGGTCACCGCCATCACCGACCGCGGCGGCATGGTGTTCGACCGCACCGTGTTCTACGCCACCGGAGGCGGACAGCCCGGCGACAGCGGAACGCTGGAACGCGCCGACGGTGGCGAAGTGACCATCGCGACGACCGTCTATGGCGAGGACCGCTCCCAGATCGTTCACGTACCGGCCGAAGGCAGCGCGCTGCCGCAGGTCGGCGAGACCGTGGTCCTTCATCTCGACTGGGCGCGACGCTACCGGCTGATGCGCGTGCACACCGCGCTCCACCTCCTGTCCGTGGTGCTGCCCTACCCCGTGACCGGCGGCCAGATTTCCGATGGCGACGGACGGCTCGACTTCGACCTGCCCGAGGCTGTGCTCGACAAGGAGGAGATCGCCGCGAAGGTCAACGAGATCTCAAGTGGCGATCACGAGATCACCAGCGAGTGGATCACGGACGCGGAGCTTGAGGCAAACCCCGATCTGGTGAAGACCATGAGCGTCAAGCCGCCGATGGGGTCGGGGCGCGTGCGTCTCATCCGCATCGGCGCGGACGTCGACCTTCAACCCTGCGGCGGCACCCATGTCAGCCGCACCTCCGAGATCGGCCCGATCGAGGTTCCCAAGATCGAGAAGAAGGGCCGGCAGAACCGCCGGGTCCGTATCCGCCTTCTCGACTGACCCCCTGCCATTCCCGCCCGCCCCGTTTCCGGAGCCTCAGCCCATGCCCAGATCCCCCCTCGTCTCCCCGTCCTGGCTTGCCAACAAGCTTGCCTCCCCGGATGTCGTCGTCGTCAACGCCTGGCTGCCGCCGGTCGGTCAGCCTGACACGCAGCCGGAGTACGGCGAGCGGCACATCCCCGGCGCCGTGTTCTTCGACGTCAACGCCATCAGCGACCCGGCGAGCGATCTGCCGCACATGCTGCCGCCGGCGCATATCTTCTCCTCGATGATGCGCAAGCTCGGCATCGGCGACGGCCAGACGATCGTCGTCTATGACGGCGTCGGGCTTTATTCCGCCGCCCGCGTGTGGTGGATGTTCCGGGCCATGGGCGTCGAGGATGTGCATGTGCTGGATGGCGGGCTGCCGGGCTGGGAAGCGGCAGGCCATCCGGTCGAGGACATGGCCCCGGCTCCGCGCGGCGACCGGCACTTCAGCGCCCGTCTCAACCACGGTCTCGTCGCCGACCGTGCCAAGGTCGCCCGCATGCTGGAGGCCGGCGGACAAGTGCTTGATGCCCGCTCGCGGGGCCGCTTCGCCGGAACCGACCCCGAACCCCGCGCGGGTCTTCGCGGCGGGCACATGCCGGGCGCCTTGAACCTGCCCTTCACCGAATTGATGAGCGACGGTCGGCTGAAAGACACCGACGCGCTCACCGCCGCCTTCGACACCGCCGGTGTCGACCGAACAAAACCGGTCGTCACCACCTGCGGATCGGGCGTGACGGCCGCCATCCTCTCGCTCGCGCTCACCGTCGCCGGACAGGACAAGGCACCGGTCTACGACGGCTCCTGGACCGAATGGGGCGGACGCGAGGATACGCCCGTGGCAACCGGCGACAGCTGAGCAGCGCGTGGTGCCTTGAGCAGCTGGCGGCTTCTCCGCCCGCTGTGCCGGGCACGGCGATGCCCGCGTCGATTGTTGAACGACGCAGCGTCGCAAATTCAACACCGCCGGCGCTCCGCATCCAATAGCCTTACGCCGGCTCTCTTCGAGGAACCCGCCGGAATCCGTCTCGGCCCGGCAACAGGAGGACTGGGGTATGGCGAGCGACATCGAGATTGCGCGCGCGGCAGCGACGCTGCCGATCGGAGAAATCGGCGAAAAGCTCGGCATTCCAGCCGAAGCCCTGGAAAATTACGGGTCCACCAAGGCCAAGGTCCGCTCCGATTTCATCAAGAGCCTCGGCGACCGGCCGGACGGCAAGCTCGTGCTCGTCACCGCGATCAACCCGACACCCGCCGGCGAGGGCAAGACCACCACCACCGTTGGTCTCGGCGACGGCCTCAACCGCATCGGCAAGAAGGCCACGATCTGCCTGCGGGAACCGTCTCTGGGTCCGTGTTTCGGCATGAAGGGCGGAGCTGCCGGCGGCGGCCATGCCCAGGTCGTGCCGATGGAAGACATCAACCTTCATTTCACCGGCGACTTCCACGCGATCACCTCGGCGCACAATCTGCTGTCGGCACTGCTCGACAATCACATCTACTGGGGCAACGCGCTCAACATCGACGTGCGCCGCATCACCTGGCGGCGCGTGATGGACATGAACGACCGCTCGCTGCGCCAGATCGTCTCCTCACTCGGCGGGGTCGCCAACGGTTACCCCCGCGAGGCGGGCTTCGACATCACCGTCGCCTCGGAGATCATGGCAATCCTGTGCCTTGCGGCCGATCTTGCGGATCTGCAGGAGCGCCTCGGCAACATCATCGTCGGCTACCGCGGAGACAAGACCGCCGTAACCGCCCGCGACCTCGAGGCGGACGGCGCCATGACCGTTCTGCTGAAGGAGGCGATGCAGCCGAACCTGGTGCAGACGCTCGAAAACAATCCCGCCTTCATCCATGGCGGCCCCTTCGCCAACATCGCGCATGGCTGCAACTCCGTCGTCGCGACAAAGACCGCACTGAAGCTCGCGGACTATGTGGTCACGGAGGCCGGCTTCGGCGCGGATCTCGGCGCGGAGAAGTTCTTCGACATCAAGTGTCGCAAGGCGGGGCTTTCGCCATCCGCCACGGTGATTGTCGCAACCATTCGCGCGCTCAAGATGAACGGTGGCGTCGGCAAGGACGATCTCGGCAAGGAAAACGTCGAGGCGCTGAAAAAGGGCTGTATCAACCTGGGTCGCCACATCGAGAACGTGAAGCAGTTCGGTATGCCGGTCGTGGTTGCAATCAACCACTTCGTCACCGACACGGACGCGGAAGTCGCAGCAATTCAGGAGTACGCGACCGAACAGGGCGTGGAAGCGATCCTGTGCCAGCATTGGGCCAGGGGGTCTGAGGGAACCGAGGACCTGGCCCGCAAGGTGGTGGAGATGGTCGACGGCGACAGCGCGCAGTTCGCCCCGCTCTATGAAGACGACATGCCGTTGTTCGAGAAAATCCAGACCGTTGCCCGACGCATCTATCGCGCCGACGAGGCGATTGCGGAAAAATCGGTGCGCGACCAGTTGCACAAGTGGGAGGCCGACGGCTTCGGCCATCTGCCGGTGTGCATGGCCAAGACCCAGTATTCCTTCTCCACCGACCCGAACCTGCGCGGCGCGCCGACGGGACACACCGTGCCCGTGCGCGAGGTGCGGCTGTCGGCCGGTGCCGGTTTCATCGTCGCGATCTGCGGCGAGATCATGACGATGCCCGGCCTTCCCAAGGTCCCCTCGGCCAACCACATTCGTCTCGACGACGACGGGCTGATCGAGGGCCTGTTCTAGGGTCAGGACCTGTTGCTATCACTGCGATGGTCGGAGCGGATGCGTGCGGATACGAGGAGCAAGCCCGCAGGAAGGCTGGAGCCTTCCAAGGGATTGCGACATGGTATCCCGTGCGGATCCGCCCGATCCGAAGGACGCTCGAGCTGACGTCGACCTGCGGCGTCAAAGCCCTCGGCCGGGAGAACAGTCCCGCCCTTCGGGCTTTTCCTTGCATCTCTCGTCATCTCGAACGCCATTTCAGTCATGGCAACAGGTCCTGGCCCTAGGGTGCGGCCCCTTGAATGAAGTCGAAATCGCGTGGAAAACGGCAAAACATCGCGAGGAACGGTGTGTAGAACGGGCGGGTGCCCGGTCAAATCCGCTGACGAGGCGCGCTGCCGAAGCGGGCTGCCCGCCTTCTCCCTTTCCTTCGTCGTTGACACGACCTTCGCCGAGCCCCGCCTGAACGACCGCTCCGAACAAGCGGCGCCAACATGGCGGAAGCGCGCACCGCCCCTACGTAAACTTGACAATAAGATCGGTTTTCAATCATCCGGCCGCGTTAAAATACAGATAATTCTGCGCATGGCATTTCTCTCGATTTTCGCAACAAACGATTCTTCATGTCACTCACTTGATATAGAAATCGCGAATCTGAAAAGAAAAGTCCTCTTTATGTTCATATATTGAATTACATTTCAAAAATAAACGGAATTTTTAAATTTGTATTTCAACAATACTGTATTCACCTGCTATTAACGCAATTGCCTCATACATTGGGTCAAAGAATTTCTTCGAAAGGCTTGAAGATGCGCTTCCAACTCGCTGCTGTAAGTTTTCTGGTCCTGACTCAGACCGTTTTCGCCGCCGACACGGCACCGGATGCATCAGCCCTCATCTCGCCGGATGTGGTGGCTGAGGCGCGATCCTGGCTTGCCAACCCGATCGTCGCGCTGTCGGTGAATGCACAAAACGACATGCGGGGCCAGTTGGCGCAAAGCGAAATCGATGCGCTCGACACGCAATGGCGAGACGAGCGCGAAGCCGATGACAAACCGTTGATCTCAGCAACTCTGTCCGCCCCGCTGTCGATCTACCTGCTGCGCATCCAGGCGAAATCGGTGGGCCTATACCCCGAGATCTTCATCATGGACGCCAACGGGCTGAACGTCGGACAAAGTTCGATCACCGGCGATTATTGGCAAGGCGACGAAGCCAAGTTCCAAAAGACGTTCCCGATGGGCGCGGATGCAGTGTTCATCGACGAGCCCGAATGGGATGACACCAACAAGATCTGGCGCGTCCAGATGAACATGTCGATCGCCGACCCCGAGAGCGGCGACACAATCGGCGCGGCAACCGTCGAATACAACCTCACCGAACTTCAGCGGCGCATGTCCACCGGCTCATAAGGCGATAGCAGACCATGTTTCGAAATCTGTCAGTCAGCAAAAAAGGTGCGGCCGCGTTCTTCGCTCTCGCACTCATCGGGGCGGTGTCAGGCATCGTCACCGCAGTGAACACCTCCGGCGCCTTGACGGAAGTGGGAAAGGCGAACGAGCTCTCAAACCTCAACGCCAAGACCTACCAACTCGACGCGCTGATCGTTGAAGAAGCCCTTGCGATCAAGACCTTTCTCCTGACCGGAAACCGCGACTGGCTCGCGAGTGCGCAGGAGCACCATTCGAATATCAACAGCGAATTCGAGACCATCGGCGCCCTGGTCGAAGACAGTCTTCCTGCCGAAAAATCGCAATTGACCAATGTGAAGACCGCTTGGGCGACCTGGTACGAGCAGATCGCTTCCAAGCAGATCGAGTACATGCGCCGGCCGGAAACCGTCGACCTGGCCCGGGCGATCGAGGTCACCCGAGCCAGCACCGAACTGCTCGAAGCGGTGCGCACGAACAGCGAGACCTTCGCCAGCGCGATTGCCGGACATCGCGCGGAATCTGTCGAACTGCAGAACTCCGCGTTGTCGCTGGTCAGGATCATCGCGGTCGTCAGTGCGGCGCTGATCACCACACTCGCGGTCCTGCTCGGGTTCCTCAACCACGCGCTTGTCTCCAGTCCGCTGACCCGGCTTTGCGGCATCACCGAAAAGCTCGCAAACGGCGATACCGACCAGACGGTCGACTTCGGCAAGCGCACGGACGAGATCGGCACGATGGGCCGCACTCTGGAAGTGTTCCGCGACAACCTGATCCGGACGCGTCAGCTCGAGGCCGACACAAGTCAGCAGCGACTCGACGCCGAACGCCAGAAGCGCGAGGAAATGGAACAGGTTGCCAGCGACTTCGAAGGCACCGTCATGAGCATTTCCGATGAGATCATCGCCATGCTCGACAGGCTGAACACGTCATCCAGCACCCTGTCCGACATCGCCAACCAGACAAACGAACAGTCGGTGTCCGTGTCTGCGGCTGCGGAACAGGCGACCAACAATGTCAACACGGTCGCGAGCGCGACGGAGGAACTCTCCGCCTCGATCCGCGCGATCACCGAGCAAGTGCGCACCTCCTCCGAGATTGCCAGCAAGGCGGAAACGGAAGTCGGCCGTTCCAGCGAGGCCGTCAACACCGTGCAGCGGGTCGTCGCGCGCATCGGCGACGTGACAAAGCTGATCACCGCCATCGCCGAACAGACCAATCTTCTGGCCTTGAACGCCACCATCGAGGCGGCACGTGCCGGCGAGGCGGGCAAGGGCTTTGCCGTCGTCGCGTCCGAGGTGAAGGCGCTGGCGGAACAGACCGCCAAGGCGACCGAGGAAATCGACAGCCAGATTTCCGAAATGCGCGATGCGGCCGACGCGTCGACCGACGCCTCGGAGGTGGTCGCAGGTCTCGTGCAGCAGATCTCGGAAAACACGAATGCCATGTCGGGTGCGGCGGAAGAGCAAAACGAGGCGACAACGGAAATCGCCCGCAGCGTTGCCGAGGCCGCGCAGGGCACGGCAAGCGTGTCGCAGTCGATCTCCCAGGTCAGCAATGGCGCGGGCGAAACCGGCAGGCTCAGCGGCGACATGAAGACCTCCGTCGCCCAGTTGCACGAGCGCTCCGACAATCTGCAGCACGCGATGCGCGACTTCCTGGCAAAAGTCCGCGCCGCTTAACGCCTCCGCGACAGCATCTGAAAACGTGAAAGGCGGGGCCATGGCTCCGCCTTTTCCGCGTTTCGCGATGTCGAACGCCCCTTCCCAACCGGCCTACAGGGTGTTCGGTCCCCCCTCCCCGCCGAGGCTCGCACTGACCACGAGATCGGCTGCGGCGGGCGAGCAGGCAATCGGCGTGTCGTGCAGGATCGCAAGCCGCGTCAGCGCCATCAGGTCGACGTCGCTTGCGTGATGGCCGTGCGGATCGGCGAAGAAGATCACGGCATCGAGTTCGCCGGTGGCGATCAGCGCGCCGAGCTGCTGGTCGCCGCCGTGCGAGCCGCGCTGCAGCCGGTGGATCGCAAGCTCCGGCACAGCCTCCATCAGCATCGCCCCCGTGCCACCGGTGGAGATCAGTTTCTGCCGGCGCAGGATATCGGCATGGCGGGCGACCCAGGCCCGCAGATGCGTCTTGCGGGCATTGTGCGCCACAAGCGCGATGTGGCGCGGGGCGGTGGACCGAGCCCGGGCCTTCAGCGTGAGCGCCAGGATCGCCCTCACCTGGGAGGTCAGGCCCTCTTCGGGTGCTGCGAACTGTCCTTTCAGCGCCGCCGTACCGACCGTGAAGCCGGCGGCGCCTGTTTCCGCCACCGCCTCGATGCGCTCCGCCCGGTCGATGCTGCCGGCCATGATCACCGGCTTGTCGACGGCGGCGCAGACGTGGCTCATCAACTCCCGCACATCGCCGGCAAAGCGGTAGGCCAGAAGGTCGAGCCCGTCGACGCTTTCAAGGTCGGCCAGCCGGCGGGCGCTGTCGGTGATCGTCTCGACGGTGCCGGACAAAACGCTCGGGTGGCCGACGATGTCGCCCGGGAAGGGATAGTAGCGCACCGGGTGGGGCTTGAGCATCGGCGCGATCTCGGCCGCGCGTGTCCCGCCCAGAAGGCAGTCGACCTCGAGCTCGATCGCCGCCCGCGCCGAGCGCAGCTCGCTTTCCGCATCGAGGCTCACCACTTCCAGATAGGCGCGCCCGCCGGCGGCCCGGATCTCCCCGGCCAACGCCTTCAGCTCGTCGAACGGCAGCCCCACGTCCTTGAAGCCGATATGGCGCGCACCGCCGGCCAGGACCTCCTCCAGCCGCGCGCGCGCATCCGGCACCGTGCTGTCGTCCTCGGTCAGCATGAAGATGAAATCGAAGGCCATATGGTCCCGCTCTTTCTCGTCTTGCAGGCGAATACCGCCTTCCGCCTCTCGCCGACCGGCCACGGCACCCCCACCACGCCCCACTCTGTCGCACCGGCGACCGCGCGTGTCGTATTGGCGATACCGGGGCGCCGCGACGCGGCCCACAGTATTATCACCTAGATATACTTTTCCCTCCCGCATGTGGAGCGCCGAATGTCGGAAGAAGAAGATCTCGATCTCGCGGCCCTGTCAGACGACGACCTCGTCGAACAGATGCACGACGACCTTTACGACGGTCTCAAGGACGAGATCGTCGAGAGCGTCAACATCCTGCTGGGACGCGGATGGACGCCCTACGACGTGCTCACCAAGGCGCTCGTCGAGGGCATGCGCATCGTCGGCGTCGATTTTCGCGACGGCATCCTGTTCGTGCCGGAAGTGCTGATGTCGGCCAACGCCATGAAGGCCGGCATGCTGATCCTGCGTCCGCTGCTGGCGGAGACCGGTGCCCCCAAGGTCGGCAAGATGGTGATCGGCACCGTCAAGGGCGACATCCACGACATCGGCAAGAACCTCGTCTCCATGATGATGGAGGGCGCCGGTTTCGAGGTGATCGACATCGGCATCAACAACCCGGTCGAGAACTATCTGGCGGCGCTCGAGGAGCACAAGCCCGACATTCTCGGCATGTCGGCGCTGCTCACCACGACCATGCCCTACATGAAGGTGGTTATCGACGCGATGGTCGAAAAGGGCATTCGCGACGACTACATCGTCATGGTCGGCGGCGCGCCGCTGAACGAAGAGTTCGGACAGGCCGTCGGCGCGGACGCCTACGGCCGCGATGCCGCGGTTACCGTGGAACTCGCCCGGGACCTGATCGCGCGGCGGCACAACCAGCTGGCCGCCCGCGCGGGTTAGGACATGAACTGCCCGGCCCCGGACACTCTATCGCCCGGCCACGCACCGGGCGGCCGGGTTCTGGTGATCGCCTGCGGTGCGCTGGCGCGGGAAATCCTCGCGCTCACCCGTCAGCACGGCCTGTCCCACATCGATCTCCAGTGCCTGCCGGCACAGCTTCACAACCGGCCGGAGAAGATCCCCGAGGCCGTGCGTCGGGCCATCCACGTCGCGCGGCACGACTATGACCGGATCCTGGTCGGCTACGGCGATTGCGGCACGGGCGGTCTGCTCGACAAGGTGCTCGACGAAGAGCGTGTCGAGCGGCTCCCCGGCGCACATTGCTATGCGTTCTTCGCCGGTCTCGATGTCTTCGACGCCGAAGCCGAGGCCGAGCCGGGGACCTTCTATCTCACCGATTTTCTTGCCCGCCATTTCGAGACGCTGGTGATCCGCTCGCTCGGCCTCGATACGCACCCCGAACTGCGCGATGCCTATTTCGGCAACTACACGCGCCTTCTCTATCTGGTGCAGGATGGCGACCCCGCGCTTGAAGACAGGGCACGCGCCGCTGCCAGCCGGCTGGGGCTGACCTATGCGCAGCGCCGCACCGGCTACGGTCTGCTGGAATCCCGGCTCGCGGAATTCGCCCCCCGGGGAACGGACGCATAGACGAGACCGCACCGAACGTGCCGCCCGGATCGGGTGTTGCCCAAAGGCGATACCCCCGCCTTCCCCGGCCCGGACAGGCCCTCCAAGTCGTGTTCTCGCTCAAAACTCAACTCGTTCTCCCCAATACATGTCGCTCAAGATTAATTGCGGTCTTCTCCTGTCGCATTCAGGATTACGCGTGTCGTCTGTGCACCGATGAACGGTAACTTCGAAGGCATCATGATCGACAAGACAGACAAGCTGGCGGAGTGGCCGGGTGGCACAGAAGACGATCGTTTTTTGGCGGGACATCCCCGCCCAGGTGCTGGTGAAAGCCGGGCGCAAGACCGCCCGGCGCGAGTTGCCCGAGCGCTTCATACAGGCGATCGACCGATGCGCCATGACGATCGGCGCGAAGGACAGCGACGCCTATCTGGCGGAATGGCGGCGCGGAGAGGCGCAGCCGGTCGGAGACGACCTCGAGCAGGAGGCTGACGCCGCCCTTGCCGAGTTGGACGCGGACTACACAAAGGAGCGGCTGAAGGCGCTCATCACCGCCGGAGGGCATGCAACATGACCGACCCCCGCCTCAACGCCCACGGGCGGTTTGCCGCTTCCACAGAGGTTTCGCCGCGCCAGGCGCTGGAAAAGCCCGAGACGCTTGCGCTGGTGCCACGGCTGAGCCGCGTCTATCTCACCGATCTCGGCAATGCGTCCGATGACGACATCGTGCGCGCGGCGCTTGCCATTCACGACAAGGGACTGGTGCCGGTGCCGCATATGGCCGCGCGGCGCTATCAAAGCCTTGCAGCGTTCGACCGGCGGCTGCGACGGCTCGTCGGCGAGGCGGGCGTGCGCGAGGTGCTGGCGATCGCCGGCGAGGCGGACACGCCCGGCCCGCTCACCTCCTCCGTCGCCATGCTCGAAACCGGCCTGTTCGACGACCTCGGCATCGAGCGGATCGCCATCGCCGGTCACCCGGAAGGCGCGCCCGACATCCCGACGGACACGATCCGTGCCTTCCTGATGCGCAAGCACGAGATTGCCGCGCAAAGCGACGCGCATTTCCACATCGTCACGCAGTTCGGCTTCGATCCCCAGCGGGTCAACATCTGGCTCGACGAGATCGCCTCCTGGGGCAACCGCTTTCCGGTTCATATCGGCGTCGCAGGGCCGGCCAAGATGACGACGCTCTTGAAATACGCCGCCTTCGCCGGCGTGGAAAACTCGCTCGCCTTCCTCAAGAAGCGCGGCGGCGCGGTGGTTTCGCTTTTGTCGGGTTACGACCCCGAAACCATGATCGGCCCGCTGGAAGCGCGCATCGAGACGCGGCCGCATACGCAGCTCGAACAGATCCATATCTTTCCCTTCGGCGGCCTCACAAAGACATCCGAATGGCTCCTTCAGCGCGGGAGCTGGTCGTATCAGCCCATCCCCCTGCGTCCCTTCCCCGCGGAGATAGCGCAATGACACGCACCATCGTGGCCTCGGCCACACGAGAGATCATCATTGGCTTCGACCAGCCCTTCTGCGTCATCGGCGAGCGCATCAATCCGACGGGGCGCAAGAAGCTCGCGGCAGAAATGATCGCCGGCGACTTCTCCACGGTGGAAAAGGACGTGCTTGCGCAGGTCGCGGCCGGCGCGACGATGCTCGACATCAACGCCGGCGTCACCGCCGTCAATCCCAACGAGACGGAACCGCCGCTGCTGGTCAAGACGCTGGAGATCGTCCAGGGCCTGACCGACGTGCCGCTTTCGATCGACAGCTCCGTGACGGCGGCGATCGAGGCGGGCCTGCGCGTGGCAAAGGGCCGTCCGCTGGTCAATTCCGTCACCGGCGAGGAGGAAAAGCTGGAAGCGATCCTGCCGCTGATCAAGAAGTACAACGTCCCGGTCGTCGCAATCTCCAACGACGAGAGCGGCATTTCGGAAGATCCGGACGTGCGCTTCGCGGTGGCGAAGAAGATCGTCGAGCATGCCGCCGACTACGGCATCCCCGCGCATGACATCGTCGTAGACCCGCTGGTCATGCCGATCGGCGCGATGGGCAGCGCCGGCAAGCAGGTGTTCCAGCTCCTGCGCCGGCTGCGCGAGGAGTTGAAGGTCAACACCACCTGCGGGTTGTCGAACATCTCCTTCGGCCTGCCGCACCGCCACGGCATCAACGCCGCCTTCATTCCCATGGTGATCACCGCCGGCATGACCAGCGCGATCATGAACCCCTGCCGCCCCCAGGAAATGGAAGCCGTGCGCGGCGCCAACGTGCTGACCGGCGCCGACCCCAACTGCCACGACTGGATCATGGCCTATCGCGACCACACGCCCGGCGCGGTCACCGCTGCGGCCCCTTCCGGGGGCGATGCCGGTGGTGGACGCCGGCGCGGCGGGCGCGAGGGACGCAGGCGCGCGGCCGTTTGAGCGGCGCTGGCCCGACAAGAGCACGGACACCGGGCATGAGCACACAAGAGCCCATCGAGGCGGCGACGGTCAAGATGGCCCGCGTCGTCTTCCAGCCAAGCGGCCGGCGCGGGAACTTTCCGCCCGGCACGCCGCTGCTCGATGCGGCGCGTGCGCTCGGCGTCTATGTGGAATCGGTCTGCGGCGGACGCGGCATCTGCGGTCGCTGCCAGATCTCCGTTTCCGAAGGCGCCTTCGCGAAGGAGAAGCTGACTAGCTCCGCCGATCACCTTGGCCCGGTCACCGAGGCGGAAGCGCGCTATGCCCGCTTGCGCGAGCTCAAGTCGGACCGGCGGCTTTCGTGCCAGGCGACCATCCAGGGCGACATGGTGGTCGATGTGCCGACCGACGCCCAGACCAACCGCCAGGTGGTGCGCAAGCGCGCCGAAGCGGTGAAGGTTCCCGCCGACAGCCCCATCCGCCTCGTCACCGTGGAGATCGCGGAACCGGACATGGACATGCCGCTTGGCGACGCCGACCGGTTGCTCGAGGCCGTCGCGAAAACGGGCGGGTTGCCCGGCCTCACCTTCGACACGCCGCTTCTCTCCCGCGTGCAGACGGTGTTGCGCGCCGGCGACTGGCGCGTCACGGCTGCGGTCTGGCAGGACGGCGAGGCCCGGCCCTGCGTTGTGGCGCTGTGGCCCGGCGAAAAGAGCACCGCCTACGGCCTTGCCGTCGACATCGGTTCCACCACGATTGCCGCGCATCTGTGCGACCTGACAAGCGGGCGCACGGTCACCTCGGCCGGCACCTCCAATCCACAGATCCGCTTCGGTGAGGACCTGATGTCTCGGGTCTCCTACGTGCAGATGAACCCGGCCCGCCTGCCGGATCTCATCTCCACGGTGCGTGCCGCCGTCGACGCGCTGGTCGCCAAGCTCGTCGCCGATGTCGGCGCAACACGCGACGACGTGCTCGATGCCGTTTTTGTTGGCAATCCGATCATGCACCACCTGTTTCTGGGTATCGACCCGACGGAGCTTGGCGGCGCGCCCTTCGCGCTCGCCGTCTCGGGCGCGGTGCACACCACGGCACGCGCGCTCGATCTGGAGCTGAACCCGGGCGCACGGGCCTATGTGCTGCCCTGCATCGCCGGCCACGTCGGCGCGGATGCAGCCGCCGCAACGTTGTCCACCCGCCCGTTCGAGGCGGACGCGCTGACGCTCATGGTCGACATCGGCACCAATGCGGAGATCGTGCTGGGCAGCCGCACGCGCGTGCTTGCGGCAAGCTCGCCGACGGGACCGGCCTTCGAGGGGGCGGAGATCTCCTGCGGCCAGCGCGCCGCCCCCGGCGCCATCGAGCGCATCCGCATCGACAAGGACACGCTGGAGCCGCGCTACAAGGTGATCGGCCTGGAGGAATGGTCGGACGATCCGGCTTTCGCGGAAAAGAAGGATCAGGTCGGCGTCACCGGTATTTGCGGCTCCGGCATCATCGAGGCGGTGGCCGAGCTTTATCTCGCCGGCGTGGTCACCGAGGACGGACGCATCGACGGACGGCTTGCCGCGAGGAGCCCCCGCATCGTCCAGAAGGGGCGCACCCATGCCTATGTAGTGGCGCGCGATGGCATCGAGCTCGTCATCACCCAGACCGACATCCGGGCGATCCAACTGGCCAAGGCGGCGCTTTATGCCGGCGTGCAACTGCTGCTCGACAAGCTCGGCAATCCAAAGATCGAACGCATTCGGCTGGCCGGCGCCTTCGGCAGCTACATCGACACGAAATACGCGATGGTCCTCGGACTGCTTCCCGATTGCGATCTCTCGAACGTCTCCGGCGTCGGCAATGCGGCGGGCACCGGCGCGCGCATGGCGCTGATCAATCGCGGCGAGCGGCGCACCATCGAGCGCGTGGTGCGCGAGATCGAAAAGATCGAAACCGCGCTGGAGCCGAAGTTCCAGGAGCATTTCGTCAACGCCATGGCGTTTCCCAACAAGGTCGATCCCTTCCCGCGCCTGCGCGCCGCGGTCGACCTGCCCGTGCCGGCCGTACCCGACGACACGCCCTCGGACGCGGACGACACGGGGCGCAGGCGGCGTCGCCGAAGAGCTTGACGCCATCGGCCGCCGCACCGGCACCTCCTCCCACAACCCTGAAACGCATATCGCCCAACACCTCCACCGTGAGAGGTGGCGACATGTGGATATCGACCTTCAATCCATAAACATGACATAAATTCTCATCTTTTTCGGTCGCACGCATGGACGCGCCGGATAAAACATGCACTCTGCACTCAGGTTTTATCCCGTCACCGTCCCGCGGCTGCAACATGATCCGCCTCCTGCTCATCCGGCTTGCCTCCACCTGCGCCCTGCTTGTCGCGATCTCGATCGCCGGCTTCGCGCTGTTGCGCCTGCTGCCGGGCGATTTCGCGGAAGTCCTGCTGATGTCCCAAATGGATGGCACCTTGCCAAGCGCGGAGGCCGTGGCGCGGTTTTCCGCCGAAAATGGCTTCGACGCGCCGCTTCCGCTGCAATACCTGCGCTGGCTCGGCGAGGTTCTTACCGGCGATTTCGGCGTCTCCATGGTGACCGGCGAGCCGGTTCTGTCGGATCTGGAACTGCGCGTCTGGGCCTCGCTGAAGCTTGCGCTGGCCGCGCTCGGGCTGGCGCTTGTCATTGCGCTTCCGGTCGGGGCACTCTGCGCCGCCTTTCCCGGCAGCGCGCTCGACCGGGCGCTTGCCGCCTTTGCGGTCGTCGGCATGTCGATCCCGAATTTCTGGTACGCGCTGCTGCTGGCCCTCTTCTTCGCGCTGACGCTCGGGTGGCTGCCCAGCACCGGCTACGGCACGGCCGCGCATATCGTGCTCCCGGCGATTGCCATCGCCACGTCGATCTCCGGCATTCTCGCGCGTTATGTGCGCGGCTGCCTGCTGGAGGAATTGTCGCAGCCCTATGTGCGCACGGCCCGCGCCAAGGGCCTGTCGCAGCCGCGGGTTCTTCTCGGCCACGCCGCCCCCAACATCTTTCCCGCCGTCCTCACCCTGACGGGCATGCAGCTGGCGCGGATCTTCGACGGCATGATCATCGTCGAGACCCTGTTCGGCTGGCCCGGCATCGGCCGGATGATGGTCGAGGCGCTGCTCGCGCGCGACTATGCCGTCATCCAGGCCTGTTTTCTCGTCATCGCCGGCGGCTATGCGATCGTCAATCTCGCAGTTGATTATACAATCGCGCTCTACGATCCGCGCGTGCGGGAGATGGTGTGATGGCGCAGCTCACCTCCACGATCGCCCCCGCCCCGCCCCTTTCGAGGCGCGCCCGCATCGCGCGCGCCGCCGCGCGCCATGGCACCGGCCTTGCCGTCATCGTCGCGCTTTTTCTGGCGCTGGTGCTGGTCGGCCCGCTGCTTGCCCCGCACGACCCTTATGACGCCAACATTCTCAACCGGCTGGCTGCGCCCGGCCTCGACTATCCGCTCGGCACCGACGCCATGGGCCGCTGCCTGCTCTCGCGCCTGCTGTATGGCGCGAGGCTCACGACGCTGTCCGCACTTGCCGTCGTCCTTTCCGCCGCGTCCGTCGGGACCCTGGCCGGCGCATTCAGCGGCTATTTCGGCGGCACGGCGGACCGGGTGCTGATGCGTCTGTGCGAAGGCATTTCGGTCCTGCCCGCGCTGGCCGTCGCCATGATCATCGCCGGTGTGCTCGGCCTCGGCCTGCAGGCGGTGATCCTTGCGCTCGCCGCCGTGCACTGGACGGAATACGCCCGGCTCGTGCGCAACGTCACGATGGTGGAGCGGGCAAAGACCTATGTGGTCGCCGCCGAAGCGCTCGGAGTTCCCCGTCCGGTGATCATCCGCCGCCACCTCCTTCCCAACATCCTCGGCCCGCTGCTGGCGATGGGCAGCTATTCGATGTCCTGGGTGATCCTGTCCTTCGCCGGACTGAGTTTTCTGGGCCTCGGCGTCGAACCCGGCGCCCCCGAATGGGGCCGCATGATCGCCGAGGCCCGCAACCATCTGCGCGAACACCCGAGGCTCGTGCTCGTGCCGGGCCTCACCATCATGGCCTTCGTCATCCTGATCAATCTCCTCGGCGACGCCCTTGGAGACCGGTTGCGCGACGGCCGCACCAACTACCTTGCAACAAGGAGCTGACATGACCCTTCGTCTCACCCGGCTGCGCAAGCTCGCGCTCGCGGCCCTGACCACAGCAGCCCTGCTCGCACCCGGAGCGGCTGCGACTGCGGACACACCGTCCGACACGCTCGTCGTCGCCACCATGTGGGAAGCCCTGCCGCTGTCGATGAAACCGCGCCGCAGCCGCTTCTTCAATGAAAGCGAGATCCTCGACACGCTGGTCAAGCTCGACTTCGACATGAAGCTGATCCCCGGGCTGGCCACCTCCTGGGAGCGCGTCGCACCGACCGTGTGGCGCTTTACCCTGCGCGACAACGTCACCTTCCACGACGGCACGCCCTTTGACGCCGAGGCCGCGAAGTTCTCGCTCGAACGCGTCATCGCGCTGCTGCCCTACGCCGCCGATCTCCTCTCGATCAAGTCGATGACCGCCGTCGATCCGCTCACGCTTGAAATCGAGACCGCCGTACCCTTCGCGGCGCTGCCCAACCAGCTCACCGACGCCATCACCGGGATCTACGCAAAGGCGTCCTTCAATGATGCCGGCGAATTCGTCAAGCCGGTGGGCACCGGTCCCTGGGTCTTCGCCGACTATCGCAAGCAGGACCGCACGATCGTGGAGCGGTTCGACGGCTACTGGGGCGAGACCCCCGAACTCAAGACCATCGAATACCGCTACATTCCCGACCACAACGCCCGCGCGCTGGCGCTGGAGACGGGCGAGGTCGACTTCGTCGTGCACCTGCTTCCCTCCGACGTCGCCCGCCTGTCGCGCGACGACAGTTTCAAGGTCTACCAGGACGAAAGCGCCGGCCTCTACTACGGCGCCTTCAACGCCGGCGAAAAGAGCGTTCTGAACGACGTGCGCATCCGCAAGGCGGTGAACCTGCTCGTCGACCGGGAACTCGTCGTCAAGGGCGCGCTCGACGGCATCGGGTCGCCGGCCTGGACCTTCTTTCCCTCCTCCTTCCCGTGGTGGAGCGAAAAGGTCGAGCCGTATGAGGTCGACACTCAGGCCGCCGCCGCGCTCCTGCGCGAGGCCGGCTACGAAAAGACCGACGGCAACTGGACGAAGGACGGCGAGCAACTGACGCTGCGCATCCTGAGCTACTCCAGCCGCGCGGAAATGCCGACGATCACCGAGGCAATGGCCATCCTGCTCCAGCAGCAGGGCATCGCCACGGATGTGAAGATGTACACCTGGAACGGCATGCTCGACCTCGTTCGGCAGGGCGACTACGACGTCTCCGTCGTGTTCTGGACCCCGGAGATGACCGGACATCCCGACCTGCACCTGAAGTCGCAGTTTCACTCGAAAGCCGGTCTCAACCACCAGAACTGGGCGAACGCGGAGTTCGACGCGCTGGTCGACAAGGGCCGCACCCTCGACGCCGGCCCCGAAGCCTTCGCCGTCTACGAGCGGGCCCAGCAGGTCCTTCAGCAGGATGCCCCGATCATCCCGCTGGTGCACAAGGTCTATGTCGCCGCCTCGAGCGCGTCGGTCGAGGGCTACAAGGTTCACCCGTCGGGCTTCTTCTACGACTTCAAGACCGTCACCAAGAACTGATCCCGTATCCCGGCCGGCACGTCGCCGGCCGGGTTCTTTCGGAGCATGTCATCATGGCGTCCTGCCTGTTTCTCAAGCCGATCAAGGGCGCGGGCGGCGACCTGCCGGACATTTCCGGCTTCGTCGACGACCTCGACCAGATCGACCACTACGCCCTGGCCGAGGCCGATCTCTCCCGCTACCGCGCCCTGCTCGTTCCCGCCCATCTCGACCAGCGATATTTCGGCACGCTGACCCACAAGATCTCGGGCTTTCTCGACGGCGGCGGAACGCTGGTCTTCAACGGCCATGTCGCCTGGCCGATGCTTCCCGAGTTCCGGCCTTTTCAAGTGTTGCCGCAGGTGACCCTGGAAACACTGGAGGTGCACCGGCTCGCCGATCATCCCGTGTTTGCGGGCGTCGATCCGCGCGACCTCACCTATCGCCGCGGCGTCGCCGGCTTTTACGCGCGCGGCCACAATCCGCCGCCGGACGGCGCCGTCGCGCTCAACGGACTGGGGCCAGATCGCGTGCCCTGCGACTGGATTTATGAGCGCCCCGACGGCGGACGCATTCTCATGCACGCGGGCAACGACCTGTGGATGTACGCCGGATCCGCCGACACCACCGCCCGCATCGTCCCCCAACTCTGCCGCTGGGCAGCCGGAAAGGACTGAGACATGGCCCGGATCACCGTTCTCGACAGCGGCACCTACTACCACCACCGCACGATCCACGAGCCGCGCTACCGCGCGCATTTCGACGAGATCGTCTATATCCGCGACCTTCCAGACACCGATCTTTCGGACCGCGAGCTGGTGCTTGTCTCCTGCCGCACCGACCCCTCCCAGCTCATTCCCTGCCGCGACCAGCTCGCCGACTATCTCGCCGGCGGCGGCACGGTGGTCGCGATGGGCTCGACGGGACAGCCGTCCTGGCTTCCCGGCGTCGTGTGGCACGACACGCCGACGAATTTCTGGTGGTGGAAGGAAGGCGGGAGCCTCGGCCTCGAGGTCGTCTCAGCCGATCATCCGCTGCTTTCCCACATCACCCTCGCCGACGCGACCTGGCACCACCACGGGTATTTCGACGTGCCGCATGGCGCGACCAGCCTGATCGACGTCGCCGGGAAGGGCTCCGTGCTCTATGACGACCGGGTCACGACGCCGGGCCGGATGATCGTGACCGCGCTCGACCCGATGTACCACCACGGCAGCCACTTCATGCCGGCGACAACCCGGTTTCTCGACGGCTTCCTGCCGTGGCTGC
The DNA here is from genome assembly GCF_900105595.1 of Stappia sp. ES.058. Lineage (GTDB taxonomy): Bacteria > Pseudomonadota > Alphaproteobacteria > Rhizobiales > Stappiaceae > Stappia. Next base: position 1,145,327 of record NZ_LT629784.1, on the reverse strand, counting down.
GGACCCTGTGACGGCGCCAGCGCACAACGGGGGAAAAGCCTACCAGCCGCGCTCACGCCAGATCTTCTCGCCCACGAGACAATCGTAGGGAGGCTGGAAATCGAACTGCGCCGGCATCACGCGGGCATCGGCATCCGGCACGCCCGGCGGCATCAGCCCGCCGATTTCCAGCACCAGCTTGCGCCGCACGGCCTCGGCGAACTGGTCCCAGTCGTCGACCGGGATCATGAAGGCGCCCGGTCCGCCGATCACGCAGCGGCGATAGTATTCGTCGAGATCGGGGATGTTGAAGATCGTGCCGTAGCCGCCTTCCGTCATCAGCGGCAGACCGTTGATGGTGATGCCTTTTCGGACGGCTGCATCACGGGCAACCGTCACCGGCAGGCCCTGATTGTTCGGCCCGTCGCCCGAAACGTCGATCACGCGGCGCTGCGCCGCATAGGGCATCGTCTCCAGAAGGCCGACGGCATGATCGATGCCGCCCGAGATCGACGTGCGGCGTTCGCCCTGGCTGTACGCGGACAGCAGCTTCGCCGCCACGGCTTCGGCGTCGGCGCGGGTTTCGATCATCGTCCAGCCGACGATCTCGCGCGCATGATGGTCGCCCGCCCATTCAAACAGCGTCACCGCGATCCGCCCGCGCGGACCTTGCGCAATCGCGCGCAACACCTCGGGGCTGGAAATGGCCGCCGCATAGCCGCGTCGCTGGATGCGCATCTCCTCATGCGACATCGAGCGCGACACGTCGACGGCCAGAACGAGCGCGACGTCGACGGCGACCTCGGCGCGCGCCAGCGGCACAACCGCGAGACCGGCAATTGCGGCAATGAAAGTCGCCCGAAGCATCGGGAGCAGGACACCGAGCGTTCGCATGCTCCCAGAGTACCGCAACGTAAGCCCCGCGCCAGCACCGATTGACGCCCCGCGGTAACAAAGCGCCGCACAACTATCGCCGCCGCAGCGATCCGTGCAAGGCGGACGAAGAACGCCCCCGGCGGGCGGTGTCTCAAAGGGCGGTGCATCTGAAACGCGCATGTTGCGCATGGCGGCGGACGAGCGCCGGGCTGCACGCGCGTACATCCGCAGTGTTGCGGTGGACTATCGCTGAGCAGACGGCGTTGCCTCGTCTGCGGGAGTGCCGCCGGTGGCCTCGCCGTCAGGCGCGTCCGGGGGTTCATCCGCCATCTCGCGGGACGCTGGGGAGACCTCTTTCGACCGTCGCAGATGTTCGACGATCCTGTCCATCGCCGGGTCGATCACGGAGCGATAGGTCGCGTCGACGAAACCGAAGACCTTTTCGTATTCGGCAAACCCGCGCTCGATCTGCGTCTGCAAAAACGCCATAGCGCGGTCCACCGCGTCCTCGTCGGGATCGCCCAACCGTCCGTGCGAGGCCTGAATGCAGCCGTGCGCCGTGCCCGGCGTGCGCGAAAAGCCGAAAGACCTGGCGTCCTCGACCATCAGAACCGACGGTTTGCGATTGCGGATGAAATGAATATGGGCGTGCAGCCTGTAGCCGATGTGAAGATCGATCTCCCCATAGGCGTCGAGCCCTTCGGCCGCTCCAAAGAGATGCAACGGCTCGAAGCCGAGCTGCTTCGCGCGCGCCTCGAGGATCGCCGCCAACGGACTGCGGGCGCTGTGGAGCGCCACATAGCGGCGCGAATCGGGGAAGCGCTTTTTGACAGCCTTCAACAGCTCGACACTCTGCTCGAGATAGCTGATGCCGTGCTGCAGGCTCACGGCGACCGCGGGCACCTCCGGGACCGGAACCGGATCGGTGCCGACCCGCTCGGCATCGAACAGCGCCATGTCGCCCGAGTAGATTGCCGGAACATCGAAGTGCCGCAGCCGCTTCACGATCATCTCGTCGCGACACGGGAACGGCCCATGCTTCGCGGCCATCGCGGTCAGAAACGCGCGCGTCGCGGCGTCGATGGAAACATCGAGGAAAGCGGCCGGAGACGCATCCATATGCTGGTAGGAGCAGCCGAGCGGAAAGAACCCGTCGATCCGGTCGAGATCCTCAAACAGCTTGTAGAGACCGGGATAGGTGCCATTCGAGATTGAAAATCCGGGCGCAATCACATTGTGCCGCACTCTCTTGGTGAACCCCTCCAGGCTCTTTTCGCGGAACAACACCACCGGATCGAAGTCCGGCCATTTCCTGCGAAGAAGCGACACTGTCGAGGCGGTGATCAGCGCATCGCCGACATTCCGCGACTTGTGGTCCGGATAGGTGGTGAGCAAGATATCTGTCATGTAGCCTTCGAAGGTTCCCAGGGCCGAATCCGGGCCACGATAGCGCAAAATGCGACCCTGCGGGTTTCCCGAAACACCTCACACGCAAATGTCAGAATCGACTTGACACCGAAGAACATCGGCCACGGCAGCGTCAGCATTCGCCGCAGGCGCACCGCACCCTCGGGCGGCGCATCTGGAACCCGGGTGATTGTCATGCCGACAGACTGGCGCACCCCGTGCTCCGGACCGAAACCGGCTGATCCTCACTGGCTGGAATTGCGGGACCAATCGTTCTTCTCGATCGTTCCGTATCTGATGTAGCCTTTTGCGCGACACCCATCTGAACACGTGCCAACCGCATGCGCGCAGGTGCCACACCCTGAAACATCCTCAAGCTGCACGTTCGCATCGATTGAAGCCCCTTGGCCTTGTGCGAGTGCTGTCGCAATGAGGATTGATAGGCAATACCGACCCGAAGTTTCAATCCGCAAACATCAAACATGAAGCAACCCGGCCGACGGAACCTATCGCCACCGCTTCGCTTTCAGATTCCAAACAAAAAAATCAATACGAAATGCTTTATCTGAAATCCCGGCAGATGGGAAAGAAATTATAAAGTAAACCAGCATGATCACCACCGGCTGGATACAGTCTTGCGCCGATCATGAAGCGACCTTCCGGACACAGATCTGTGGCCCCGGTGCCTTTACTTGGTTTGTGGATATTTCCTTTTCCGATCGCAACAATCTTTGTTTCGATCTGTTGACTTAACGAAGCAGACAAATCTTGGTTGGATTTCTCAAGAGCTTCAATTCGCTTCAAGAGATCGGCGTTCTCTTTCCGGAGGTCGTTGGCAACACGGACCATGGCTTGAGCACAGTCTTTCACGGTGTTGCACTCCTCTTGTGCGAATGCACTCCAAGGATACAAAAAAATACAGGCCACCATGAAGGCAACGATTTTTTTCACTGAATTTTCGCAGTAACGATATTGTTCCATTGCTTGGCAAGCTCCCTGTATTTTACAAATTCTCTATTGTAACGATCCTCGCTTCCCGAGTAAAAACATGAAGTTTTCAATGCAAAACTACTCAAATATTCGTAGGTACCAACAATAAATTCTGCAGGCGTGCTGCCATCTATCAGCTCATCAGAAATAGACTGCTCCATCAATTCCCGAACCCGGGAATAGGTTTGCCCAAACGGTTCCATCACATCCACGACATATGGATCGCACTCGAACAGGCACTCACCTTTCCATCGCTTCAGGTCAGGAAGAACACGTTGATAGGGCGATAGTCGAATTTGCCCTGTCCCGAGAAAGTCACCCAAGCGACCGAGGGTGGTGTTCGTATCGCCAACGATCAATCGGCGACCTGCGCATTCGGTTTCCCAAATTACACGAAGGAGGTCGGAATATATTTCTTTTTCCAGGGCTGATATTTCCTTTGTCGCTTGTTGGATTATGTTCAGGGCAACTGTTTCTGTTTGGCCGATCAAGCCGCCCACTGTGTTCTTGAGGATTCCATCAATCTGGTTGAGGCGGTTTTTCGCAATTTCGTCTGCCCGCCCCAACAGGGCATCTGCCGCCGCTCTGGCGTGATCGACTGTTTCTCGAAACTCTCTCCCAGCTTGATCCAGCAAGGCCGAACCGCCGATTACGCCTATGGCGGCCCCTACCTGCGGTGTTGCCGGCGTGGAGAATGCGAAAAGGGAAAAGGCCAACGTGAAAATCACCGGGAATACACTGCCAAAAATCCCGTTTTTTTGAAAAGCCATGGCATGCCCACCCAAATACAGACCAATGAGTTCTCCGAACGGCTCCAGGAGACCTGAACCATAATCCCAAGGATAAATATCAAAAATTGCATTCTTAAATTGGCACAATTTCACCGATTTCTCCATGAAAAATAGTTCTGCTCAATGTAAAAATTGATCACCCTGCCTGCATCTGAATGCTGAGCCAAGACACGGGATCTCACGAGAAAGCTTCCACGTTGATCTCAAGCGTCATCGGAAATTTATTGGAAGAAAACCTGTCCGGCGTCCTCTTTGAGAGGCCCTGGCTTGCCTGTCCTTTTTCGAAGTGATCGTCTTCCTCTAGGTCAACAAACACCGGAGGCGCCCGCCAAACGTCAATTGGCGCGCTGACAGATCGCGCAGGCCAGCTGACGCCTGCCATTCGGATGATTGCCGCTCTTGCGGTGTCTGCTTCACCCCCTCCGTCGTCTCCCGCGCCGCCCGGCGCTTTCGTCGTCGCCGGTCTCTGCCGCCGGAGGGGAGACCAGCGGGCCGAGGTGGGCAATCACTTCGTCAACGCCTGGGCGTGTGCCCGCCTTGTGCGTGTCGATGGCGGCGCGCATCGCCGCCAGATGGGCGTAGGACGTGCCGCAGCAGCCGCCGATGATGCGCGCGCCGGCATCCATCGCGAGCCTTGCATAGTCGCCCATCAGTTCCGGCGTGCCGGTGTAGACCACCGCGTCGCCCTGAATGACCGGAATGCCGCAATTCGCCTTGGCGATCACGACGGCGTCGGGATAGGCCTGCGTGATCTCAAGGATCGCGGCGAGCAGATCCGACGCCCCGACCCCACAGTTCGAGCCGTAAGCCACGGGGGTGCAGGCGAAATCGCCCGTGAGCGCGCCGAGACCGGCCGGTTTCAGCCCCATCATCGTGCGCCCGGCGGTGTCGAAACTCGCCGTCACCACGAAGGGCATGTCGACGGATGCGGCGGCCTCGGCGGCCGCCTTCATTTCCTCCGCAGCCGACATCGTCTCGATCCAGAGCACATCCGCGCCGCCGTCCTTCAGCCCCTGCGCCTGTTCGGTGAAGCTTGCAACCGCATCCTGGTGGGTGAGCGCGCCAAGCGGCACGAACAGCTCGCCCGTCGGGCCGATGGAGCCACCTACGATCACGGCGCGTCCGGCGCTGTCGGCGACTTCTCGCGCCAGACCGGCGGCGGCGGCGTTCAACTCGTGCACCCGGCCCTCCAGCTTGTGCAGCTTCAGGCGATGCCGGTTGGCGCCAAAAGTGTTGGTCAGGATGATGTCGGCGCCGGCCTCGACGAAGTTGCGGTGCAGCGCGCGGATCTTGTCCGGTTCGGTGACGTTCCACTCCTCCGGCGGATCGCCCGACGTCAGCCCCATGTCGAAGAGATTCGTTCCCGTCGCCCCGTCGGCAAGCAGCGTGCCCTTTTCCGCCAGAAGATCCTCAAGTCTGCTCACTGCTCTCTTCCTTCGTTCGTGCGGACAACCGCATCGAGGCCAACTCCGCAAACCCGATCAAGGGCTGCGCCGAGCCGCAGGCCATCGCCTCACGCACCTTCGTCATCCCCGACTTGATCGGGGATCCATTCCACGCCGCCGCCAGACCGGGCGCCCAAGAGGAAATATGGCCTTTGCAACCGCTCCGAACCCCCACAGGCGCTGAGGGTGCCAATGGATCCCGGATCTCCGGCTTTGCCTGCGTCCGGGATGACCGCCTGGATTTGCGGCAACCTCTACGGCCACCATTTGAATAACGATCCCGACCTTGGCACGTCGCGGGCCTCTCCCCGCGTCCTTCAGCTCCTCGGCTTCAGGTTCTGCGGATCATAGAGCGGCGCATAGCCGACGCCCGCCACCTCGACGGGGAAGCTTTCCGAGAAATACTCCACCGCCAGTTTGCGGCCGACTTCCGCGACCTCCTGCGGCAGATAGGCGAGCGCGATGTTCTTGCCCACCGTCGGCCCGTAGGCGATGGAGGTGGTGTAGGACCGGCGGCCCAGTTCATCGACCAGCGTCTCGCCGGTTTTGGGATCGACCACCGGAAGCGTGCCGACGGGGAAGCGGGCAACGCCATTGGCATCGGTGTTGTCACTCATTACCAGCGTGCACAGCATCGCGGGCTGACGGTCGCGGGCGCGGTACTCCAGATGCTTTTCCTTGCCACGGAAGTCCGCCTCCTTGACCTTGGGACGGGCAAGATCGGCCTCATAGAGATTGTACTGGGTCAGAAGATCCGCATTTTGCAGGCGCAGCGATTTTTCAAGCCGCCTGGAGTTGGCATAGGTCTCGACGCCGACGGCCGTGATGCCGAGCGCGCGCAGGGCGTCCCACACGGCAAGTCCATCGGCATAGTCCATGTGCAGTTCCCAGCCCTGCTCACCGACATAGGAGAGCCTGAGCGCGGTAACGGATTTTCCGGCGATCTCGATCCGGCGGATCGCGGCGAAGGGGAAGTTTTCCGGGTCGAGCGCAGCCGGATCGGTCACGACCTTCTTGAGGTTGTCGCGCGCGTTCGGGCCCCAGATGCCGATGGTGGTATAGTCCTCGCTGACATCGGTGACAGTGACGTCGAAGCCCTTGTCCTCAGCCATCCGCTTCACGTAGTGGAAGTCGCGCGGGCCGGCGTCCGCCCCGTCGACGATGCGGCAGCGGTCGGCCATGCGGAACACGGTCAGATCGGCGCGCACCATACCCGCGTCGTCGAGGAAATGGGTGTAGATGCCCTTGCCGATGTTGCCGTCGCCGCCGATCTTCGCGGCGCAGAGCCATTCCAGCAGCGCGACATGGTCCGGTCCCTCGACGTCGAACATGTAGAAGTGCGACAGGTTGATCACCCCGCAGTCCTCGCTCAGCGCCAGGTGCTCGGCGTTTGAGACGCGCCAGAAATGGCGGGCGTCCCACTCGTTCTCGCGGACCGGGATGCGGTTGCCGTATTTCTCCAGCAGGTGGTCGTTGGCGGCATAGCCATGGGCGCGCTCCCAGCCGCCGAGCTCCATGAAATGGCCGCCAAGCTCCACCTCGCGCTCGTAGAACGGCGAGCGCTTGACGCCGCGCGCGCTGGCATAGGGCTCGCGCGGATGGATCGCGGGGAAATAGATCTTCTGCGCCGCCTCGTAGCAGCGCCCCTCGATGTAGCTTTCTTCCGTCTGATGCGCATAGAAGCGCGAATAATCGATGGCCGCGTGGTCGATTTCCGTGCGCCCGTCGGTGATCCAGTCGGCGATCAGCTTGCCGAAGCCCGGCGCGTCCTTCACCCAGATCGCGACGCAATACCACAGGCCGCGCACCTTCTGGCTTTCGCCGCAGGACGGCCCGCCGGCGGCGGAGACCTGCAACAACCCGTTGAACGACCAGGTCTCGTTGTAGCCGAGTTCGGCCAGCACCGGTGTCAGTTCCATGGCGCGCTCGAGCGGCTCGATCACCTGCTCCAGCTCCAGGTCGCGCTGCGAGGGCGACAGGCGCGCTTCTTCCTTTTCCTGCAGGTCGCGCGGGTGACACAGGCGCGGAGTGTCAGTCTCGTAGTAACCCCACTCGATCTGGCCGCCCTCGGTGGTCTTCGGGTCGCCGGTGTCGCGCATATAGGCGGAGTTGCCCTGGTCGCGCAGCAGCGGATAGCCGATGTCCTTGCCGGTTCCCGCGAACTCGTTGAACGGGCCGAAGAAGGTCAGCGGATGGTCGACCGGCATGACGGGAAGATCCTCGCCGACCATATTGGCGATCAGCCGCCCCCACAGGCCGGCGCAGACGATGACGTGATCGGCGCGGATCGTGCCGCGATGGGTGACGACGCCAGCGATACGCCCGTCCTCGACGATCAGCGACTTCGCCGGCGTGTTGGCGAAGGCCTTGAGCGCGCCCAGCTTCTCGCCCTCGTCGACGAGCTTGCCGGCGACCGCCTGCGAGCGCGGCACGACGAGGCCGGCGTCCGGGTCGTACAGCCCGCCCTGGATCTGATCCTCCTCGATCAGCGGGAATTTTTCCTTGATCTCGGCCGCGGTGACGAGATGCGCGCGCGTGCCGAAGGCCTTGCCCGAGGAGACCTTGCGCCTGATCTCCTCCATCCAGGCATCGTCGCCGGCGCGCGCGACCTCAAAGCCGCCGCAGCGCTCGTAGTTGCCCATCCGGTCGAAGAAATCGATCGAATAGAGCGCCGTCCAGGTCGACAGATAATCGTGGCTGGTCGCATAGCAGAAATCGGAGGCATGCGCCGTCGATCCGATGTCGGTGGGAATGCCCGACTTGTCGATGCCGACGATGTCGCTCCAGCCGCGCTCGATCAGGTGATGCGCGACGGACGCGCCCACGATACCGCCCAGACCGACGATGACGATCCGTGCCTTGTCAGGAAACGCTGACATCCTTCATCCCTCTCAATCCTCGCCGGGCGCACGCCGGAGCCTGTCTTTCGTGCCGGCAGTATCGCGGGAAAACCGGCCGCCGGGTTGTTCAATTGCGTCATCGGGATGTCGCCGCGACGACAAGCCGATCCAAATCGACCGTCCGCACCAGACCGCCCGCGCGCGACATGACGGCGCGCTTGTCATCGCGTTCGCGGGCATGACGTTTTTAGGAAATCGCGCGACGCTTTCGGGCCGCAGGGCACGGACAATCGGGCGCACAGTGAAACGGACGAGCCCGACACACGAGGTTGAGTTTCAAAGATGAGCGAACAGGCAGAGCGCGCGGGACGGCGCGGACGGGCGGCACGCACGCAAAAGCGGCGCGGCGCGGAAGCGGGTGCGAGCATTCCCTACATCTCGCGCAACCTCCCACTCTACGACATCCTGAGCGACGAGGGCGCGGAAACCATCGAGGCCAACGCCGACCGGCTGCTCTCCGAGATCGGGCTGGAGTTCCGCGACGATCCCGAGACGCTGAAGATCTGGAAGGACGCCGGCGCGGATGTCGACGGCGAGCGGGTGCGCTTTCCCAAGGGGCTACTGCGCGAGTTGATCAAGACGGCACCGGCGCAATTCACCCAGCACGCCCGCAACCCGGCGCGCAATGTGGAGATCGGCGGCAACAACACCGTCTTCGCGCCGGTCTACGGCCCGCCCTTCGTGACCGACCTCGACCGGGGACGACGCTACGGCACGATCGAGGATTTCCGGAACTTCGTGAAGCTGGCCTATGCCTCGCCCTTTCTGCATCATTCGGGCGGCACCGTGTGCGAGCCGGTCGACCTGCCGGTCAACAAGCGCCATTTCGACATGGTGTATTCCCACCTGAAATACTCCGACAAGCCGTTCATGGGGTCGGTCACCGCCCCGGAGCGTGCGGAGGATTCCGTCGCCATGGCGCGGCTTGTGTTCGGCGACGCCTTCGTCGACGAAAACTGCGTGATGATCCAGCTGATCAACGCCAACTCGCCGCTTGTCTTCGACGCGACGATGCTTGGCGCGCTCAAGGTCTATGCCGCCGCCAACCAGGCCTGCATCGTCTCGCCCTTCATCCTTGCCGGCGCGATGAGCCCCGTGACCGTGGCCGGCACGCTGGCCCAGCTGCTCGCCGAGGCGCTGGCCGGCTGCGCGCTCACCCAGTTGGTGCGCCCCGGCGCGCCGGTCGTCTTCGGCGCCTTCGTTTCCTCCATCTCCATGCAGTCGGGCGCGCCCACCTTCGGCTCGCCGGAGGGCACATTGCTGCTCAATGGCGCGGCGAAGCTTGCACGCCGCGCAGGACTTCCGTTCCGCTCCGGCGGGTCCTTCACCGCCTCCAAGACCCCGGACGCGCAATCGGCGCAGGAATCCACCCAGACGATCATGGCGACCGTCCTGTCGGGGGTGAACTTCGCCCTCCATTCCGCCGGCTGGCTGGAAGGCGGGCTTTGCTCGTCCTATGAGAAATTCGTCATGGATGCGGATCAACTCGGAATGATGCATGTGCTGGCCAAGGGCATCGATCTGTCCGAGGAGGCACAGGCGATGGATGCGCTGGCGGAGGTCGGTCCCGGCGGGCATTTCCTCGGCGCCGCCCACACCCAGCGCAACTTCGAAACCGCCTTCTACCGTTCGTCGATCGCCGACAACAATTCCTACGAACAATGGAGCGCGGATGGCGGACTGGATGCCGGAATTCGGGCGAATAACAAATGGAAACAGGTACTTGCAAGCTACGAGGCGCCTGCGCTCGATGAGGCCATCGACGAAGCCCTGATCAGCTTCATGTCGCAGCGCAAGGCGGAATTTCCAGACAGCAACATCTAAGTCGCGTGTGTAATGCCCCTTGGACGGAATACGCATTTCGCACGGACCCCGGCAAGCATACTCCGCATGTATGCTGTGCTGCCAAAATAACAGGCAAATCGCGCAGGCACCTGCCTTGCGCAACAGCATGGCTTTGTTTTTCTTCGCAATTTTAACAAATTTTCCGACACCCCCCTTTCATTGTGAGTCAAATTTTGCTTAGCTGTGTCGACTTTCAGGGTCTTGAAACGAACCACAAAGAGTTCGTGGCAGGGGAACAGCGCGTTACGCTCCGTCTTTGTGTCGGGAGAGCGTGTCCCTTGCTATGTATTGCTTAGGGGCACAGATGACAGAGACCAAGGGCGCTGCAGTCCGTTACGAGAACGTGCAGAAAAGCTACGACGGCGAAACACTCGTCGTTAAAAACCTGAACCTGGACATTCCGCCTGGCGAGTTCCTCACCATGCTCGGGCCGTCGGGGTCGGGTAAAACCACCTGCCTGATGATGCTGGCTGGGTTTGAGCCGGCGACGCACGGCGAGATCTTCCTCAACGACCGGCCGATCAACAACGTGCAGCCGCACAAGCGCGGCATCGGCATGGTGTTCCAGAACTACGCCCTGTTTCCGCATATGAGCGTGGCGGAAAACCTCGCGTTTCCGCTGCAGGTGCGCGGTATGAACAAGGCGGAGCAGGAAACGAAGGTCAAGCGGGCGCTGGAGATGGTCGAGCTCGGCCATTTCGGGTCGCGCCGGCCGGGACAGCTGTCCGGCGGTCAGCAGCAGCGCGTGGCCGTGGCCCGCGCCCTGGTGTTCGATCCGGAACTCGTCCTCATGGACGAACCGCTGGGTGCGCTCGACAAGCAGCTGCGCGAGCAGATGCAGTATGAGATCAAGCACATCCACGACAATATCGGCGTTTCGATTGTTTACGTGACCCACGATCAGACCGAAGCACTGACGATGTCTGACCGCGTGGCCGTGTTCAACGATGGCGTGATCCAGCAGCTTTCGCGCCCCGACGAACTCTACGAAGATCCGAAAAACTCCTTCGTCGCCCAGTTCATCGGTGAAAACAACAAGTTGAGTGGGACCGTCGAATCCGTAGAAGGCAAGACCTGCGCCGTGCGTCTGGATGACGGGACGCTTCTCAAGGCGGATGCCGTCAACATCGACGGCGTGGGGTCGCGCACCACCATTTCCCTGCGTCCGGAACGTGTCGAATTCGACACGAATGACGCCATGGACAACCTGGTTTCTGGTCAGATCGAGGAAATGATCTATCTTGGTGACCATATTCGCGTGCGGATGACCGTTGCCGACAATAACGATTTTGTCGTCAAGGTCCGCAACCGTGGCGAAAAGCGCGATCTGAAGACCGGACAAACGGTCGAGATCGGCTGGGCCGCCGGCGACTGCAAGGCGCTCGACGCCGTTGCCTGAAGCCTTCTGGCGGCCTCACAAGCTATTGCGGCGCGCGACATCGCGCCCGCAGCCGTTCCCGAGGCGTGCCTCGGGCGAACACCAAAATGAGGAGACTTACTCCATGTATTTCAAAACACTCCTGCTTGCAGGCGCGGCTACCGCGATGATGACGTCGGGGGCGATGGCCATCGACCTGACCATCGTGTCGTGGGGCGGCGCTTACTCGAATTCGCAGAATGAGGCTTATCACAAGCCCTACATGGCGGCGAACCCGGACGTCACGATCATCAATGACGAATCGTCCAACGAAGCCGTCGCCAAGCTGCGCGCCATGAACGAAGCCGGCAACGTGACCTGGGATCTGGTCGACGTCGTCGCCTCCGACGCCATCCGCCTGTGCGACGAAGGCCTGGCGATGGAAATCGATCACGATGAGGTCCTTGCAGCGGCACCCGACGGGACGCCGGCCTCCGAGGATTTCGGCGACCTGCTCGTCTCCGATTGCTTCATTCCGCAGATCGTCTATTCGACGACCTTCGGATACCGGACCGACGTCGAGGCCTGGAACGGCAAGGAGCCGGAAGACATTTGCGCCGTCTTCGACCTGGAAACGTTCCCGGGCAAGCGCTCGCTCGAGAAGCGCCCGATCAACAACATGGAATGGGCCCTGCTTTGCGACGGTGTCGCGAAGGGCGATGTCTATGACGTGCTGGAGACCGAAGAAGGCGTGAGCCGCGCCCTCGCCAAGCTCGAGACGATCAAGGACCAGACCATCTGGTGGTCGGCCGGCGCCGAAACGCCGCAGCTGCTCGCCGACGGTGAAGTCGTCATGGGCTCGACCTACAACGGTCGCCTGTTCTCGCTCATCGAGGAGCAGGATCAGCCCGTGAAGATGCTCTGGGACGCCCAGGTGTTCGACCTTGACGGCTGGATCGTTCCGGCTGGTCTTCCGGACGATCGCAAGGCAGCGGTGATGGACTACCTGAACTTCGCGACCGACACACAGCGTCTCGCAGATCAGGCCAAGTACATCTCCTACGGCCCGGCTCGCAAGTCGTCCGCGCCGCTCGTTGGAGAGCACGCGGAACTCGGCATCAAGATGGCGCCGCACATGCCGACCGATCCCGAGAATTCTCAGAACACCTTCCTCTACAACTACTTATGGTGGGCTGACTATCGTGACGACCTGGACGCCAAGTTCCAGGCATGGCTCGCGGGATAATCCCCGTCTGGCGGCGGAGCCCTTGCTCCGCCGCTTTTTTCGATCTGCACAGTCCCGGCGATAGGCGCCAGGCTGTCCTTCCGCTGCCGACGCCTCAATGAACGGGCGGTCTGCCAAGCCGGATCAAGCCGGATGGGGGCGGACAAGAAACGGCGGTTTCGCGCCGGAGACGCCGGATTTACGGTGGGGCTTCGACGCCAAGACGCTGCAATCAGAAAACTTCCTTCCGACGGGGCGTCCCGATGAACACCCAGACACCTGCAAGCACAGACACCGGCCCGGATGAAAATCCCCAGGTGCTTACCACCCGTGACGGCACGCCGCTCAAGGTCAGCCTGGCGAGGGCGCTGCGGCGCGAGAAACTGCGGGCGCTGGCACTGATCGCTCCGCTGCTGCTGTTCGTCCTTATCACCTTCGCCGCTCCGATCGCGGACATGCTGTTTAGATCCGTCGAAAACGGCATCGTGTCCGAAACACTGCCCAAGACAGTCGAGGCGCTGTCGTCGTGGGATCCGGAGACCGGGGAGATCCCCGATCAGACGACCTTCACAGCGCTCTACGAGGACCTCAGGGTCGCGGTCGAGGAAAAGACCCATACCCGTCTCGGCTCGCGTCTGAACTACGAGGCCTCGGGCATGTCGAGCCTGTTCCGCAAGACCGGACGCCGGGTCGGGCGCATGGATCCGGAAGAGGCGACGAAAGAACGCTTCATCGACATCGACAAGGACTGGGGCACCATCGAGACATGGGCCGTCTTGAAGCGCTATTCGCCGACGATCACGCCGGGCTACTTCCTGAATGCGGCCGACATGCAGCTCACCGCCGAGGGCGTGGAACTGAAGCCTGAGAATGAGCGCATCTACCTCTACCTGTTCTGGCGCACGCTGTTCTTGTCGCTGACGATCACCTCGTCCTGCCTTCTGCTCGGCTATCCGGTCGCCTTCCTTCTGGCGGCCTTGCCCGCACGATCGGCGAACCTCCTGATGATCCTTGTCCTTCTGCCGTTCTGGACATCGCTGCTGGTGCGCACATCGGCCTGGAAGGTCCTGCTTCAGCAACAGGGCGTGATCAACGACTTCCTTGTGTGGACCGGGCTGGTCAGCGACGCGGGCCGGCTGGTGATGATCAACAACCAGACCGGCACGATCATCGCGATGACGCACATCCTTCTGCCTTTCATGATCCTTCCGCTCTATTCGGTGATGAAAACGATTTCGCCATCCTACGTGCGGGCTGCGAAAAGCCTCGGCGCGAACGACTGGACGGCGTTCTGGCGGGTGTATTTCCCGCAAACGGTGCCCGGCATCGGCGCCGGCGCGATCCTCGTGTTCATCCTGGCCATCGGCTACTACATTACGCCGGAACTGGTTGGCGGCACGGACGGCATCTTCATCTCCAACCGCATCGCCTATCACATTTCCAGCTCGCTCAACTGGGGTCTGGCCGCCGCACTCGGCGTCATCCTGCTGGCGGCCGTGATGCTGCTGTTCTACGTCTACGACAAGATCGTCGGCATCGATAACGTCAAGCTGGGCTAAGGAGAAAAAGACCATGGCAGCCCTCCCCGCCTATACATCCACCGGCCAGCGGGTCTGGCACTACAGCTTCCGCACGATTTGCGGCTTGATCTTCTTTTTCCTGATCTTTCCGATCCTGGTGATCCTGCCGCTGTCGTTCAACGCGGAGAATTTCTTCACCTTCACGAAGGAAATGCTGGCCTTCGATCCGGCGGGCTATTCCTTCAAGCACTATGAGGATTTCTTCAGCAATCCGGACTGGCAACAGGCGATGCGCAACTCCTTTGCCATCGCTCCGGTGGCAACCCTTCTCGCCACCGGTTTCGGGACGTTGGCCGCCATCGGGCTCTCGCAGCAGCATGTGCCCTATCGCTCCGCGATCATGGCCGTGCTCATCTCGCCGATGATCGTGCCGCTGATCATCTCCGCGGCCGGTATGTACTTCTTCTACTCGCGTATCGGCCTGCAGGGGACCTACGTCGGTGTCGTGCTTGCGCATGCCGCCCTTGGCACGCCCTTCGTGATCATCACCGTGACGGCGACGCTCGTCGGCTTCGACCGAAGCCTGGTGCGGGCCGCGGCAAGTCTTGGAGCCAATCCGGTCACCACCTTTTTCAAGGTGCAGATGCCACTGATCATTCCCGGCGTCGTCTCGGGCGCGCTTTTCGCCTTCATTACCTCCTTCGACGAGGTGGTGGTGGTGCTGTTCCTGGGTTCGGCGGGACAAAAAACCCTGCCCTGGCAGATGTTCACCGGTTTGCGCGAGCAGATCTCACCGACCATCCTGGCGGTGGCATCGCTGATGGTCGCGATCTCGGTCGTCCTGCTGACGGTGCTTGAACTTCTGCGCCGCCGCTCCGAGCGGTTGCGTGGTCTCTCGCCGTCCTGACGGCGACACACAAAGCGGAGCGCTCCGCCTTCTCGAATGAGACCCGGTGACGGAACGCCAGTCACCGGGCGGTCACACAGGGGCCCCTCGGCCCCTCCCGACCTGGCGAAGCGCACTGCACCAAGTTTGGCCTGGCGGGCCGGTTCCTCACGGAGCCGGCCCGTTTTGCGTTTGAAGCAGCCGTCTTCGGCAAGAGTGAAAGGAATCCGACGTGTCAAACGATCTCATTCGCACCACCCGCTGGCACAATGGCGAGAAAGCCTGGTCGCCTTTTTCCAGTGCCGAAATGACGCGCCGCAAGACCGACCTGCGCGCCACGCTCGCCCGGCGCGACATCGACGCCGGGCTTTTCACCTCCTATCACAACATCTGCTACTACTCCGGCTTCCTCTACTGCCAGTTCGGCCGCCGCTACGGGCTCGTCGTCGACCAGGACGACGCGACGACGATTTCCGCCGGGATCGACGGCGGGCAGCCCTGGCGGCGCTCGCACGGCGATGCGATCACCTATACCGACTGGCAGCGCGACAATTATTTCTTCGCCCTGCAAGGGCTGACGAAGGGGGTCAAGCGGCTCGGCATCGAGTTCGATCATGTTTCGCTGGAACTGCGCGGGCTGCTCGCCGAGGCCCTGCCCGGGGTGGAGTTCGTCGACATCGCGGCCGACGCGATGACCGCGCGCACCATCAAGTCAGCCGAGGAACACGCACTCATTCGCGAGGGCGCGCGGATCTGCGACATTGGCGGCGCGGCTGTCGCCACGGCGATCCGGCCGGGCGTCGCGGAACATGAGGTCGCCATCGCCTCGACCAATGCGATGATCCGCGAGATCGCGAGAAGCTTTCCGCAGGTCGAGCTCATGGACACCTGGACCTGGTTCCAGTCCGGCATCAACACCGACGGCGCGCACAATCCGGTCACCAACCGGATCGTGGAAGCCGGGGATATCCTGTCGCTGAACTGCTTCCCGATGATCTTCGGCTATTACACCGCACTGGAGCGCACGATGTTTTGCGGTCACGTGCCGGACGCGCATCTGAAGCTCTGGGAGATCAACTGCGAGGTGCACCGGCGCGGGCAGGAGCTGATCCGTCCCGGTGCGCGCTGCTGCGACATCGCGGCCGAGCTCAACGAGATCTACCGGTCACACGATCTGCTGCGCTACCGCTCCTTCGGCTACGGCCATTCCTTCGGCGTGCTTTGCCACTACTACGGGCGCGAGGCCTCCGTGGAACTGCGCGAGGACGTCGACACGGTGCTGCAGCCGGGCATGGTCGTCTCGATGGAACCGATGATCATGATCCCGGAAGGCGAGCCGGGCGCGGGCGGCTACCGTGAGCACGATATCCTCATTGTGACGGAGAACGGTGCCGAGAATATCACCGGGTTTCCGTATGGTCCGAAGCACAACGTGATCGGTTGATTTCGCGCGTCTGGCGATCAATATCGCCAATTCCGAAATCAAGATCGCGAGAATTTAAGCGATATTGTTATCCGATTGCATCAATATCGGCAAAATCGCAGGCGGCACCGGGCCGCCTGCGGGCGCGTTTCAGGCTGCCGGTGCCGGAACCGTCTTGTCGAGCGGATCGCCGACGCGATAACCGAACTCGGCAGCGGCATCCCGCAGCCAGTCGAGGAAAGCGTCGGCGAGGCTGGAAGAGACCAGCAGATCGAAACTGTCTTCGCTGCGCCGCAAGATGATCACCGGCACCTGATGAATCACGGCCTGCGCCAGCGATCCCGGCGGAAACGCCTTGAGGTCGAAGTCGATGGCGACCTCCTTGTTGAGGGTCGCGATCGCCGCTTCGCCCGACAGCCGCACGCCACGCCGGGCCGATCCGAGATCGACAACGGCGGCGTCGTTGGTGTCGAGCGCCTCACCGAGCCGCGTTGCATCCTCGTCGGCGTCGGAAAGCCACAAAAAGCGCCCGAAAGCGAGCCAGCCAAGCAGCGCGTCATCGCCTTGCGAGAACCGGCCCGGCCGCCCCGGCGGATCCGCCCGACTCAGCGTCGACAGTGCGTCCGTCACCGCCTCCAGGCGGTTCGGCCAGGCACCGATTTCCAGCACGGCGGCCAGCTTCAGTTCGCACAGGATCAGCGCCGGATCGTCGGTGCCAACGGTTTCTCCAGGCGTCAATTCGCCGCTTGAAGGGTTCGCGTGAAGCTCTGGCGGAGCATCGGACATGCAGGCGGCTCCCGTCGGGATCATATGGAAACTGGGTTCGATCGGTTTCGGCACATCCGTCCGCGCAACCACGCGGCCGCAACCGGTCTTCGCAACGCTCCCGCGACCGATCCGACAGACGAGCGGGCGCGTCGAATGGCCTTTGCGTCGGCGAATGGGCCGCGCCGGTTCGGTTACAGACTCGCCCCTCGCGCTGCCCCGGTCAAGTGTCCCTGCTCCGTATCGCTCGCAATGACCGAAGCCTGCGCGGGATCGCCTCCCAATCTCCCGAGACCAGAAGCGCATCGCAGGCCGGACGCATGACATTCGGGCCAAGTTGCCCGGACTTTGCATCGAAACCGCGAATGTCAATTCCCTTCAATGCCTTGCGCCCGCGCGTCGCGGAAACGACCGCCCCCGCCTCCAGCCGGACGCCGCGCTCAGCCAGTGCGGCGACCAGGCCGCGATGCGGGTGGACCCGCATATCGACCACCGCCTTCACGAAGGCACCGGCGTCATGGAGATCCAGGGCGGCCCGCAGGCCGTCATCCTCGTCGCAGAAGACAATGACGTTTTGTCCCGGCGCAACGCCATAGTCCTGCACCAGTGCAAGTCCCTCGGAGAGACGCATGACGCCGGGCAGATCGCGCCCCTTGAGGGTAAGCGGCTTCTCTCGCAGCGCGCGCAGGACTCGTGTCAGCAGAGTCGTTCCAGCGGAAACGGAGGTCACCTGGAGACCATCGACGAGCGCGACTTGCGACGGCGGGGCCTCCTCGCCGTTTCCCAGCGCCACGCGGATGGCCGGCGCACGACCGCTTGCCGCCAGCGCGGAGGCGATCGTGTCGCCGGCAAAGCCCTCGAAGGGGCGCCCGTCGAAGACAAACCGGACCCTTCGCGCCCGGTCGATCAAAACTCCGCCTTGATCGAGCCGATAGCCGCTCACATCGTCTTCCCGAATTGCTTGCGCACAGGCACGGTGCGGGCGCCCGGGCCTCCGGCACATTCCCCGCGCGGATGGCCCGTTATGGACATCACCAGCGCTCGGCGCCAACGAAAATCCGCGCCGGATCGCTCCGGCGCGGTTGGGTTTTCTGCCGGTCGGTTACCCGAGCCGGTCAGGCAAGGCCAGACTTGGAGAGCGGCAGCACCGCCGGCACGCTGCCGGTCGCGGCGCGGATCGCATTGGCGACTGCCGGGCCGATCGGCGGCGTTCCAGGCTCGCCCGCTCCGGTCGGTGCTGCGGCGGAAGCGATCACCTCGACCTCGACCTGTGGCATGTCTTTCATGCGCAGCGGACGATAGGTGTCGAAGTTCTCCTGGTCGACGTGTCCGTCGGTGAGCGTGATCTCGTTGAAGAGGATCGCGCCGAGCCCGTAGCCGATGCCGCCTTCCATCTGCGCCTTGACGTTGTCGGGATTGACGGCAATGCCACAATCCACAGCACACCAGACCTTCTCGACCTTGAAGGTGTCGTCGTCACGACGGCTGACTTCAGCAACCTCGGCCACGTAGGTGTTGAACGACTTGTGGACGGCGACACCCCGGAAGCGGTCTTCCGGCGCGCCCTCACCCCAGCCGGACATCTCGACGACCTTGTCGAGCACACCAAGCTTGCGAGTGTTGTCGGCGTCATGCGCGTCGCTCCCGGTCTTGCGGGTGAGATGCGCGCGGCGGAAGGCGACCGGATCGGCTCCGGCGGCGGCTGCCGCACGGTCGATCATCGTTTCCACAACATAGGCGGTCTGGGTATGGCCGACCGAACGCCACCACAGCACCGGCACGCCGACGTTGGGCGAATGCAGTTCGCCGTGGAAGTTCGCCAGCGCGTAGCTGAAGTCCTCGACGCCCTCCACGGAGGTGGAATCGATCCCGTCCTTGACGGCGAAGGATTCAAACGAGGTTCCGGTCATCAGCGACTGCTGGACGATGCGGTGATGCCAGGCGACGAGATTGCCGTCCGCGTCGAGCCCGGCGCGCACCTTGTGAACACCCATCGGCCGGTAGTAGCCGGCGCGCGTGTCATCCTCGCGAGTGTAGACCAGCTTGATCGGCTGAGACTTGCCCCAAATCTTCGCAATGGAAGCCGCCTCGACGATGTGCTTGGCATCCGGCGAGGTGCGCCGCCCGAAGGAGCCACCGCCGTAGAGCGTGTTGATCGTGACGTTTTCCTGCGGGATGCCGAGCACGGCGGCTGCCGTTGCCTGATCCACGGTCTGGAACTGCGCGGGATACCAGAACGTCGCCCGGTCTCCCTCGACATGGACGGTGAGCACCATCGGCTCCATCATGCCATGCGCGAGATAGGGAAACTCGAAGGTCTCCTCGACGACGCTGGCCGCGCCCTCAAGCTCCGCCGTCGCATCGCCGTCGTCACGGAACACCGGCCCGTCGCTGTCGGCAAGCGTGCGGTACTCCTCAAAGAGCCCGCCCGTGGAACGGGTCTCCGCTTCGCTTTCGTCCCACTCGATCTCGAGGAGGCCCTGCGCCTTGATCGCCGGCCAGGTTGAGGTCGCCAGCACCGCCACTCCATGGCCCGGCACTTCGAAGACATCGACGACGCCGCTCACCTTGCGCGCCTCGTCTGCGTTGACGGAGGCGACCTTGCCGCCGAAGGCACGCGGGCGGGTCAGCACGGCGACAAGCTGGTCGTCACGCTGCACGTCCATGCCGTAGGTGTTCGGCGCACCGACCGTCTTGTTCGGCACATCGAGGCGTGGAAACCCCTTGCCGATATAGACCCACTGGTCCGGCGTCTTGAGCGTGACATCGCCGGGAACATCCATCACGGCCGCCTTTTCCGCCATCTCGCCGAAGGTCGCGGTCTTGCCCGACCCATGCGACAGGGTGCCGGCCCTGACCGAGATCTCCGATGCCGGAACGCCCCAGGCGTCGGCGGCAGCCGCTACCAGCATGGCGCGCGCCGTGGCGCCGGCCTTGCGATACTGCTCGAAGGAATTGGCGATCGCGGTGGAACCGCCGGTGCCCTGCACGCCGAAGAGGAGGTTCTTGTATTTCGCGTTGTCGGCCGGCGCGAATTCGGCTCGCACCTGGTCTTGCGAAGCGTCGAGTTCATCGGCGACGAGGGTCGCAAGCCCGGTGGCGTTGCCCTGCCCCATGTCGAGATGCTTGTTGAGCACGGTCACGATGTTGTCGGGCGTGATGCGCACGAAGGGCGTGAACATCTGGTCGGCGGAAGCGCCCGCGGCGGCCTGCGCCATGGAGCCCGGCAGTTTCGCCCCGATCAGCAAGCCACCCGCCGCACCGGCGGACATCTTGAGAAACGAACGCCGCGTCGGGCGCGGGGCTTCGTTGGCCAGTCTTTGCATGAGATGCAGCATCGGCTCAGCCCTCCATCGTGTCGGCGGCGCGGCGGATCGCCGCGCGGATACGGGTATAGGTGGCACAGCGACAGACATTGCCGCTCATTGCGGCGTCGATATCGTCGTCACTGGGCTTCGGCGTCTCGGCCAGCAAGGAGGTCGCGGCCAGGATCTGCCCCGACTGGCAGTAACCGCATTGCGGCACATCAAGATCCCGCCACGCCGCCTGCACGGCGCTTGCCGCCTTGCCGTCGACACCTTCGATGGTGGTCAGCTTCGCGCCCTCGACGTCTGACACGCGGGTCTGGCAGGAACGGGTCGGATAGCCATCCATGTTCACGGTGCAGGCGCCGCAGGCCGCAATGCCGCAGCCGTATTTCGTGCCGGTCATCTGCAATTCGTCGCGCAGCACCCACAAAAGCGGCGTATCGGGATCGACGTCGACCTCGCGATCCTCGCCGTTCACGTTCAATCGGATCATATGAGCCTCCTGGAAGCGGGACCGGCACGAAACGCAAACCGCACAGACGCCGGCCTTGAAAAAACACCACGCGATTGTAACTGGGGCAGGATCGGCCTATCGTCCAATTGATTTTGGGTATCCAGGAACATTCACCGGATGAATATATCGGCGATCGACCTCAATCTGCTGGTCGCATTCGACGCGCTTTTCAGCGAACGAAACGTCACGCGGGCCGCGCGCAGGGTCGGCCTGTCGCAACCGGCCATGTCCAACGCGCTGTCCCGGTTGCGGGCACTGCTTGACGACGAATTGTTCGTCCGTTCCGGCCGGGGCATGGAGCCGACGGCGCGGGCGCAATCGCTCGCACTTCCCGTTCGCGAGGCACTCGCGCGGATCGAGGAAGCGCTGGCGCCGGCGCTTTCTTTCGATCCGCGACGACTCGACCGGGTGGTCAGGATCGCGATGACCGACAATTCCATGGCCGTGCTTCTGATCGAGACGATCGAGCGGATACGGGAGACAGCGCCCAATCTCGACCTGCACATCAAGAACACGCGGCCTGTCGGCATGACACCGATGCTCGACGATGGCGAGATCGATCTCGCCATCGGGGTCGTCGGCGACCTTGAGCCCCGCCACAGGGCGGCCGCGCTCTATGCCGACCGTCTTGTCGGCATTGCAAGGCGTGGACGTTTCGGGCCCGGTGGGCCGACGCTGGAGCAATTCGTCGAAGCCGAACACGCGCTGGTCGCCCCGCGCAACGGCCCGGGCGGCGCAATCGATGCAGCACTTGCAGCGCGCGGGATAAAGCGACGCGTGTTCCTGACGCTGCCGCAGTTCATCTTCGCGCCCTATGCAGTCGCGAAAGCCGATCTGGTTGCCTGTCTGCCGGCACGCATCGCGCTCGCCAAGGCGGACCTGCTGGGTCTGGAGATCTTCGAGCCGCCGATTGAGATGCCGGAATTCACCGTCTCGCTGATCTGGCACAGCCGCGACGACGCCGACCCGGCCCACCAATGGCTGCGCACCACGATTACAGAGGTGGCGCAGGAGGTGACCCGCAACGGCCAGGAGGCCATCTGGGCGATGTGCGGGCCGCAGAGCATGGGGCAAGGGCGCGCAACGGAGGCGAGTTCCGCCTTGCCGGTTCTCGAGTGACACCGTGGCGCCCGAAGATGGCCCGGCTCACGCCACGTTGCGGCGGCGGCCGGCGATGAGGTCGACCACGGAGCGGGCTGCGTCCAGCACGTTGGAGCCGGGGCCGAAGATGGCGGCGACGCCGGCCTCCTTCAGGAACGCGTAGTCCTGACGCGGGATCACACCGCCGCAGACGACGATAATGTTGCCGGCGCCGCGGTCCTCCAGCGCCTTGACGAGCTGGGGCAGCAGCGTCTTGTGACCGGCGGCGAGCGACGACACGCCCACGACATGAACCTTTGCGTCGATGGCGGCCTCGGCCGCCTCCTCCGGCGTCTGGAACAGCGGCCCGGCGAGCACCTCGAAGCCGACGTCGCCGAAGGCCGAGGAAATCACCTTGGCGCCGCGGTCGTGGCCGTCCTGACCGAGTTTCGCCACCATCACGCGCGGCTTCTCGCCGAGCTCGGCGGCGAGATCGGAGAGGCGCGCGACCAGCGTCTGGTATTCCGGCTCGTCCTTGTATTCGCCGGCGTAGATGTCGGTGACGACTTCCGGCGTCGCACCGTGATCGCCGAAGACTGCACGCATGGCGTCGGAAATCTCGCCGACGGTGGCGCGCGCGCGGGCCGCTTCCACCGCGCGCTCCAGAATGTTGCCCTTGCCGGTGCGCGCGGTTTCCTCAAGCGCCTTGAGCGTGGAAGCGACCGCATCGGGATCGCGGGTGGCGCGGATCTTCTCCAGCCGGCGGACCTGCGACTTGCGCACCGCCGCATTGTCGATCTGCAGGATGTCGAGCGGATCCTCGTCCTCGCGGCGGTACTTGTTGACGCCGACGATCACCGCGTCGCCCTTGTCGACAGCGGCCTGGCGACGGGTCGCGGCCTCCTCGATCATGCGCTTGGGCAGGCCCTTGTCGACCGCCGCCGTCATGCCGCCCTCAGACTCGATCCGCTCGATGATTTCCCAGGCGCGGGTGGCGAGCTCGTCGGTCAGGCTCTCCACGTAATAGGAGCCGGCCAGCGGATCGACGACATTGGTGACGCCGGTCTCGTGGTTGAGGATGAGCTGGGTGTTGCGTGCGATGCGCGCGGAAAACTCCGTCGGCAGGGCAATCGCCTCGTCGAAGGAATTGGTGTGCAGCGATTGCGTGCCGCCGAGCACCGCCGACATCGCCTCGAAGGCCGTGCGCACGACGTTGTTGTAGGGATCCTGCTCGGCGAGCGACACGCCCGACGTCTGGCAGTGGGTCCGAAGCATCTTCGACTGCGGTTTCTTCGGCTCGAACTCGTCCATGATGCGCGACCACAGGAGCCGCGCGGCGCGCAACTTTGCTGCCTCCATGAAGAAGTTCATGCCGATGCAGAAGAAGAACGACAGGCGGCCAGCGAAGGCATCGACATCAAGGCCCTTCTCGAGGGCCGCGCGGACGTATTCGCGCCCGTCGGCCAGCGTGAAGGCCAGTTCCTGCACCAGCGTCGCGCCGGCTTCCTGCATGTGATAGCCGGAAATCGAGATCGAGTTGAAGCGCGGCATTTCCTGCGCCGTGAACTCGATGATGTCCGCGACGATCCGCATGGAGGGTTTCGGCGGGTAGATGTAGGTGTTGCGGACCATGAACTCCTTGAGGATGTCGTTCTGGATCGTGCCGGAAAGCTCGGCGCGCGACGCGCCCTGCTCCTCGCCGGCGACGATGAAGCTTGCCAGCACCGGAATGACCGCGCCATTCATCGTCATCGAGACGGACATCTCGTTGAGCGGAATGCCGTCGAAGAGGATCTTCATGTCCTCGACGGAATCGATGGCGACGCCCGCCTTGCCGACATCGCCGACGACGCGCGGGTGGTCGCTGTCGTAGCCGCGATGGGTGGCGAGATCGAAGGCAACCGACAGGCCCTTCTGGCCGGCGGCGAGCGCCTTGCGGTAGAAGGCGTTGGACTCCTCCGCCGTGGAGAAGCCCGCATACTGGCGGATCGTCCAGGGCCGACCGGTGTACATGGTCGCGCGCGGACCACGCAGAAAGGGATCGAAGCCGGGAAGCGTGCCGAGATGGTCGATCCCCTCGAGATCCGCTTCGGTATAAAGCGGCTTTACGGGGATGCCCTCCGGCGTCTGCCAGACGAGATCCTCGATGCTGTCCGCCTTGATCTCGCGCGCGGCGAGGGCCTCCCAGTCGTCGATGCTCTTCTTGTCGCTCACCGGCTTGGCTCCTATTCGAATTCCATGATGAGTTCGTCGACGGCGAGACTTTCGCCGGGCTTGGCGTTGACGGTCTTGACGACGCCCTTGCGCTCCGCCTTGAGGACGTTTTCCATCTTCATTGCCTCGACGGTGGCGAGCGTCTGGCCCTCCTCGACCGCCTCGCCGACCTCCACCGAGATCGACACGATCAGGCCCGGCATCGGGCACAGCAGCATCTTCGATGTGTCGACCGGGACCTTCTCCGGCATCAGTCGCGCTGCCTCGGCCTGGCGCGGCGTCAGGCAGGTCACCGTAACATCCGCGCCGCGCATGCGCATGCGATAGCCCTGGATGGTGCGGGTGAGTTTGACCGCGCAGGGCACGCCGTCGACCACCGCCTCCACCAGCGGCATGCCCGGACGCCAGCCGTTGAGCGCCACAGCCATCGGCGCGGCATCGCCGCGCTCGACGCGGAAGGCGTCGTCGCTTTGCGCCACCGTGACGGGGTGTTCGATCTTGTCGATGGTCACCACCCAGTTCGGATTGACCACGCGGCGGTGATTGTCCATCGCCCCGGAAATGCCGGTCGCACGGGTCTCGGAGACGAAATTGCACGACGCCGCGATGGCGACTAGCCGCGCGGTGCTCTCGTCATCCAGCGTCGCACCCGCAAAGCCGTCCGGATATTCCTCGGCAATGAAGGCCGTGGTGATATTGCCCGAGCGGAACCGCTCGTGGTCCATGACGGCGGAAAGAAACGGCAGATTGTGGCCGATGCCCTCGACCTCGAACCGGTCGAGCGCCGTCGACATGGCGTCAATGGCCGTCAGCCGGTCCGGCGCCCAGGTGCAGAGCTTGGCGATCATCGGATCGTAGAACATGGAGATCTCGCCGCCCTCGAAGACGCCGGTGTCGTTGCGCACGACGATGCCCTCGGCGTTCTTGCCTTCTTGCGGCGGGCGATAGCGCGTCAGCCGACCGATGGAGGGCAGGAAGTTGCGATAGGGATCTTCCGCATAGAGCCGGCTCTCGATGGCCCAGCCGTTGAGCGTCACGTCGTCCTGCGAGATCGACAGCTTTTCGCCGGCGGCGACGCGGATCATCTGCTCGACGAGATCGATGCCGGTGATCAGTTCGGTCACCGGGTGCTCCACCTGCAGCCGGGTGTTCATCTCCAGGAAGTAGAAATTACGCTCGCCGTCGACGATGAATTCCACTGTGCCGGCAGAGGCGTAGCCCACGGCTTTCGCAAGCGCGACAGCCTGCTCGCCCATAGCCTTGCGGGTTTCGGCGTCGAGAAAGGGTGACGGCGCCTCCTCGATGACCTTCTGGTTGCGGCGCTGGATGGAGCATTCGCGCTCGCCGAGATAGATCGTGTTGCCGTGGCTGTCGGCGAGCACCTGGATCTCGATGTGGCGCGGCTGGGTGACGAACTTCTCGATGAAGATACGGTCGTCGCCAAAGGAGTTCGCCGCCTCGTTCTTCGACGACTGGAAACCCTCGCGCACCTCGCCCTCGCTCCAGGCGATGCGCATGCCCTTGCCGCCGCCGCCGGCCGACGCCTTGATCATCACCGGATAACCGATTTCGCCGGAGATCTTCACCGCCTCGTCGCCATCGGCGATCAGGCCCATGTAGCCCGGAACGGTGGAGACGCCGGCTTCCGCCGCGAGCTTCTTGGAGGTGATCTTGTCGCCCATCGCCTCGATGGCATTGGTCGGCGGGCCGATGAAGGCGACGCCCTCCTTCGCGAGCGCCTCGGCAAACTCCGCGCGCTCCGACAGGAAGCCGTAACCGGGATGCACGGCATCGGCGCCCGACTGGCGCACCGCGTCGAGGATCTTGTCGATCACGATATAGGACTGGTTCGCCGGCGGCGGACCGATGTGAATGGCCTCGTCGGCCATCTTCACATGCAGCGCATCGCGGTCGGCGTCGGAATAGACGGCAACGGTCGCGATGCCCATCTTCTTCGCGGTCTTGATGACCCGGCAGGCGATCTCGCCGCGGTTGGCGATCAGGATTTTCTTGAGCACGGCCCCACCTTTAGTTGACACCAGCGTGTTTTTGGAGAACTTCCGATACACGCCCCGGATTTACTTTCAACACTGCGGCGATTTCCGCCGCATGCAGATCTGTTGTTTTCGCCAAATCCACGATTTTTTTGCGCATATCGACCGTAACCACGCTGGATTTATTTGGCATTCGTCGAACCGGACTCCTTCGGAAGAGAAGCTGCATTGCTTCACACAGTTCCTCTGCCAAATCGTCCTCCCCCTTTTTCATCAACTCTTCAATCACTCGGGAAATTTTTTTCCGCGCCAATGGAATATTGCTCATAAAGACCTCCAGATTCAAAAGTCTCACACAATAGAAAACCCATCCCAAACAAACCAACTGACCATTACTCAAAACGATTGCGCCGACCTTGTAAAAAAACGGTCTCTACTCCGCAGCCTCCGCCGGTGGTTTTGCGCCGGGGGCTGCCCCCCCCACGATCAAGGCTTTGGCGCTTATGTATTCGTCTACTTCCTCCCACCCTACGGCATCCCCAAAGGGCAGGATCTGCCAATTCGCGCGCTGTTCCGGCGTTGCCGAATGCAAACGCGGATACCACCACAACGGCGCCTCGATGCGCCGGTCATCCGCCATCTTGAAGACGATTGTCGTCTCGGTGACGTCTACTTCGGCCACCTCAAGCTGCTTTTCGTCAATGTCCAAAGTGGTCATTCCACGCCTCCAGAAATGCCGACCGGTGTCGCTCCGTTGCCTTCAAGATATCATTCACCTCATGTGCGGCGAAACCGACATTGCGGGCGACGGAACAACTTGATAGCCGGATCTTGATCTGTTTCCCGTCCTTCAGGACGTGGATATGGGGCGGTTCCCCAACCTCCTTGGAGTAGAACAGGAACTGATATCCCTTCCATCTCACGACCGTCGGCACGCCCGCTCCTCCCTTGCGCCGGCGCCGCCTCAAAGCGGAATGTTGTCGTGCTTCTTCCACGGGTTCGACAGCTGCTTGTTGCGCAGCGTGGCGAAGGCCCGGGCGACGCGTTTGCGCGTCGACTGCGGCATGATCACATCGTCGATGAACCCTTTTTCCGCCGCGACGAACGGATTGGCGAAACGGTCCTCGTATTCCTTGGCGCGCGCGGCGATCTTGTCGGGATCGCCCAGTTCGGAGCGATACAGGATCTCGGTCGCGCCCTTGGCGCCCATCACCGCGATCTCCGCCGTCGGCCAGGCGTAGTTGATGTCGCCGCGAATGTGCTTGGACGCCATCACGTCATAGGCGCCGCCATAGGCCTTGCGGGTGATCACCGTCACCTTGGGCACCGTCGCCTCGCCATAGGCGAAGAGAAGCTTGGCGCCGTGCTTGATGACGCCGCCGAATTCCTGCGTCGTGCCCGGCAGGAAGCCCGGAACATCGACAAATGTCAGGATCGGAATGTTGAAACAGTCGCAGAAGCGCACGAAGCGGGCGGCCTTGCGCGAGGAGTTGATGTCGAGCACCCCGGCGAGCACCATCGGCTGGTTGGCGACGACGCCGACCGTCTGGCCCTCGATCCGGATAAAGCCGGTGATCATGTTGCCGGCATAGGCCTCCTGGATCTCGAAGAAGTCGCCCTCGTCGGCGACCTTCACGATCAGCTCCTTCATGTCGTAGGGCTTGTTCGGATTGTCGGGGATCAGCGTATCGAGCGAGAGCTCCACCCGTGCCGGATCATCGAAGAACTCGCGCACCGGCGGCTTCTCGCGGTTGCTGGCCGGCAGAAAATCCATGAAGCGGCGCAGCGCGATCAGCGCTTCGACGTCGTTGTCAAAGGCACCGTCCGCAACCGACGACTTGCTGGTGTGGGTCTTGGCGCCGCCAAGCTCTTCCGCCGTCACAACCTCGTTGGTCACCGTTTTCACGACGTCCGGGCCGGTGACGAACATGTAGGAGGTGTCGCGCACCATGAAGATGAAGTCGGTCATCGCCGGCGAATAGACCGCACCGCCCGCGCAAGGGCCCATGATCATCGAGATCTGCGGGATGACGCCGGACGCCATGATGTTGCGCTGGAACACATCCGCATAGCCGGCGAGCGAGGCGACGCCCTCCTGAATGCGGGCGCCGCCGCTGTCGTTGAGGCCGACGATGGGCGCGCCGTTCTTCATGGCCATGTCCATGACCTTGCAGATCTTCTGTGCATGCGTTTCCGACAGGGATCCGCCGAAGACGGTAAAGTCCTGCGAGAACACATAGACCATGCGGCCGTTGACCGTGCCCCAGCCGGTGATCACGCCGTCGCCCGGCATCTGGGTGCCGTCCATGCCGAAATCGACGCAGCGGTGCGCGACGAACATGTCGTATTCCTCGAAGGAGCCTTCATCGAGAAAGACGTCGATGCGCTCGCGCGCGGTCAGCTTGCCCTTGGCATGCTGGGCGTCGATCCGGCGCTGCCCGCCACCGAGGCGGGCGGCGGCGCGGCGGGTTTCCAGCTCCTGCAAAATCTCCTGCATGGACGGGCCTTTCTGATCGGATGTGGTTTGAACAACGAAACAAGATCAAAGCGTGCGCCAACGCAATACCACTGTTGGTCAACAGCCCGGCAAGGCGCGACTTCATTCGAAGGCGTATGTAATCCGCCTGCGGCCATGAAGCGAGCAGCACGGATCTCTACGGTCGTATCCTGGTTCCTCACCTTCCCAATCTACGCAGCGTGCTGCGCCAAGCCTATTCCTATTCTTCCATTCGCGCCTGTCTGCAAATATCTGCTCTGGGGCGTTCACGAAAGCAATGAAAGTGTCGCAGAGCAAATATAGGGCATTTGCATAATTGCAATTTGCAAATCTGCATATTTTGACTCACACTTGAAACCCGCCTTACATCGGGTCGAGTTCAACGGCATGAACGCCATCAGGTGGGTGACTCATTGAGCTGGCGAGAGGACACAACCTTCTTCGCGCAGAATTATCATCGATAGCTCTCCCACATGCATATTGACGTTCAAAGGCCCGCAGGACGTGATCCCGTTTCGCGGTCACGCGCCTGAGGGTCTGTTGCCCGGGAAAAAACATCGAATATCAACTTGAGGATTTGGAATTGCTTCATTTGGATCGCCGGGAAGTTCAGTATCGCATCGAACAGTGTCTTACTGCGCTGGGCCTTCGGAAGCCGAAAAGCCTGTTCATTCACATTCCGAAAAACGGAGGAATGTCTATCAGGCATGCGCAACAGTTAAAGGATCGCATTCTGATATCGTCCCGCAAGAGGTTAAAAAGCAAAACCTACGCCGACAGTCTGCTCGCCGCGATGAACGCTACAGGTGATCACCCCGGTTACGAGCACGCACGATACATCGACGTACGGCCTACAGTTCGAAAGGCGAACAATGCGTTTGCAATCGTTCGCAATCCTTGGTCCCGCGTCGTGTCGAGATACACCTTCGCGATAGATGCGATGGATGACGGCCGGGCGCCAGAAGGATATGCGCCCCGCGATTTCGAAGCCTTTTTGGAAGACCGCCATGTTTGGGGCAATCGGGAGTTCTTCTGGCATCGCGCCGTTCGAGGTTGGTATCCACAGTTGGACTATGTCGTCGACGAGAACGGAAAGATCGCAGTCGATATCCTGACGCTTGAAAATCTGTCGAACGAATTAGGCAAATATTTTGGCATGACTGATGACATTGAAAAGCGAAATACGAGCAAAACCAGAAAAAAGAATTACAAAGCATTCTACAATGAAAAACTTATACAGATAGTTGCAGACTGGTATTCAGATGATATCGAAACATTCGGCTTTGATTTCGACACCGCCGCTACGCGCAATACGTTTTATGTTTAGAAGATACATGAACCGAAATCGACAGAAACTGGTCGACACGATCGGACGGACAATCCGCCGATCGTGTCCCGCGCGCACATGAAAAAGCTCTTCCTCGGTCGCCAGATCCGCAGTCTGCGCGAGAACGCCGCGCTGACGCAACGGGATTTCGCCGAAAGGCTCGGCCTGTCGACCAGCTACGTCAACCAACTGGAAAACAATCAACGCCCGGTGTCCGCGCCGGTCTTACTGTCGCTCAGCGAGAAATTCAGCCTCGATATCTCGTCGCTGTCGGTGGACGACAACGACCGCCTGCTGGCGGCCCTGCAGGAGGTTTTCGCCGATCCGGTCTTTGCGGGAAGTGTGCCGGGGCTGCAGGACTTCAAGATGGTGTGCCAGAACGCGCCCGACGTCGCCCACGGGCTGGTGCGGCTGCATCAGGCCTATCGCCAGACAAGCGAGCAGCTCGCCACCCTCGACGATACGCTGGCGCGTGACGAAAGCCTGGCGCGGCCGACCCCCTATGAAGAGGTCCGCGACTTCTTCCACTTCGAGAACAACTACATCCACGATCTCGACGTCGCGGCGGAGGCGCTGTCGCAGGCAATCGCGCCGGCGGGCCGGGTGTTCGCCCGCGATCTGGTCGCGCATCTGGAAACCCGGCACGGCATCGCGGTGCAGCGCCGGCGCTCGGGCGAGGACGCCGGGCAGATCCGCACCTATGACAAGTCGGCGCGCACGCTGGTGCTCAACGAGGCCCTGCCGGAATCGACCATCGTCTTCCAGCTCGCGCATCAGATCGCCCTCCTCGAAGCGACCGACATCATGGATGCGGTGCTCAAGGACGCGAAATTCCAGTCCGACGATGCGATCCATGTCGCCCGCATCGGTCTGGCCAATGCCTTCGCCGGGGCGCTCGTTCTGCCCTACGGTGCGTTCCTGCGCGTCGCACGGGAAACCCGACATGATCTCGACCTGATCGCCGACCGGTTCGGCGCAAGCCTCGAGCAGGTCGCGCATCGCCTGTCGACGCTGCAGCGCCCGCGCATGAAGGGCATCCCCTTCTTCTTCGCCCGTGTCGACCGGGCCGGCAACATCACCAAACGGCATTCCGCCACAAAGTTGCAGTTCGCCCGCTTTGGCGCCGCCTGCCCCTTGTGGAACGTGCACCGCGCCTTCGAGACCCAGGGCACGATCATCCGCCAACTGGCGGAAACGCCGGACGGGTCGCGCTACATTTCGCTGGCCGCCCATGTCATCAAGAAATCCGGCGGCTACAGCGGGCCGGTGCTGCATTACGCCATCGCGCTCGGCACCGAAATCGCCCATGCGCGCGACCTCGTATATTGCGACGACCTCGACCTGACGCGCACGGCCGCCTTCGAACCCATTGGCATTTCCTGTCGCATATGCGAACGCCTCACCTGCCCTCAGCGCTCCGTGCCGCCGCTCAACCGCGCCATCACCATCGACAGCAACGACCGCCGGCTGATTCCCTATACGATCAGATAGGCGCGCGCCAAAGCCGGGCGGAAATGACGAATTGAATGTGTTTGCCCCCGTTTCGTCGGTATTATCGACGAATCACCGGACAAACGCACGGACTGTCATGGCAACACCCCGCGATTCCCTCGACAAGAAGCTTGTCGCGCTCCTTCAGATGAACGCGCGCATGCCGACATCCGATCTCGCCCGCAAGCTCGGCGTTGCCCGTTCCACCGTGCATGAGCGGATCGCGCGGCTGGAACGCACCGGCGTTATCACTGGCTATACGGCCGTTCTCTCGCGCCCGGCGCAGGACAATCCGGTGCGCGCGCTGGTCATGCTGGCGGTCGAGCAGCAGCAGGTTCGCCAGACGCTCAAGCGACTGGAAACATTTCCGGAAATCCGGACCTGTCTGACCGTCTCCGGCGAATTCGACATCTGCCTCGTCGTCGAGGCGCCGCAGCTGGAAGATCTCGACGAGGCGCTCGACGACATCGCCGGCATCCCCGGCGTGCAGCGCTCGCGCTCCTCCATCGTGCTCGCCTCGAAGTTCGACCGCAGCCCCGTGCCGACGCTTGCCGGCGGTTGATCCGGCAATTTGCCGAAAAGCCCGTCAAAACAACGGAAAAGCCCGAACATCCGACGGAATTGCCCCTCCCACGCGAACCAGCGCGAACGTAACCTCCTAGAAATCAACGCTTTTCAGGAGGAAACACCCATGAGCACCTGGCCAGTTCTTATCGTCGGCGCGGGCAAAATCGGCCGCGCGCTTGCCGCGATGCTCGCCGACACGGGCGACTACGCCGTCACCATCGCCGACCGCGACACCGCAGCCCTTGCGGCTTCCGCCCGTCCGGGCGTCGCGACGAAAGAGGTCGATGTTGCCGATGAAGACGCGCTCGTCGCCGCCCTTGCGGACACGAAGGCGGTCCTGTCCGCCGCCCCCTTCTTCCTGACCGAGACGATCGCCCGCGCGGCCAAACGCGCCGGGACGCATTTCCTGGATCTGACCGAGGACGTCGCCTCCACCAGGGCCGTGCGCGCACTCGCCGAAGGAGCCGAGACCGCTTTCGCGCCGCAATGCGGGCTGGCGCCGGGCTTCGTGTCCATTGCCGGCCATGATCTCGCCAGGCGCTTCGATGCCCTCGACACGCTGACCATGCGGGTCGGCGCGCTGCCGCGCTTTCCCACCAATGCGCTGAAGTACAATCTAACCTGGTCGACCGACGGGCTGATCAACGAGTATTGCGAACCGTGCGAGGCCGTGGTCGACGGTCAACCGACGCTGGTCCAGCCGCTTGAGGGCCATGAGACCTTCACCCTCGACGGCGTGACCTACGAGGCGTTCAACACCTCCGGCGGTCTCGGTTCGCTCAGCGAGACGCTGGCCGGCAAGGTCAAGAACCTGCGCTATCTCACGACGCGCTACCCAGGCCATCGCGACATCATGCGCATGCTGCTCCAGGATCTCGGGCTGAAGAACCGCCGCGATCTGATGCGCGACGTGATGGAAACCGCCGTGCCGATGACACGGCAGGACGTGGTGCTGATCTTCATCACCGCCTCGGGAACGAAGGGCGACCTGCATGAGCAGGAATCTGCCGTCTACCGGGTGACGGCGCAGGAGTTTGCCGGCGACACATGGTCGGCGATCCAGAGCACGACATCGGCCGGCGTCTGCACCACGCTCGACCTGCTGCGCTCGGGCAAGATCGCGACGCGCGGCTTCCTCAAACAGGAGGACATCGCGCTGGAGACGTTCCTCGCGAACCGGTTCGGCCGGATCTTCGCGAGCGGCGCGGCAACACCTGCCCGCAGCAGTGCCGCCGCCGCAACGCGGCGCGCCGCCGCCTGAGGCGAACGCAATTCGGGCCCGAATTGCCGTATAGTCGGGAGAATTGCACGATTCCCTCGACACGCCCCCGACGCAAGGGGCAGGGCCGCCCCGGATGCTTGAAACGCTGAACCTCGTGATCCTGATCGCTGCCGGTCTCGTTGCCGTGTCGGTGTTCACGTCGCTCGTCAGTTTCCGCGTCGGCGCGCCATTGCTGCTGGTGTTCCTCCTCGTCGGCATCGCGGCCGGCAAGGACGGCCCCGGCGGGATCGCCTTTTCCGACGCACGCGCCGCCTATTTCATCGGCTCTATCGCGCTTGCGATCATCCTGTTCGATTCCGGTTTTCGGACGCGGCTGTCGACGTTTCGGCTCGCCGCCGCGCCGGCGCTCATGCTGGCGACGCTCGGCGTCGGCATCACCTCGGCTGTGGTCGGGACGGCGGCGCATCTCCTGTTCGGCTGGTCGTGGGTAGAGGGCCTGCTGCTCGGTGCCATCGTCGGCTCGACCGATGCGGCGGCCGTGTTTTTTCTGCTAAGGGTCGGCGGGGTGCACCTGCGCGAGATGATCTCCGCCACGCTGGAGGTGGAATCAGGATCGAACGATCCGATGGCCATCTTCCTCACGATGACGCTGGTGAGCATGATCACGGCGGGCGCGCTCGACTTCGACAGCGGCACCGCCGGCGGACTTGCCCTGCAATTCGTCCAGCAGATGGGCATCGGCCTCGCCGCGGGGCTCGCCGGCGGCTACGCCATCGTGCAACTCGTCAACCGGGTCAATCTGGAGCCGGCGCTCTACCCGATCGTCGTGCTCGCTTTGGCGTTGGCCTTGTCGGGGGCGACCTCGCTTGCCGGCGGCAGCGGGTTCCTCGCCGTCTATGTCGCCGGCATCACCTGCGGCAATGTCCGCATCCGCCAGCAGCCCGCGCTGAAGAACTTTCAGGGCGGGATGACCTGGCTCGGGCAGATCGGCATGTTCGTGACGCTGGGCCTTTTGGCGACGCCATCGCAATTCGGCGAGGTTGCTCTCCCCGGCCTGGTTCTCGCCGCGGTTTTGATGTTTCTGGCGCGCCCTCTGGCGGTCTGGCTTTGCCTGCTGCCCTTCGGCTTCACGCGCGCGGAAATCGCCTTCGTCTCCTGGGTCGGCCTGCGCGGCGCGGTCTCCATCCTGCTCGCGATCCTGCCGCTGATCGCGGAATTACCCAACGCCCAGGCGATCTTCAACGTCACCTTCCTGATCGTGCTGGCCTCGCTGGTGCTGCAGGGCTGGACGATCCGCCCGATGGCGAAATGGCTGAAGCTGATCGTGCCGGCCAGGCGCGGTCCGGTGGAGCGCATCGAACTGGAACTGCCGGGCGGGCTCGACCATGAAATCGTCTGCTACAGGGTGCACCCGGCAAGTGCGGTGGCGCGCGGCGCGCGCATTCCCCGCTGGGCCCGACCCTCGCTGATCCTCAGGAACGGCAAGACCATCCGCTTGCAGAAGGCCGGACGCCCCGAAGCGGGTGACCGCGTCTATATTCTCACCAACGCGCGACAGGTGCCGGTGCTCGACGCGCTCTTCGCGGGCGCGCCGGAAGACGAGCATGACCCGGCGCTCTTCGGCGACTTTCCGCTCGATCCGGCGACACGGATTGCCGACGTTGGCGCAGCCTACGGGTTCCGCGTGGAACGCCGCGATGCCGAGCTGACGCTCAAGCAGGTGATGGAGCGCGAGCTTGGCGACGACATCGAGCCGACCGACCGCGTGCCCTATGGCGACATCGATCTTGTGGTGCGCGACATCAACGACGACCACGGGATCACCGGCGTCGGGCTTGCGGTTGAACATGTGGAACCGGAGGAGCCGGTGCTGCCGTTCTTCTTCTCGCGGCAGGATCTCAATCGCATGGGCAAGCGCGCAGCAAACCGGCTGCGCATGCGCCGGGCCCGCAAGAAGGTCGCGGCGCGCCGCCTCAGCGCCTATGACACGCCGCCGAAGGAAGCGGAGATACCAGCCGATACGGCTGATCCCGCAAATCCGGCCTCAGAGGCCGATCCGGCAACGACGCGCCGCTCGTCCTGAGCCTGCCCCGGCATCACTGCTGCTTGCGGGCGTCCTCGAACCGCTTTTCCAACTTCGCGCAAGGGTCGCCGCGCGCGGCCCCGCGTCCGGGCGTGAACCAGACGTAGTCGTAGAGCGCCTCGCCATCGTCGCCGACCGCCGCGTAGTCCTGCGGCTGCGTCGCATCCGCGCGGACCTCTACGAAGCCAACCGCAACGACCGGAGCAGCAGCGTCGCGCCACGCCAGATAGCGCGGCACGCCGAAATCCTTGCGCACATGTCCTGCACCAGCGATCAGCACCGCACCGTCGGCGCCTGCGGCATCGGCTGCGATCATCGCGTCGACCAGCGTCGCATCGCGCAACCGCTGCACCGCGACAAGCGGCGCAAGCGCGGCGCGCGGCATCAATCCGCAATGGCCGTCGAACAGCGTGTCGAGCAGCCGGGCGTCTTCCGCCGCGCCGAGCGGGTTTTCCAGGGCGAGACCCGCAATCCTCCGCGCGCCGAGGCTCTCCAGCCCCTCCCTTGCCAGCACGCGACGCTCCGCGCGCGGCGCATCGCCGGCGACGATCGGAAGGCCGGCGGCCAGAGCCGTTTCCAGAATGGGCCGGTAGATCGCATAGTCCGGCCAGCCCAGTTCCGACCAGCCGACCGCCGCGCCGAACCCAGCCGCGTCCGCCGGCGTTGCGGCGAGATGAGCCTCGATCCGCTCCTGCCGGTCGCGCGGGACCATTTCCAGAACCACAGCCGGGCGACGCCCGTCCGCCGCAGCCGCGCCCAGCAAATAGGCCTGAAGCGCATGATGGTCCGGATTGTCGTGGATCTCGCCAAGAAGCACATAACGCGCGTCGCGCACAGCCCGTTCGACCGCTTCGGCCGACACGAAGTCGCCGTCCGCGCGCGACCAGACCTTGCCGGCAAGCGGATGATCCGCAGCCGTCTCAAGCGTGAAGGAGGGAATCTCGGCGCGCGCGGGGATCGCCGCAAGGCAGAACGCCCCGAGAAACGCGATCGTCGAATACCGGACCATGACACCTCCGCTCACTTGCTCGCAAAGACAATGTAGGCAGGAAAGCCCGTCTGGCGAAGAGCCGACGCCTCCCGGTTGACGAAAAAGTCCTTGCAGGGCAGGTAAATAAGGCAAGATGACAGCCCGGCGCCCGAAAGGAACGAAGGATTGGTTGCGGAGAAGTCGAGACAGGTGTTCAGCCCGCGGGACACGACGCTCTTTCCCCTCCGGATCGAGGAGGTCCGGGTCCGTCAGGGCGATACGGTCGAAGCGGGAACAGTGCTGCTGATCCTGAAAACGGCATCAGGCAAGACCCTTGCGATGCGCTCTCCACTCGCCGGCACGGTCACCCAGATCGCCGCCGGGGTGGGCGACAGTCTGGCAAACCCGCGTGCGCTCGTCGTCATCGCAGAAGTCAACGACGGTGTGGTCGACGGCGAATGGGAGGAGGCCGCCGGTCATCCCTCACCCCCGCCCGGCGACGCCGCCGCGGAATCCACGGACCGGGCCGGGCCCGACACCGCATCGGACCTTCCGCCCCGCCGAGACAGTGGGAACAGGCGCGGCCCGTTCATCGGGATCGCCGCCGCCCTCGTCGCACTGGCGCTCGCCTATCCGCTGTTCGGCGAGGATTTGCTGCAGGCGCTGAGCACGACGGGCGCATCGCCTCGCGCGACAACGTCCCGGACATCGTCCGATGCCGCCGCCGCGTCGGCCTCCGCCGGCCCCGCGTCCTACACCGGTCCGCTGTCGGAGGCTGTCATGAGCGCGCGCGACTTCGGGGACCAGCGTCTGGGCTGGATCGACGCGCCGCGCTTCGTCGGGCTCGGCGTCCTGCGCATCGAACGCGGCGACCGGTCGCCTCTGGATTGCGCGGCGGTCGCGGTCTCGGATCGCTTCGCGGCAATCTCCACCATGTGCTATGAGCCGGCCATCGCCGAATACGGCGAACAGGGCGACATGCGGATGTCGTTTCAGGCTCTGCGCCCCATCGTCGCCCGCGACGAACGCGGAGAACGGGGCGAAGTACCCGGTTTTTCGCGGTTGCATCGACTGGATGTGAAGGCCCTGCATGTCTGGCCGGGGTACCTCGGCGACACCGACACGGCCACCATCGCCCTTGCCGAATTCGCGGCCCCCGCGCCAAAGGCGATCGGGCGCTCGGGCTTCTGGCGGATCAGCGAAACCTCGGCACCTCCGGTCCTCGCGTTACACGGAATGTCCTTGAGGACCCCCGACCGGTTCCGCCGAAAGGCGCTGGTCTGCCGATACTGGCTGCCCGAAGACGCCGACGCACCGGACGCGAGACAGTCCCTCCCCCTCAGCGCAGATCCGGCCTGCGGACCCGATACCGGACCGAGATCGGGGCCGATCCGCGCGCCGCACGACAACGGCAAGATGTACTTCGCCGGTTTCTCCACATCGCAGAGGCGGGCGGGCAAGACCATCCGCCACGCCAGAAGCCTTTCGCACGGTGATCTGCAACTGCTGCGCGCTGCAAAAGACGGCACCGACCTGCCGCGCAACCGCATGACGGTGCGGCCCATGAAACGCCTCGACACGCGCGGCCCCGGCATGGGAATCCGGCTGTCGAACCCCTGCAAGGAGAACGCGGAGTTTCGCATGCTGGGCTACAACATGCTCTCCGACAAAAAGAACATGCGGACCTACAGGGTGCGGCCCGGGCCCCTGCCCGGGGTGGAGGCGCTTTTCGATCCGAGTTTCAACAGCGTCGCGGTCAACCAGATCGGTCGCGAGCGCATTTGGGGGACGCAGCGCCAGACTTTCAAGGACCGAAGCTACGAACTCGTTCCGTTCAAGAACAAGACCGGCATGGAAATCCAGGTCACTGCGGTCTGCGGCTGACCTGCGACAGACCGCCGTCACAACCGGTCTGCAAACCGGGCGCATCCCTATCAGGTCGGGCCATAAAGGCATCGACCTGACGCCGACGGCCGCGGGACCAGGTCCGGCCAGAAGCGGGCAAACGCATCCTTGCCACAGGAAGGCGAGTGTATTCCTACGTATTGACCAGTCAAACGCGTATTGCTCACAATTCCAGATGCAAGCTTTTGACATTCCTTTACGTCACCGCCCGGCACGGGCCGGGCCGCGAACGGCTTGCACGTTCCTGCAGGTTGCAACGAGGCCATTCACCAGCTTCGGAGGCATCCGTTAAACGCGGGATCGGACAACCCAACCAGGGAGACAGGATATGGCCAAAGCACCCGACGGAAAAACCCCCGACAAGAAACAGACGGACAGGCTGAAACGCGAGGAAGACCTGCGAAAGGCTATCGGCCAGGGCATTATCGACGGCCTGCTTTCGCCGGTCGGCGTCGTACGGACAAACGGGGACGATTATTACGGACAGTCCAACGGGGACTACACGCAAACAGGCGGCTATCACGATCAGGGCAGCGGCTCCTACAATCAAAGCCCCTGATTTCGGACGCTTGCCGTCGGCTGCGCCCTGCGCATGCCCTTGCGCAAGACAATCGCTTCACGGCCCCGCGAACACCCCGTCTCTTCCCGGACCAACCGGCGTTGCGCGGGCCGTGCCCGTGCTGCCGTCTCAGGGAGGTCAACATGACGCCTCACACTGCGGACCGTCCCTTTGTCGATACGTTGCAGGTGGTCTTCAAGGTCGCCGAACGCTGCAACATCGACTGCGACTATTGTTATTATTTCAACATGGGCGACACGCGCGCTCTCGCGCGCCCGCCGGTCGTCGATCCGGACCGGGCCGAGGCGGTCGGCCAGTGGATTGCGCAGGGCTGCCAAGACCTCGGGATCGAAAAGGTTCTGGTGTCCTTTCACGGCGGCGAACCGATGCTCTTGAAGCCACGTATTTTCGACCGCATCTGCGCATCGCTGCGCGCGGCAATCGAACCGCATGCCTCCCTCGGCTTCGCGATCCAGACCAACGGAACGATCCTTTCGCCCGCCTGGCTCGAGGCCTTTTCCCGGCACCGCGTCCATGTCGGCGTCAGCATCGACGGCGACCGGCTCGCCCATGACCGGCATCGCCTCGACAAACGCGGGCGGTCGACCTTCGCAAAGACGCGCCACAATCTGGAGCGTCTGGTGGCCTGGTCGGCCGGCGAGCGGGGACTCGGTCCCTCGACGATTTCGGTGCTGGACTGGCGCAACGATCTTTGCGGGATCTACCGCGGTTTCCGCGAGATGGGCATTCGCGAGATGAGTTTCCTGCTGCCCGACCGATCACGCGACGACGGGTTCACCGGAGAAGACGAAACCGCAGCTGCCTACGGGCAGCAACTTGCCGACGTCTTCGAGGCGTGGCTCAAGGAAGACGATGCCTCGGTGTTCGTGCGCCAGATCGACCGAACGCTCGCCCGTTTTCGTCTGGGCGGCCCGATGCGCAGCGAGACCGTGCAGATCGTCGTCGTCCAGAGCGACGGAAGCATCGCGCTGAACGATTCCTATATTCCCGCGCTATCCTGGTACCGCAAATTGCCGCAGACATCTGTCGACGACACTCCGCTGCGGGACCATCTGACGCTCGTGCGCGCACTTGAGGCCAAAGCCGGCCTGCACAGGTTGCCAAGCAGATGCGAAGGCTGCGCGTGGGCAAGCCTGTGTCGCGGCGGCGATGTCGAGAACCGGTATTCGCGGGACGGCGGGTTCGACAACCCGTCTGCCTATTGCGAAGGCTATCAGGTGTTCTATGCCCGCGTCCGGGATCTGCTCGTGGCCAACGGCTATCCGCAGGAAGTCTTCGAGACCAGGCTTGAAGGGGCGGCCTGAGACCGGCCCTTCAAGTCCCCGTGTCCACGGCGGGGTCCAGCCTGGCGCCTCACGCCGCGCTCAGGTTCTCCAGGGCGAGCGCGATGCCCTGCCCGCCGCCGATGCACATGGTCACAAGCGCGTAGCGCCCGCCGGTGCGCTCCAGTTCGTACATCGCCTTGACCGTGAGAATGCAACCCGTGGCACCGACCGGGTGACCGAGCGCAATGGCGCCGCCATTCGGGTTGACCCGATTGGAGGGCAGGCCCAGTTCGCGCATCACCGCGCAGGCCTGCGCCGCGAAGGCCTCGTTGGATTCGATCACGTCGAAATCCGCCGCCGTCATGCCGGTCTTCTCGAACAGCTTCTGCACGGCCGGAACGGGACCGATCCCCATGACATCCGGAGATACACCGGCGTGGGCATAGCCGATCAGCCGCGCCATCGGCGTCAGGCCGCGCGCCTCGGCCAGCGACCGCTCGGCCAGAACAACCGCGGCGGCACCATCGTTGATGCCGGACGAATTGCCAGCCGTCACGGAGCCGTCCTTGCGAAACACGGGCCGAAGAGCGCTCAGCGTGGAGGGCGAGGTGTCCGGGCGCGGGTGTTCGTCGGTCGCAAAGGCTACCGTCTCGCGCCCGGCGCGGACCTCGATGGGCAGGATCTGGTCGACGAACCGGCCGTCGCGAATGGCGATCCCGGCCCGTTGCTGGCTGTCGACGGCCAACGCATCCTGTGCCTCGCGGCTGATGGTGTAGCGTTCGGCGACGTTTTCCGCCGTCACGCCCATGTGTCCGCCGCCAAAGGGATCGTTCAGCGCACCGAGCATCATGTCATGCATGGTTGCATCGCCCATCTTCACGCCGAAGCGCGCGCCGGGCGAGGCATAGGGCGCGCGGCTCATGGATTCCGCACCACCTGCAAGCGCATAGTCGGTATCGCCGAGCAGGATCGACTGCGCGGCAGACACAATCGCCTGCGCGCCCGACCCGCAAAGGCGGTTGACCGTCAGCGCCGGCGTCTCGACCGGAATGCCGGCCTCCACGGCGGCAACGCGCGCAAGATACATGTCCCGGGGCTCGGTGTTGATCACATGGCCGAAGACAACGTGGCCGATGTCGGTCGCGGCAACGCGCGAGCGCCGGATCGCCTCGGCGGCGACCTTTGCGCCCAGTTCACTCGGCGGCGCGCTCTTCAACGCGCCCCCAAAACTCCCGATTGCCGTGCGCACACCCGAGACCAGAACAACTTCACGCTGCGTCATCTAACCCTCATGGAAAATCGGCGCCCGCCCCCAACGGGAACCTTGAATTGCCGGCACATTATCGGGAGTTGAGCGGAACAGCAAACCGGAGCCAGACCGCGGCCGTTTTGAGGAAAAACCGGAACGCAGATAGAAAAAGGCCTCCCGGTCGGACCGGGAGGCCTGCGTATTGTCGCGAACCCGGCTGGCGGTCTCGGACCACGGGCTGGCGCCCGCTTACCCTCGATCCGCGTTCGCCCGACCGGGGCTCACTTCATCGTCGGAATGACGAATTCGGCACCGTCCTTGAGGCCAGACGGCCAGCGCGACGTAACCGTCTTGGTGCGCGTGTAGAACTTGAACGCGTCCGGACCGTGTTGGTTGAGATCGCCGAAGCCGGAGCGCTTCCAGCCGCCGAAGGTGTGATAGGCGAGCGGCACGGGGATCGGAACGTTGATGCCGACCATGCCGATGTTGATGCGGCTGGCGAAATCGCGGGCCGTATCGCCGTCACGGGTGTAGATCGCCGTTCCGTTGCCATACTCGTGGCTCATCGGCAGATCGAGCGCCTCGTCATAGTCCTTGGCGCGAACGACCGACAGAACGGGTCCGAAGATCTCGTCCTTGTAGATCGACATGTCCTTGGTGACATTGTCGAACAGGCAGCCGCCCATGAAGTAGCCGTTCTCATAGCCCTGCATGGTAAAGTCGCGGCCGTCGACGGCAAGCGTCGCCCCGTCCTTCACACCCTGCTCCACGAGCCCCAGCACGCGGTCGCGCGCCTGCGCCGTCACCAGCGGACCGAAATCGACATCGTCGCCGGCCGTATAGGGACCGATCTTCAGCGCTTCGACGCGCGGGATCAGCCGCTCCATCAGCGCATTGGCGGCTTCCTCGCCCACCGGAACCGCAACGGAGATCGCCATGCAGCGTTCGCCGGCCGCGCCATAGCCCGCGCCGATCAGCGCGTCGGCAGCCTGGTCCATGTCGGCATCCGGCATGATGATCATGTGGTTCTTGGCACCGCCGAAGCACTGCGCGCGCTTGCCGGTCGCCGTGGCCCGCGAATAGACATAATGGGCGATCGCGGTGGAACCGACGAAGCCGACCGCCATGATGTCCGGATCGTCGAGAATGCCGTCGACAGATTCCTTGTCGCCATTGACGACGTTGAGGATACCCGCCGGCAGGCCGGCCTCGAGCATCAATTCGGCCAGCATGATCGGCACGGACGGATCGCGCTCGGACGGCTTCAGGATGAAGGCGTTGCCGGCGGCAATCGCCGGGCAGAACTTCCACATCGGGATCATTGCCGGGAAGTTGAACGGCGTGATGCCGGCAACGACGCCCAGCGGCTGGCGCATGGAGTACATGTCGATGCCCGGACCGGCACCCTCGGTGAACTCGCCCTTCAGCAGATGCGGCGCGCCGATGCAAAATTCCGCAACCTCAAGACCGCGGATCACGTCACCCTTTGCGTCGGGAAGGGTCTTGCCGTGCTCGCGCGACAGCGCCTCGGCGAGCTTGTCCATGTCGCGGTGCAGGAGAGCGACGAACTTCATGAGCACGCGAGCGCGCCTCTGCGGGTTCTGCGCTGCCCAGGCCGGCTGTGCGGCGGCTGCGTTCTCCACGGCGGCGCGCAGTTCCGACTGCGAGGCCAGCGCGACCCTGGCCTGCACTTCGCCGGTCGCAGGGTTGTAGACGTCGGCGTGACGGCCGGAGGTACCTTCGACGTGCTTGCCGCCGATGAAATGTCCAATTGTCTGCATGGGTCGTTTCTCCCTTTTGGCCAAGCCGCGATTTTCGCGTGTGCGGTCCCCTCGACACTGAGGCGACAAATTTGGCTGACCCTGTATTGCCTTCGTTTTTTGTCGGATGCAATGTGAGGAAAACCGCATCCGTTGTGCAAAAATCGAAATACATACCGCCGAGCGGTCCTGATCGGAGCCTACATGAACTGGGACGATACGCGCATCTTCCTTGCCGTCGCACGCCATGGACAGTTGCTGGCCGCCGCACGGGCCCTCGGGGTCAATCACGCCACGGTCGCCCGCCGGCTCTCGGCCCTCGAGGCGGATCTCAAGGTGAAACTGGTCGACCGACGCACCACCGGATCGGCGCTTACGGAAGCGGGCGAGCGGTTTCTCGCTACCGCCGAGCGGGTCGAAGCGGAAATGCTAGGCGCGCGCACGGAGATCGGCGGTGCGGATGTGGCGGTTTCCGGCACCGTGCGCATCGGCGCACCCGACGGCTTTGGCGTTGCCTTCCTGGCACCACGGCTCGGCGAACTGGCCGACCGGCACCCGGAGCTGACGCTTCAACTCGTGCCGGTGCCGCGCGCGGTCTCACTCTCGCGACGGGAGGCGGATATCGCCATCACCGTGGAGCGGCCAGACCACGGCCGGCTGGTGGCCAAGAAGCTCGTCGACTACACCCTTGGCCTCTACGCCTCAAAGGCCTACCTGGAGCGCGAGGGTCATCCGGAGACGCCGCAGGATCTCA
This sequence comes from Stappia sp. ES.058, assembly GCF_900105595.1. Lineage (GTDB taxonomy): Bacteria > Pseudomonadota > Alphaproteobacteria > Rhizobiales > Stappiaceae > Stappia. The sequence continues at coordinate 1,101,138 of NZ_LT629784.1, read as the reverse complement.
AGCACCATGCGCTGGTCGGCTATGTCGAGGATCTCGTTTATTCCGCAGCCCTTGCCTATGCCGACGAGATCGACCGAAGTTTTCAGCCCCGCTTCGAAATCGCCTCGGCGCTCGGACAGACGGAAGCCGTGCGCTCGGGCGCGGGCATCGGCATCCTGCATGCGTTCATCGCCCGCAATCACGAAGAGCTGGTGCCTGTGCTCGTCGGTCAGGTGATCGATCGCAGCTACTGGCTGGTGCTGCACGAATCCTCGCGCGACCTGCGCCGCGTGCGCGTCGTCGCCGATTTCATCGCGGAACAGGTCGCCAGAGACCGCGCGACCTTTACCTGATCAGCCAACGTCTACCCATCCCCCAACCTCGAAGGACCGCGCCGCGGCATGCACGGCACGCTCGATCTCGAGCCCGTCGGCGAAGGAGACGACGCTCGACGCTTCACCGGCGATGGCGCTCAGAATCTCGCGACATTCGACCACCTTGAGATCGTTGAAGCCGAGCCCGTGTCCCGGTGCCGGAATGAAACGGTCGTAGGGCGGATGCTGCGGCCCGGTCAGGATCCGTGTGAAACCGTGCTCGCGCGCGTCTCCCCCGGCGCGATAAAGTTCGACCTCGTTCATGCGCTCCTGGTCGTAGAGGATCGATCCGTTCGACCCGAAGACCTGAAGCGCGATACGCCCCTTGCGGCCCCAGGCGCAGCGATTGACCTGAAGGCTTGCCTGCATGCCGCCCTCAAGCCGCATAAGCATGTTGGCCATGTCATGGGTCTCGACCGCCCGCATCTCGCCAGCCTCATCGCGACGCAGCGGATACGGCATCGCCATGTCGCAAAAGACGCGGTCGACCCGCCCGAACAGCCGCTGGATCAGCGACAGCGGATGGACAGCAAAATCATCGAGCGCGCCATAGCCGGAAGAGGAGGCATTCTTCCAGAAGAACGGCGTGTCCGGGTCGGCCATGAAATCCTCGTCCATCTCGGCGCGGATCTGGAACGGGGTGCCGATGGCGCCGTCCGAAATCAGTAGGGTGATTTCCCGGAAGGCGGGGTTCTGGATGTAATTGTACCCGAGGATAGCGACGCGGCCGCTCGCCTCCGCCGCCGCGCACATGGCCTGTGCATCAGCAAAATCCGGTGCCATCGGCTTTTCGCACCACACATGCTTGCCGGCTTGCAGCGCGGCAATCGCCATCTCGGGGTGGAACGCGTTCGGCGTGGTGATCGACACGACATCGACAGCCGGATCGGAGACAAGCGCCCGCCAGTCGCTTGTCGAGCGGGCAAAGCCGAACTCTTCCGCCCGCGCGCTTGCATAGGCGTCGGAGGTCTCGCAAAGCATCTCCAGCCTGGGACGCGCGACATCGCCGAACACGGCTCCAACGGCGTTCCAGGCGAGCGCATGGCATTTGCCCATGTACCCGGTTCCAATCAGTCCGACACCCAGTGGCGCGTGCGGCTCAGCCATGAAATCCTCTTTTGTTCCTGTTGAAATGCATGGCCGTCAAACCTCGAACCTGTACGGGGCGCGGTCCCCGTTCGCTCCTTCAGGCGTCCCGGCAATTCGCCGCCATTGGAAACGCGGCAACCTTGCGTGAGTGAAACGTAAATTCTATGGTGCGGTCAATATGGAACATACATTCTCTTCGAAAGGACCAGACGTGCTTTCCATCGCAATCATCGGAGCCGGACGGATCGGGCAGATTCATGCGGCCAACCTCGCGGCCCGTGCGGCCGATCACAAGGACGTCGTGCTCGCAGGTATTTGCGACGCCAGCCCGGAGGCGGCGCAAATGCTTGCCGCGCGGCTCGATGCGCCGGTCATCGACCTCGACGAGGCGCTGGAGGGGAGCGGATCGAACGCCGTTCTCATCGCCTCGCCCACCGATACCCATTCGGATTTCATCGAACGCGCGGCCAAAGCCGGCAAGGCGATCTTCTGCGAAAAGCCGGTCGACCTGTCCGCCGACCGCATCGAGAGCGTGCTGGAAACGGTGACGTCGGCGGGCGTGCCGCTGTTTATCGGGTTCAACCGCCGCTTTGACCCCAATTTCGCCAGCCTGCGGGCGCGCATCGACGACGGCCAGATCGGCGAGGTGGAGCTGGTCACGATCCTGTCGCGCGACCCCTCCCCGCCGCCGGTCTCCTACATCGAACGCTCCGGCGGGTTGTTCCGCGACATGATGATCCATGATTTCGACATGGCGCGTTTTCTGCTCGGCGAGGAGCCGGTCGAGGTGCATGCGGTCGGGTCCAGCCTGGTCGATCCGGCGATCGGCGAAGCCGGCGACGTCGACACCGCAGCCGTCCTGCTGAAAACCGCGAGCGGCAAGATCGCGCAGATCTCGAATTCGCGCCGCGCCACCTATGGCTACGACCAGCGCATCGAGGTCCATGGCCAGAAGGGGTTGCTGCGCGCGGGAAACCAGCTGGAAACCACCGTCGAATTGGCGACGGGTGCGGGCTTCACCGCCGATCCTACACAAAATTTTTTCCTGGAACGCTACGCCGCCGCATACCGGCTGCAACTGGATGCATTTTTGGCGGTCGCCAGAGGCGAGCGCGCGCCCAAGCCGGACGGTCATGACGGTCTGATGGCACAACGGCTCGCGGACGCGGCAACGCAGGCGGCGAAGAGCGGGACGCCGGTTCGTGTCTGACGACGGACGCACACGGCGACGGCGTCAGCCGTCGCCGCCCTCCCGGTCGCGTCGCAATTCGGCGGCCGCCACGCACAGCGCCATGGCAAGGCACAGTGTGCCGGACAGCGAGCGGAACGCGCCGAGGTCGGCCTCGACCACCTCGATCACGGCGCGCGCCGACTGGATCAGGGGCGAAAACGGGGAATCGGTCAGCGCCAGCACCGGCACGCCGCGCTCCGCCGCCGCATTCGCCACATCCACAGTGAGCGAGGTGTAGGGCGTGAAACTCACGGCGATCAGCAGGTCATTCGATCCGGCTGCGCCGACCTGCTCCGGCCCGAGCGAGGCGAGATTGTCCACCAGGACCGCCGGCATGCCGAGCTTGGCGAGCGCATAGGACATATAGGCACTGACGGGAAACGCACGCCGCTGGCCGACCAGATAGATCACTCTTGCATCGGCCATCAGTTTGGCCGCCTCTTCCATCGTGTCGCCGGAAATCGAGTTGCGCAGCCTCAAGAGCGACGCGACCGCCGTATCGACAAAATCGCCGAAAAGCGCATGCGCGTTACGGCTTTCGCCCGACCGCCGCCGCAACGCTTCCAGCCGTTCGTCGTAATCCGGCCAGCGCTCGCGCAGCCTTGCGCGAAAGACATCCTGAAACTCCGAAAATCCCTGGTAGCCGAGCGCTTGCGCAAAGCGAACCAGCGTCGAGGGCTGGACGCCTGCCTGCTCCGCGATCACCGCAACCGTTCCGAAGGTCACGTCGTCGGGACGATCGACTGCGAAGGCCGCGACCTGCGCAAGGCGCTTGGGCATGCCAGGCCGGCGGGCGATCAGAAGCGCACGCAAGCTGTCGTAGTCCCGCGGGGCCTCCTGCACGTCGCTCATTCCGTTTTCCTCTCCTGTCCGCATTTGCCGATGCACAATCGCCGATCTTGGGAAGATGCGCAAAACCGCGCGTCCCGAGCCCCTTCCGGCTCCGGCTGTTTCGGTTTCAGCTTGACACTGCCGTAGCGAAAATGGAATAAAAATTCCATATGCTGTTTTTTGGAATACGGCATTCCGGTGACTTCATATCGGTGGTGAACCTGCAATGTTTGGGAGCTTGCAGGATCACCTGTCCGACGCAGCATTTTGCTGCGCGGACACTGGCCGAACAGAAACGCCGCACAAAAATTTGCCTGAAATCCCGTTCAACGGGATCCCCGCTTCGGGGAAACTGGGAGGAAACAACATGAAACGCTTGTTCACTCGCTTGCTGTCGGCTGCCGCCGTGGTGGGACTGACAGCTGTTGCGCCTGTCGCACCGGCATCGGCTGAAGACATCAATATCATTGTCGTCAGCCACGGCCAGGCATCCGATCCGTTCTGGTCGGTCGTCAAGAACGGTGTGGCACAGGCCGGCACCGACATGGGTGTCACGGTTGACTACCGCGCGCCGGAAACCTTCGACATGGTTGCGATGGCACAGCTCATCGATGCCGCCGTCAATCAGGAGCCGCACGGCCTGATCGTCTCGATTCCGGATGCGGACGCGCTCGGCGATTCCATCCGAAAGGCGGTTTCCGCCGGCATTCCCGTGATTTCCATGAACTCCGGTTCCGACGTTTCGGCGTCTCTGGGCGCTGCGCTTCACGTCGGTCAGGAAGAGTATGACGCCGGCAAGAAGGCCGGCGAGGAACTGGCCGCGATGGGGGGCAAGAAAGGCCTTTGCGTCAACCACGAAGTCGGCAACGTGTCGCTCGACCAGCGTTGCGAAGGGTTCGCCGACGGCTTCGGCGGGTCGGTGACCACACTGCCAACGACCAACGATCCGGGCGAGATCCTCTCGAAGGTCAAGGCGGCCATCGCCTCCGACGGCGACATCGACACCATCATGGCGCTCGGCGCATCGCTCGCCGGCGAGCCGGTCGTACAGGCCGTGAAGGACAGCGGCATGATCAACGACATCAACGTCGCGACCTTCGACCTGTCGGCAAACTTCCTGCAGGCGGTCGCCGACGGAGAAGCGGCCTTCGCCATCGACCAGCAGCAGTATCTGCAGGGCTACCTTCCGGTGGTGTTCCTCGCCAATCACGCCCGCTACGGCCTGATGCCGGGCGGCAACGTACCGTCGGGACCGAACCTGATCACCAAGGACAAGGCAGCCCAGGTCGTCGACCTCTCGGCCAAGGGCATCCGCTGACCGGATGACCGTACGGGGGCGCGGCCATGCGCCGTGCCCCCGCCCGTTTTCGTTTCCGATCGCGGCGCGCCGGCGCGACCTGCAGCCGCCCCGCGACACAGGCTTGCGAGGCCAAGAAATGAGCGATGCAGACGCCGGGCCCGCCACGCCGGCGCAGCCGGACGAACGGCTCAAGCAGACCACCCTGATGACCCGGTTGTTGCGGCGCCCGGAGCTTGGCGCGCTGGCGGGGCTCGTTCTGGTGACCGCGTTTTTCATGGCTGTCGCCAATCCGGCGATGTTCACGCTCGCCGGCGTCATGAACTTCATGGCGCCCGCGGCGCAACTCGGAATTCTGGCGATTGGCGCCGCCCTGCTGATGGTCGGCGGCGAGTTCGATCTCTCGGTCGGCTCGATGGTCGCCTTTGCCGGACTGGCCTTCGGCACCGTCCTCGTCACCTGGGAGATGCCACTGATCGTCGCCATCGTCGCAACGCTGATCTTTGCCGGCGGGATCGGCGCGATGAACGGCCAGATCGTCCTGGGCACCGGCCTGCCCTCCTTTATCGTGACGCTTGCGTTCCTGTTCATCCTGCGCGGACTGACCCTCGTCGGACTAAAATGGGCGACCGACGGCGCCACCCAGCTTCGCGGTGTCAAGGAAGCAGCCGACGGAAGTCCGGTCCTGGAGCTTTTCTCCGGCGAGGCGTTCGAAGGCCTGTTTGCGGTGATGGCCGAAAACGGCTGGATCGACACCTTCCGAAACGGCACGCCCAAGGTCACCGGCATGCCCGTCGAGATTCTCTGGTTCACCGGGATCGCCCTGGTCGCCACCTGGGTCTTGTTGCGGACCAAATTCGGAAACTGGATCTTCGCCGCCGGGGGTGACGCCAATGCGGCCCGCAATTCCGGCGTGCCGGTGCGTCGCGTGAAAACGATCCTCTTCATGACGACCGCGATGTGCGCGGCACTGGTCGCGATCCTCACGGTTCTGGATGCCGGGTCCACTGATGCGCGCCGCGGCTTCCAGAAGGAATTCGAGGCGATCATCGCAGCCGTCATCGGCGGCTGTCTTCTGACCGGCGGCTACGGCTCGGCCATCGGCGCGTTCCTGGGCGCGATCATCTTCGGCATGGTGCTGATCGGCCTGACCTACACCAACATCGACCAGGACTGGTATCTGGTGTTCCTCGGCGGCATGCTGCTGCTCGCGGTCCTGTTCAACAACTTCATCCGAAAGCGGGCGACGGGGGAGCGCTGAGGCCATGACAGCATCATCCACCACTCCGCTCATCGAGGTGCGCGATCTCGTCAAGCACTTCGGCTCCGTCATCGCGCTCGGCGGCGTTTCGATCAAGGTTCATCCGGGCGAGGTCCTGTGCCTGCTCGGCGACAATGGCGCGGGCAAGTCGACGCTGATCAAGACGCTGTCCGGCGTCCATGCGCCGACATCCGGGACGTTTCATGTCGAAAACCGCCCGGTTTCCTTCCAGAGCCCGCGTGCAGCGCTCGATGCCGGAATCGCCACGGTCTATCAGGACCTGGCGATGATCCCGCTGATGTCGATCACCCGCAATTTCTTTATGGGCCGGGAGCCGCTGAAGGGATTTCCGCCCTTCCGCCACATGGACATGGCCCATGCCGACACGGTCACGCGCGAGGAAATGCGTCGCATCGGCATCGACGTGCGCGATCCACAACAGGCGGTGGGCACATTGTCCGGCGGCGAGCGCCAATGCGTCGCCATTGCGCGCGCGGTCTATTTCGGCGCCAAAGTGCTGATCCTGGACGAGCCGACGTCGGCGCTCGGCGTCGCGCAGACGTCCATGGTGCTGAAATACATCAACCAGGTGCGCACCAAGGGGCTGGGGGTGATCTTCATCACCCACAACGTGCGTCATGCCTTCGCGGTCGGAAACCGCTTCACCGTGCTCAACCGCGGCAAGACGCTCGGCACCCACACCAAGGACGAAATCACCATAGACGAACTGCAGAACCTGATGGCCGGCGGCAAGGAACTCCAGGACCTCGGCACGGAGCTCGGCGGCACGGTGTAGACGGCCAGCCCGGGTAAACGGCATACCGGGCCCAAGGCGCGCGGATGTTGTCACTGCGCAGGTGCCATGAACGATATTCGCCGATCTTGCGCCTATTGTTCACGGTCGCGGCACGATCCGTCTTCGGTTCGGAGTCTGGAACGCGCGACGCAATCGGCTATTCTCCTGGCGGAGAGGCGCTCCATCGCGCCTGCACGGACCGCTTGCGGAGGAGATGCCGATGACCTGGATGCCCGATCTCGACCCGACACCCGGCGACGCCACGTCCTGCGACATGATCGACACGATTATCGTGCCGCGCGCCCGCGATCTCGGCGGCTTCGAGGTGCGCCGGGCGCTGCCCTCGCCCAAACGCCAGATGATCGGCCCCTTCATCTTCTTCGACCAGATGGGCCCGGCCGAGTTTCTCCACTCCGGCGGCATCGACGTGCGTCCGCACCCCCATATCGGTCTGGCGACCGTCACCTATCTGTTCGACGGCGAGATCCATCACCGCGACAGCCTGGGCTCCGACCTGCCGATCCGCCCGGGCGACCTCAACTGGATGACGGCCGGCGCCGGCATCGTGCATTCCGAGCGCGAGGACCCGGAACAGAAGATGAAGGCGCGCAAGCTCTTCGGCATCCAGAGCTGGGTGGCCCTGCCCAAACATGTCGAGGAAACCACGCCGGCCTTCGAGCATGTCGGCAAGGCCGACCTGCCTATGCTCACCGATGCAGGCGCAACGGTTCGCGTGATTGCCGGCGAAATCTATGGCGCGCGGTCGCCGGTAAAAACAGCCTCGGAGACGATCTACGCCGACGTCACGCTGGAGGACGGCCGCCGCCTGCCGGTCGATGCCACCCACGAGGAGCGCGCGATCTACACAGTGGACGGCACGGTCGAGATCGCCGGCGACACCTTCGACCAGGGCCAGCTTCTGGTCTTCAAGCCGGGCGACGCCATCACCGTGACGGCGAAAGGACCGGCGCGCTTCCTGATCCTCGGCGGCGAGCCGATGGACGGACCCCGTCACATCTGGTGGAACTTCGTCTCTTCGTCGAAGGAACGCATCGATCAGGCCAAGGAAGACTGGAAACAAATGCGCTTCGACACGGTCCCGGGCGACGCGGAGGAGTTCATTCCGCTGCCTGGCCGCTGACGCCCCGCGTGTCGCGCGTCTGCGAATCCGCGCCGCCGACCGGCCGGTTGCGCTTGCGCTTACTCGCCCTTTCCACCTCCCAGGCGAAGGGCGCGAAGATCTCCGCAGGGGCAACAAGATCGACGACGGGAAACTCGACGATGACATTGACCCGCACGACGCCGGGCAGGTCCCCGGTCAGATCCGGGTCCTCCGGCAGGATGGTGACCGTCATCCCGTATTGCTCGAAACTCGCCGCGCGGTTGTCTAAAACCGCCTGCCGCACACCCTCCGGCCATGGCCAGCCGTAGCGCGCGCCGACCGCCTCCAGCACCCTGACCAAAGAGGCGCGCGCCTGACTCACGGTTTCCGGATTCTCGGCGTTCAGCTTGATGCGCACCGTGTTCAACGAGATCTCGCTCTGGCCGCGCAGGTTGACGAAGAGCGTCGCCCGGCGGCCGTCCGGCGCCGTGCGTCCGAGAACGACAAGCTCGCTCGCGCAGTACCAGAAGCCGGCGACGAAGGGATCCGGTTTCCAGTCGGACATCGGCACGCCGAGTTCCAAGATCGCCGTGCAGAGATCGGCCGGATGGCCGCCGTAAACGCGCTTGAAGACGGCGGGCCGGTCGATCGTGTCGCGCAACAGCCGCGCCCGCGTCCCGTCCGGCAGGCCCGCAAGGGCATCGGCGGGCAGATCCTGCGCGATCTCCTTTGACGGAGGCGGCGCAGGCGCATCGCCCACAATGATCCGGGCTACCGCGACGGCGAGCCCGACCGCCACAAGCACGCCAACGAGCATCAGGACCCGACGGCCCGTCTGGCGTCGATGCAGGCGGAGAAGCGCCTGGCGGCCGCTGTCGTCTTCCGGCGGGATCGCCCCGGCCCCGCCTGACGTCGCGTCTTCGGTCTTGTCCCAAGCCGTCTTCGGCACGTCCCGCCCTTCAATCCGCAAAACGCTGTCTGCCCGCTGGAAAGCCGCCGCGCGGTGGTGCACGATGCGCATGGACACCCGGCGCAAGTTCGTGGTCGCCTGGCTCTGTCCTATCACGGGAGGTCACATGCTGGAGGCGCTTTTTAGGCGCGTCGACGACAAGCGCGACGAGCTTGTGCGGCTGACACAGGACCTGATCCGCATTCCCACCGTCAATCCGCCGGGCGAAGCCTATACGCCCTGCGCGGAGTTCATCGGCAACCGGCTGGCGCGGCGCGGTTTCCAGGTGGTCTACATGCGCGGCGAGGACACCCCCGGCGACAGCGCCCGCTATCCCCGTACAAATGTCGTCGCGCGCATCGAGGGAGGGCGCCCCGGTCCCTGCGTTCACTTCAATTCCCATATCGACGTGGTCGAGACCGGCCACGGCTGGAGCGTCGATCCCTTCGCCGGCATCGTGCGCGACGGCAAGGTTTATGGGCGCGGCGCCTGCGATATGAAGGGCGGGCTCGCCGCCTCCATCATCGCGGTGGAAGCGCTCATCGAGGCGATGCCGGAGTTTCCCGGCGCCATCGAGATCTCCGGCACGGTCGACGAGGAGTCCGGCGGTTACGGCGGGGTCGCCTATCTGGCCTCGAAAGGCCTGTTCTCCAAACCGCGCGTCGATCACGTGATCATTCCCGAACCGCTCAACAAGGACCGCATCTGCCTCGGTCATCGCGGCGTGTGGTGGGCGGAAATCGAGACGCGCGGCTCCATCGCCCATGGTTCCATGCCGTTTTTGGGTGATTGCGCCGTGCGCCACATGGGCGCCGTGCTGGAGCGCTTCGAGCGCGATCTTTACCCGAAGCTTGCCGGAAAACACACCGAAATGCCGGTGGTGCCGGAGGGCGCGCGCTCCTCCACGCTCAACATCAATTCCATGCATGGCGGCCAGCCGGAGGGGTTCGACGGCCTGCCCTCCCCTTGCGTTCCCGACAGTTGCCGCATGGTGATCGACCGGCGCTACCTGATCGAGGAAAGCCTGGAGGAGGTGAAGGGCGAGGTGATGGACATTCTCGACGACCTGGCCCGCACGCGGGACAAATTCGACTACCGGATCCGCGACCTCATGGAGGTGATCCCGACGATGACCGACCGGGAGGCTCCGGTGGTGCGCGCGGTCGCCGACGGCATTCGCGATGTCCTGTCGAAAGCGCCCGACTACGTGATCTCGCCGGGCACCTACGACCAGAAGCACATCGCCCGCATCGGCCATCTGCACGATTGCATCGCCTATGGTCCGGGCATTCTCGACATGGCGCACCGGCCGGACGAATTCGTCGGCATCGACGACATGGTCGACAGCGCCAAGGTGATGGCGCAGGCGACCGTGGCGCTCCTGACAGCCGGGCGCTAGAGTACGGAAGAAAATGGGAGACTTTTTGATGATGGTATTCTTCAACCGGCGCACAGTCCTAGCAGCCAGCCTCATGATCGGCGCGGCCACAGCCTTCGGCCCGGCCCCCGCGCAAGCGGCGCGCACAGACCTGGTGCTCGGCGTACGGCTGGAGCCGCCGCATCTCGACCCGACGGCGGGTGCTGCCGCGGCCATCGACGAAGTGACCTATGCCAACATTTTCGAGGGCCTGACCCGGATCGACAGGAACGGCGCCGTCCAGCCCTGGCTCGCCAGGAGCTGGGAAATCTCCGAGGACGGGCTGGCCTATACGTTTTCGCTGCAGGAGGGCGTGACCTTCCACGACGGCACGGCATTCGATGCCGAGGACGTAAAATTCTCGCTCGATCGCGCCCGCGCCGAAGACAGCACCAACGCGCAGAAACCGCTTTTCGCCGGCATCGAAAGCATCGAGGTCGTCGATCCCGCAACTGTCAGGATAACGCTCGCCAAGCCGAACGGCGGCTTCCTGTTCAACCTCGGCTGGGGCGACGCCGCGATGGTGGCGCCGGAAAGCGCGGAGACCAACAAGACGAAGCCCGTCGGCACCGGTCCGTTCCGCTTCTCCAACTGGGCCCAGGGCGACAACGTCGAGATCGTGCGCAACGATGCCTATTGGGGCGATCCGGTGGCGCTGGAAAAGGCGACCTTCAAGATCATCGCCGATCCGGGCGCAGCACTTGCCTCGCTGCTCGCCGGCGACGTCGACGCCTTCCCGATCTTCCTGGCGCCGGAAAACCTGCCGATGCTGGAGGTCGACCCGCGCTTTACCGTTGCCGTCGGCACGACCGAGGGCGAAACCATTCTGGCAATGAACAACAAGGCCGGACCGCTTGCCGACGTGCGCGTGCGCCGGGCGATCTCGCATGCCATCGACCGCCAGGCGATCATCGACGGGGCGATGTTCGGCATCGGCACGCCGATCGGCACGCATTTCGCGCCGCATCACCCCGCCTATGTCGATCTCACCGACACCTATCCGCTCGATCTCGACAAGGCGAAGGCGCTGCTGGCCGAGGCGGGCTATCCGGACGGTTTCACCGCGACGATCAAGCTGCCGCCCCCGGTCTACGCGCGGCGCGGCGGCGAGCTGATCGCCTCGGATCTGAAGAAGATCGGCGTCGAACTTGAAATCGTGCCGCTGGAATGGGCGCAGTGGTTGTCGGAGGTGTTCAAGGGCAAGGACTTCGACTTCACCATCGTCTCGCACACCGAACCGATGGACATCGGTATCTACGGGCGCAAGGACTATTACTTCCAGTACGACAGCCCCCGTTTCGACGAGACGATGGCAAAACTTGAAATCGCCTCCGATACGAATGAGCGCTATGCGCTGATGGGCGAGGCGCAGAGGATCATCACCGAGGATGCGGTGAACGCCTATCTGTTCCAGCTTGCCAAGGCGGGCGTGTGGGCTTCGGGCCTCAAGGGGCTTTGGGTCAACGCCCCGATCCAGGCGAACGACCTGACGGGCGTTTCCTGGCAGTAGACGGCGCCCGGCCTGCATGACGAGCGATCAGAGAGCGGGGGCGAGAAGCCTCCGCTCCCTTGGTTTGTGCGGCCAGGGACTGCTTCATATCGCGGCAGACGCGGCGTCCGCAGGCCGGACTGACCAGCGGCAACGCGTTCCACATCCGCTAAGGGCGCCAATGGATCCCCGATCAAGTCGGGGATGACGGCTGAGATATGTTGCGACTGTTCCCACCTGCAACGGCTGAAAAGTCATAATAGGCAGCGGGTTCCACCTAGACCGCCCTGTTCTCCATCGTCATCCCCGACTTGATCGGGGATCCAATCCACATTGCAGCGCGCTCGGACGCTGCAATAAGGCTCTGCATCTCCGACCGCACCGCACCCCGCCCCTGCCGAGGGCGCCAATGAGCTCCGGCTCGCGCCGTCCCTTGTCCTAAGTGACGGCGATGCGTTGGTCCGGGGACCGTGCACGACGCGAGATCGGCAAGGTGAGCGTGTCTAAGCGTCACTGCCCCTCACACGAAGAGCAGCAGCCCGCCGCCGGCGACAAGACCGGCGCGCAGCAACGGGTTGAGCGGTGCGATGACGCCGAAGGAAATCGCGCCCAGCCCCGCGCCCGCCTTGAGGGCGGCGAGAAGAGCCGCGGCCGGGGTATCGGCGAGCGCGATCAGCGCCGGATTGGCGATCATTCCGAGCGGCACGAGGTAAAGCCCAAGGCCGAGCGCCATCGCGGCAAGAGCGACCTTCAGCCAGTTCTCCCCGACCATGCCGGCGGCGATGAAGACCGCGCCGCAAACCGGGGGCGTGATGGTCGACAAGAGCGCGTACCAGAAGACGAAGAGATGCGCCTGCAGCGGCGCAAGTCCGAGCGCGATCAGCGCGGGTCCGGCGACCGAGACGCAGATGACATAGGCCGCCGTCGTCGGCACCTCCATGCCGAGCACCAGACAGGCAATCGCGGTCAGAAGCAGCGCCGGCCACAGGTACCCGCCGGAACCGGAGAGAATGAGCGAGGTGATCTTCACGCCGAGCCCGGTCATGCCGAGCACGCCGATGATGATCGAGGCGCACAGGATGATCGCGGCGATCATGCCGATCTGCTTGCCGCCGTTGATGCAGGCCTCTTCCAGCCGATGCAGCGTGCGTTTCCAGTCGAGCGTGAGATTGGCGTCCAGCGCCAGCAGCACCGCCCCGGCGAGAATGGCGAGCGAGGCGGCATACTGCGGCGTCACATTGATGACGAACATGCCCCACAGGAGCACCGTGAAGGGCACCAGAAAAAACGCCGAGGTGATGAGCACGGCGCGGATCGACGGCCGGTCCTCCACGGCCAGCCCCTTGAGCGGATGGCGCAGGGAAAAGGCGTTGATGCCGATCCATACGGCGAAGAAATAGAGGAAAGCCGGAAGCAGTGCCGCCATGACGATGTCGGCATAGGGCGTGCCGGTCAGTTCCACCATGACGAAGGCGCCCGCCCCCATCAGCGGCGGCATGATCTGCCCGCCGGAGGAGGCCACCGCCTCGACCGCGCCGGCGAGCGCGCGCGGATAGCCGAGCCGCGTCATGGCGGGAAGCGTGATCGCGCCGGTGGAGGCGACATTGGCGGAGGCCGAGCCGGAGATCGACCCGAACAGCGCGGAGGAGAGCACCGAGACCTTGGCGGCGCCGCCGCGCAGGCGTCCGGCGGCGGCGGCCGCGACATTCATGAAGCCCTGTCCCGCCTCGCCGGCGTTCAGGATCGCGCCGAAGATCACGAAGATCGCCACCACATTGACCGACACGCCGGTGAGCTTGCCCCAGATGCCGCCCTCGGCAATCGTCAGCGTGCCGAAGAGGCTCGACATCGGCAGGCCGGGATGGCCGAACTCGCCGGGGATCGCCGCGCCCCAGACCGCATAGGCAAGCGCGATGGCCGCAACCAGCGGCAGCGGCCAGCCAATGGCGCGGCGCGCCATCTCCAGCACCACGGCGAGCAATGTCAGCGCCACCGCCATCTGGAACGGGTCGGCGAGGTAGCCGTATTGATCGCCAAGCGCATCAGCCCTGAAAGCGACCCAAAGGCAGGCCGCAATCCCGAGCGCCGCAATCGCCGCACCCGAGGTCCGCTGCGCCGGCGTCTTCGCCATCAGCACCAACACGAAGGGGAGCGCGAGCGCCATGTGCACTGGCCGGCTGACGAGGTTCGGCACCAGGCCCGAGAACACCAGCCCCAGGTGAAACGCGATGGACACCGCGCCGAGCGCCGCCCAGAACAGACGTGCGGAAACGGACATGAGATCAATCCCTGAAAGACGGGCGACGCACCGGCGCTCCGGGCCGGCGCGAAGACGGGGAAGAAGACGCAAACGGCCCGGACAACAAAGCCCGGGCCGTCAATTCGCCTATCGGCACGGCGCGCAAGGCGCAAGCGCTTACTTCTGCGCGTCGCTCAGCTCGACGCCGCGCTCGGCATAGTAACGCTGAGCGCCGGGGTGGATCTTGCCGGTGATGTTGGCGAGAAGCGCTTCCGACACGCCGTTCCACCAGGGCGCATCGGCACCCATCCTGTCCTTCTGCTCCCAGAAGGTCTTGGTCAACTCGTAGGCGGTGTCGTCATCCATTGCCGCGGTCGTGAAGGCGACGACGGGAAGCGACGTTGTCACGATGTCCTCGCCCTGCCCGGCGTAGGTTCCGGCCGGAATCACCAGCTTGGTGCGCTTGGTCTCGGCGATCTGCTCGTCCGTCAGCGACAGGATCGAGACGCCCGTTCCGGCGGCCGCCTCGATCACATTCGGAGCAGGCCAGGAGCCGGCGGTGACGAAGCCGTCGATCTGGCCGTTCTTGAGCGCGGGGCCGGCGTTCGACAGTTCCACGTCGGCGAGCGTCACCTTGTCCTTCAGCCCGAAAAGGTCGAGATATTTCTCGCCCTCGCGCGCGCCGAAACTGCCCTTGCCGAGCAGGATGGTCTTGCCGGCGAGATCGGCGAAGGTCTCGACGCCCGCGTCGTCGCGCACGACGAAATGCATGGTCAGCGAGGGGATCGGAAAGAGCGCGCGGATGTCGGCGAATTTCGCGTTCTCCTTGCCCTCGAACATCGCCTTGCCGCCCTTGGCGAGCGAAACGAGAACCGGCGGCGTGGTGAAGACGTAATTGCCCGGACGCACGGCCGCTTCCATGACGTTCTGCACCGAGCCCTGGCTTTCTTCCAGGGTGACGATGATGTCGCCGTCCGTACCGGCCTTGATGGCTTCCGCGATCTGCACGCCCATCTGGTAGTAGGACGAGCCGGCGGAGGCGGACTTGTAGGTGATGCGGGTTTCGGCGGCGGCCGACAGCGGCAGAAGCGCCAGCGCCGAGGCGGCAATGGCCAGCTTGCTCCAGATGTTCATGTATCCTCCCGGGGAGTTTCTTGTTGCGTCAATGGGTGCGTTTCGCCCGCCCGCCCGAGCGGTGAGCAGGGAACGACCCGGGAGGCCGAGACTAATGCGCCCGGCGCCGCCTTGCACGCATGAAGATTAAGAGGGCATTTCAGAGATGTTTCACACACCTCGCGACAGTTACGGGATCGCACTCGAACCTACGATCTGCAAGTTGCAATTGCCTGGAAAACATGCTGTAATATCTATCCTAGGTAGCAGCAAAGTCTCAGCGCAAAAGGAATATTTCAAATGGGACTGTTCGGTAACTTGGGAGGAAAGAGCCCACTCGAAAAGGACTTCAACATCCATGAGGCGGTTAGCGGCGTGCTACTAAGTGTCGTTGCGAGCGACGGCGACATTTCCGATGAGGAAGTCGATGCGTTCAACTTCGTCGTGAACCGGCATGCTATTTTCTCTAGCCAGGCGCCTCATGACTTCCGCAAAATGATCGATGCGCAGTTCTCAATCCTGAGAAAAAATGGTTGGGAAACGCTTGCCGAAAAAGCGGCTTCACATGTGCCACCCAATCTGAGTGGCACGGTTTTCGCCCTAGCCGTCGATTTTGTATTGGCAGATGGTCAAGTCGAAAGCGCAGAGGAGCAACTCATCGAATCCCTCAGACGCAAGCTGGGGATCGATGAAGATGATGCGAAGAGCGTTATCCAAGTCCTTGCTCTGAAGAATGGCGTCTAGCTTTTATTATTGCATTCTGCCGATATGAAGCGATGGTACTTATTTATTTCTACGAGTAAGAAAAATATTTTCACGTGACAATTCATATTTAGGAGCTTGATATTGTTCGAGTATTGAAATCTCCCAACTAAAAATTATAAATTTCTCCGAAACAGAGGAATAGAATTGATGAATTAATTAGATTTGAATCGGCGAAATTCTCTATTTCGAAGGAAATCAAAGCAGAAGTAAAAATTCGCATATCGCACTTTGGATTTCAGTGATGCGGTCGGGTTGGTGTTATTAGCTATCATATCTTTAAAAAACTAAAATGGCTTATAGAGGGCGGCGAACATGAGCGATTTCACATTTTCTGATCTTGGTCGGGTGCATTGGGGTTCAACACTGAAGTTGACAGCGGCTCGAGGTTTTTTTGCTGGTTTGGTCTGGGCAATTATTTTATCGTTCGGCCAGACCGCTGCACCCGGGGGCACGGTGATTGCTTGGCCATTTATCTGGGCTGTAGCGGCGCTTCCGCTGGCGCTGCTTCTTCAATTCGTAGGAATGATTTTCGGCGCGATCATGCCGCTCCTTGGTTTATGGTTCAACTTCATCGGATCACTCATCATTTGTATCGGTGATCCGATAGTGTACCTGATCAATCGGTCTTTTCCAAGTCTGCTGAACATCGCCGATTTGAGCTTCCTCAACTTCAGGCCAATGATATTCATAACTTATCCTGATTAAATAAAATGAAACAACACATCCGAAAAGAAGATTTCGACATAACAGAAGATCTATTGATCCTCGGCGGTAGAGTATTAAAAGGAAGCTCTGTCGTTTTTGCGCATGTGGAGAAACGCATTTCATCAGAGTTAATAGGCTTTGGTATTGCGATTTTGATCTGTATGAGCGTCAGTGCCGTTGCAGCGAGCAATGCGCCAAGAGCAACAATTGCTCTGTTCGCGTTGGCTGCACTATTGTCACTTGGGGCATGTCGTGAAATTCGTCGTCCATTTGTGCTTGTGATGGAGCTCTACCAGATTGGACGATTTGAAGTACGAGGTTTCACAGAGCAGGAAGCAGTTTCAGCGGAGCGGTTGCTGGATGAACTTCGCAGAGGCAATCGCTGAGAGGCTTGGTTGAAGAGCGGGAGCGTTTCCGGAAAAGCAAATTATTGATTGGCATGGTTCAGCAGAAAGAGTTCTCAGATTTCGCTGTGCTAAGTTCATGAAACCCAAGCGTACATCGAATATGGGAAGCACGGCATTGGAGAGCCCCCAAAGGGTGGTTCGGGTTGAATGTTATTGCATGGTCGGCTGTCGGTCCATGTGGACGATGCTTTCCGGTGCGGGTGGACAGTATCCCAAGACGCTATGTGGCCTGACGGTGTTGTAGTGTCGCCGCCATTCCTCGATGATGATGCGGGCTTCCTTCAGGAAATAGAAGATCTCGTCATTGAACAGTTGGTCGCGGAACCTGGCGTTGAAGCTTTCGATGTATCCGTTTTCCCATGGTGATCCGGGCTCGATATATGCGGTCTTGGCGCCGACGGCCACGATCCGGCCGCGAACCTTCTTGGCGATGAACTCCGGGCCATTGTCCAAGCGGATGAACTCGGGCGGGCCACGCAGGATGAAGAGATCGGTGAGGGCATCGACCACGTCGATCGAGTTGAGCTTGCGATCGACCTGGATCATCAAGGCCTCCTTGCTGAACTCGTCGATGATGTTCAGCGTTCGATAAGCCCGCCCGTCATGGGTGCGATCCTGCACGAAGTCGTAGGACCAGACATGGTTCGGTCGTTCCGGTCTGAGCCGGATACAGGAACCGTCATTGAGCCAAAGCCGGCCCTTCTTCGGATGTTTCGGTGGAACCTTCAGCCCTTCGCGTTTCCAGATGCGTTCGACCCGCTTGTGGTTCACATGCCAGCCGGACAAGTTGAGCAGACCCGGGACCACCTCAACCCGTAGCGTCCATATTGGCGGGCGAGTTCGATGATGTCTTCGGTCAGCTGTTCTTCATCCGGCCGGCCACGCGGAACCTTGCGTTGCGTGGAACGATGCTGTCCCAGGATACGGCAGGCCCGGCGTTCAGATATGCTAAAACTCTGCCGCACATGATCGATGCATTTGCGCCGACGCGAAGGGCTCCGAAGTTTCCCCGCGCAGCTTCTGTCAGGATCAACTTGTCCAGGGTGAGATCCGAAACCGCTCGACGCAGCTGCTGGTTCTCTTTCTTCAGCTCCTTCAGCCGCTTGAGCTGATCACGTTTCATGCCGCCATATTGCTTGCGCCACCTGTAGTAGGTCTGTTGGGTCGTAGCGATCTGGCGCAGGGCATCCGCAATCATCATGCCTTGACCCTGCAGCACCTCAACCTGGCGCAGCTTTGATACGATCTCCTCGGGCTTGTCTCGCTTTCCAGCCATTCTTTGGTCCTCCTAAATGCGGGATAACCTATCACCCTCGGTGGACCACTTCATGGGGGCTACTCCAGATCATCGAGGAAATCCTGAGTCTAACCGGGGCAACGTCATCCCGCGCAGAACCCGACCACGTAGTTGGTTTCGTGAACATTATTGTTTTTTTGGACCAAGATGTTTCAAATTCATCAGGAAGACCCCTCAGCAAATGCGAGCGCTAAATTCAGATTACGCATCAACCTCCCCCCTTCCCCGGGTCTCCCTTCCTCTATAGCCTCAAGACACGCTTGAGAGATTCCCGCCGGAGACCCGATGCTGGTCTATGCCGCCAAACGTTTCGCCAGCCTCGCTGCGACGCTTCTCGTCGCGACGCTTCTGGTATTCGTGGTGCTGGAGATCCTGCCGGGCGATCCTGCGCAGCTGATGCTCGGGCTGAACGCGCAGGACGACACGCTCGCCGCGCTGCGCGAAGAGCTCGGCCTCGACCAGCCGGCCTGGATCCGCTACCTCGCCTGGATCGGCGGCTTTGCGACCGGGGATCTCGGCACGTCCTACACCTATTCCGTACCGGTCTCCGAACTGGTCGCGGATCGCGCCGTCGTGTCCCTGCCGCTGGCGCTGATCGCGCTGGCGCTTTCCACCGTGATCGCCATACCCGTCGGCGTCCATGCCGCGCGCCACCGCGGCGGCTGGCAGGACAGCGGCATCATGGCGTTGACGCAGGTCGGCATCGCCATCCCCAATTTCTGGTTCGCCATGCTGCTGGTCTACGTCTTTGCGGTCATGCTGAGGATCGCGCCCTCCGGTGGCTTTCCGGGCTGGGAGGCAGGCGTCTTTCCGGCGTTGCAGGCGCTGGTGCTTCCGGCCATCGCACTCGCCCTGCCGCAGGCGGCCATCCTTGCGCGCGTCATGCGCTCCGCGCTGATCGACGCGCTGCATGAGGACTATGTGCGCACCGCGCGCGCCAAGGGACTGACCCGTCACGCGACCCTGTGGCGCCATGCGGTGCGCAACGCCTTCATTCCCGTTCTGACGATCCTCGGCCTGCAGTTCTCCTTCCTGATCGCCGGCACGATCATCATCGAGAACGTCTTCTATCTGCCGGGCTTGGGGCGGCTGATCTTTCAGGCGATCACCCAGCGCGACCTGATCGTGGTGAAGAGCGTCGTCGTGCTTCTGGTCGCAACGGTCATTGTGGTGACCTTCCTCGTCGACATGGCCTATGCGGTGACCGATCCGCGCCTGAGGAAGCGGTGAACCCGTGAGCCAGACCCCGCCCGCCCTGCCACTGGTCTTTCTGCTTTTGCGCCACCGCACGCTGCTCGCCGGCGGCGCCATCGTCACGCTGGTGCTGGTGGCGGCCCTCGTCTCGCTGGTGTGGACCCCCTATGCGATCGACGCGCTCTCCGTCGCCGACCGGCTGAAGGGATCGTCCCTGGCGCATCCGCTCGGCACGGATCAATACGGCCGCGACATGCTGTCGATGCTGATGGTCGGCGCGCGCACATCCATCGCCGTAGCGCTGGTGGCGGTGGGGATCGGCGTATGCCTCGGCGTGCCCCTCGGATTGATCGCCGCCGCACGTGGCGGCTGGCTCGACGAGGCACTGATGCGCTTCAACGATCTCGTCTTTGCCTTTCCCGCACTTCTGTCGGCTGTCATGATCACCGCGTTGTTCGGCGCCGGCGCGGTGAATGCGATCATCGCCATCGGCATCTTCAACATTCCCGTTTTCGCCCGGGTGGCGCGCGGCGGCGCGCTCGCCACCAAGTCGCGCGAGTTCGTGCTGGCGGCTCGGGTGTCGGGCAAGGGCGAGATCCGTATTATCGTCGAACACATCCTGCCCAATATCGCCAACCTCCTGATCGTGCAGGGCACCATCCAGTTCTCGCTCGGCATCCTGGCCGAAGCCGGGCTGTCCTATGTCGGCCTTGGCGCGCAGCCGCCGCTGGCCTCCTGGGGACGGATGCTGAACGAGGCGCAGACGATGATGATGCTGGCGCCGACTCTTGCGCTCTATCCGGGGCTCGCGATCGTCGTCACCGTGATCGGGCTCAACCTGCTCGGGGACGGTTTGCGCGACCTGCTGGATCCGCGGCTGAAACGGCGGGTGAACTGAGATGCTGTTTCAGGCGCGGGACCTCACGGTCGGCATTCACGGAAAACAGATCCTGAAAGGCGTCAGCTTCGACATCCGTGCCGGCGAGACGCTTGGCCTCGTCGGCGAAAGCGGTTCCGGAAAATCGATGACGGCGCTGGCCGCAATGGGCCTTCTGCCTCATGGCGCAGAGCCCGATGGACGCCTTCTGCTCGACGGTCGCGACCTTCTGCAGATGCGCGAAGCCGAGATGTGCCGCTTGCGCGGCCGGCGCATCGGCATGGTGTTCCAGGAGCCGATGACCGCGCTGAACCCGGTCAAGACGATTGGCGACCAGATCGCCGAAGGGGTTCTCTGGCATATGCGCACGTCCCGTGCGGTTGCGGCGGAACGCGCGGCGGACCTACTCGACCGGGTGGGCCTGACGCGCGCGCGCGTCACCGGTGAGCGCTATCCGCATCAGCTCTCCGGGGGACAACGCCAGCGCGTGGTGATCGCGATGGCGATCGCCTGCCGCCCCGACCTCTTGATCGCGGACGAACCGACGACCGCACTCGATGTCACCATCCAGGCGCAGATCCTCGCGCTGATCCAGGAGATCGTCGACGAAAACCGCATGGGCTGCCTGCTGATCAGCCACGATCTCGCCGTGGTGGCGCAGATGGCGGAGCGTGTCGCGATCATGCGCGACGGCGAAATCGTGGAAGCGGGACAGACCGGGCCACTCTTCGCCAATCTCACGCATCCCTATTCCAGGGCGCTGATGGCCGCGTCCAACCATGTGCCGATCCGTGCCCGGCGGCCGATCCGTCCGGGCCGGGCTGCCTCCGACGAATTGCTCCTGAGCGTTCGCGACATCGTTCGCAGCTACCCGCAGCCGCGCAAACGCTTCTTCGAAAAGCCGCGCCGGCTGACCGCCGTCAAGGGCGTGAGCTTTGACATTCGCGCCGGCCAGAGCATCGGCCTCGTCGGGGAATCGGGTTGTGGCAAGTCCACGCTGGCGCGCAGCCTGCTGGCGCTCGAGGCCCCGGACAGCGGCACGCTGACGATCCTGGGACGCGATCCGTTTTCCGCGCGCGGCGATGCCCGCGAGGCCGTGCACCGCGCCGTGCAGGTGGTGTTTCAGGACCCCTACGGCAGTTTCAATCCGCGCCATCGCATCGGCCGGGTGGTGGCGGAACCGCTGCATCTGTTGCGCGGAGAAATCGGGGCGAATGAAAAGCGCGACCGCGTCATGCAAGCCCTGAGCGAGGTGGGGCTTTCGCCCGATGACGCCGGGAAATACCCGCACGAGTTTTCCGGCGGGCAACGCCAACGCATCGCCATCGCCCGTGCACTCGTCACACGACCGCGCCTGATCATCGCCGACGAGCCGGTCTCCGCGCTCGATGTCTCGATCCGCGCGCAGGTCCTCGACCTGCTGGCCGGCTTGCGCGCCAGGCTCGGCCTCGCCTATCTCTTCATCTCGCATGATTTGAGCGTGGTGCGTGCGATCACCGACGAGGTGATGGTGATGAACGGCGGAAAGATTGTGGAGCGCGGGCGCACGGCGCGCGTCTTCGACCATCCCCGACACCCCTATACGCGCATGCTGGTTGCCGCAGCCCCCGACCTCAAGACGGCACTGGCTGCACGCAGGGCGAGGGACGCCGAGCAACAGGAAGACGAGCAGACACCATGATGCAGGAGACTTCGCGCCGGCTCAGGATCGGGATCGACTGGGGCGGCACCAAGATGGAGGCCATCGCCCTCGACGGCGCGGGCACGGAGCGCTTTCGCCAGCGGGTCACCACACCGCGTGACGACTATCATGGCTGTATCGGTGCGGTCGCCGCCCTGGTGGAGGCAGCCGAAGCCGCAACCGGCGAGACCGGCAGCGTAGGGCTCGGCATCCCGGGATCGCTGTCGCCGGCGACCGGGCTCGTCAAGAACGCCAATTCCACCTGGATGAACGGACAACCGCTCGACCGCGACCTCGAAGCCACCCTCGGCCGGCCGGTGCGCATTCAAAACGACGCCAACTGCCTGGCCGTTTCGGAAGCAACGGACGGCGCGGGCGCCGGCCGGCATATCGTGCATGCGATCATCGTCGGGACCGGATGCGGCTCGGGCATCGCCATCGACGGGGTGGCCCATCGCGGCGCCAACGGCATCGGCGGGGAATGGGGCAACATTCCCGTGCCCTGGATGACGGAGGACGAATTTCCCGGTCCCGATTGCTGGACCGGCCATCGCGGAACCATCGACCGGATGTGCTCCGGCACCGGGTTTCAGTGGGACTATGAGCGCGTGACCGGCACCGCGGCGACCGGGCATGAAATCGTCGCCCGCGCCCGCGCCGGAGAGCAAGAGGCAAAGGCCGCGCTGGAGCGCTACATCTCGCGGCTGGCCCGGGCGATGGCGATGGTCGCGAATATCCTGGACCCGGATGTCTTCGTGCTGGGCGGCGGCATGTCGAATGTGGACGAACTCTATTTACGCCTTCCCGACCTGATGGCCCCCTATATCTTCTCCGACCAGTATTCCGTTCCGATCCGAAAGGCGAAACACGGCGACAGCTCCGGCGTGCGCGGCGCCGCCTGGCTCTGGAACGACTGACAGACCGGCTGCCCCCTCCCCAGACGGCGCCATGGCTCCTATATGATGGTTCATGCGGCTTTTCGCCGACAACGGCAGGGGGCCGCGTCACACCACAGGGAGGACAGAATGCGTCGTCTCACACTTACAGCACTGTCGGGTCTTGTTGCGCTCGGCGTCTCATTCGCGTCACCGGCGGCCGCCGAGCCGCGCGACTTCAAAATCGATCCGGCCCATTTTTCCATTGTTTTCAATGCCGAGCACATCGGTTACGCGCCGACCTGGGGCATGTTCCTCAAAGGCAAAGGCTCCTTCACCTTCGACGAGGACACGCGCGCGCTTTCCGATCTTTCGGTCACCATTCCCGCCGGCAGCGTGTTTTCCAATCACGAGCGCCGCGACGAGCATTTGCGCTCAGACGACTTTCTTTCAGCCGAAACGCATCCCGACATCACCTTCGTGATGACCTCAAACGCGGAAGAGACACCGCGCAGCGGCACGGTGACCGGAGATCTCACGATTCGCGGCGTGACCCGCCCGGTGACGCTCGACGTCACCTTGAACAAGGTCGGACCCTACCCCTTCGGCGACACCTTTGTGGTCGGCATCAGCGCGCGAACCACGCTGAAGCGGTCCGAGTTCGGTATGACCTATGCGGTGGAAAACGGGCTGGTCGGCGATGAGGTGCCGATCCGCATCGATCTGGAAGCAATCCGGCAGTAGGGCGTAAAAGGCGCTCAGCCGGTCGCGGGCGCGCGGACGTCGCGCAGGTGGCCGGTCTTGACGAAGACGCGCGCGCCTTGCGCGCCGGCCGTTGCATCGAGCCTTGCGCCCACCGGCAGGCGGAGCCACCCGTCCCGGCCAAAGACCTCGTCGCCGTGACGCAGGCTGCCTGCAAGCACGAGGAGTTCCGCGCCGCCTTCGACCGCGAGATCGACGTGCGCATTCGGCTCCCAGAATTCCAGGCGCACGTCCTCGCGGCCATCGGCAAACAGCGGCAGGACGGAGACACCGGGCCGGTCGCGATGCGGGACCGGTGAGGCCTTGCTGGTGTCGACGATCACATGGCTCCGGTCGGCGGGGTCGAACTGCCAGAGCTTGACGAAGATGACGCAGCCGTCCCTGGAGGCGGGCGTATGGCTCGATCCCGGCGGATTGCGCACATAAGTGCCGGCCGGATAATCGCCGTGCTCGTCCTGAAACACCCCTTCCAGCACGAAGAACTCCTCGCCACCGCCATGGGTATGCGCGGAAAAGGCGCTTTCCGCATCGTAGCGCACGATGGAGGTGGCGCGGGCGACCTCGTCGCCGATGCGGTCGAGCATGCGCCGGCTGACGCCGGGCATCGGCGACGCCCGCCATTCCAGCTCGCCCGCATGCACGGCGGCAGGCCGTTCGAATTCCGCATTGAGATCCATCGCGACCGTCTCCTTGAGCCGCCCCGGGGGCGTGATTTCGAAACGTCAGGATGGGGCGACGGCGAATGCGGTCAAGAGCCCGCTCGCTTGCGCCCTACACCCGGTTGAGAAGCCGCGCGCGGATCGTGCCCGAGAGCTTGCGGATTTCCTCAAGCAGGGTCACCGCGTTGTCGACCGGCCCGTCGGCATCGAGCACGACGTAACCGACTTCGCCATCGGTTTGATAATGCTGCGCGGCGATGTTGACCTTCCATCTGGCGAAGAGGTCGTTGAGCTTGCCGAGTTCGCCGGGCGCATTGCGCTGGACCTGGATGAAGCGGGTGTTCTCGGTCCCCTTGGGCAGCTGCACCTGGGGGAAGTTCACAGCACCGATGGTCGAGCCGACGTCGGAATATTCCACCAGCCGGCGGGCGACTTCCTCGCCGATGCGTTCTTGCGCCTCTTCCGTCGATCCGCCGACATGCGGCGTCAGGATCACATTGTCCAAACCGCGCAGCGGCGAGACGAACTCCTCGTCGTTCGACTTCGGCTCGCTCGGGAAAACATCGACCGCAGCGCCGGCGAGATGCCCCGATTTCAGCGCATCGGCCAGCGCGTCGATATCAAGCACGGTGCCGCGCGCGTTGTTGATCAGATAGGCGCCCTTTTTCATGGCGGCGATTTCGGCGCGGCCGATCATGCCGCGTGTTTCCGGCGTCTGCGGCAGATGGAGGGAGACCACGTCCGAGACCGCCAACAGGTCGTTCAGCGTCGCTGTCGGTTCGACATTGCCGTGACGCAGCTTGTCGGTCTGATCGAAATAGATCACCCGCATGCCCATCGCCTCGGCCAGCATTGAGAGCTGCGAGCCGATGTTGCCGTAGCCGACGATGCCGAGCGTCTTGCCGCGCACTTCGTTGCTGCCGGCCGCGCTTTTCAACCACCGGCCATTGTGCGCGGCCATCGACTTCTGGAATGTGCCGCGCACCAGCATGACGATTTCCGCCACGGTCAATTCCGCAACGCTGCGCGTGTTGGAAAACGGTGCGTTGAAGACCGTGATGCCGCGCCGATTCGCGCTCACCAGATCGACCTGATTTGTGCCGACGGAGAAACACCCCACGGCGACAAGGGTCTGCGCCGCTTCCAGGATCTCCGCATCGACCTGGGTGCGCGAGCGAATACCGAGAATATGGACGCCTTGAAGCGCCTCCTTCAGGGCCTCCTTGTCGAGTGCCGTCTTGTGGCGCTGGACATTGGTGTAGCCGGACGCGGCCAGTACGGTGGTCGCGGACGGGCTGATGCCCTCAAGCAGCAACCAGCGGATCTGGTCCTTGGGGCGAGACAGACCGGTGTTCATGAGCGTTTCCGTGATCCTGGGACAAGCGCGCGGACGAGGCGCGCGGGAAGAGCTTGCGCTCTCGTGCCCTGTCCGGACCCAGATTTCAACTGCTCACCGCAGCGAAGGCGGGGCTATCTTGCCGCGACCCAATCGCGCAGGTCGCGCAGAAACACGCTCAGCCGCTGCTGAGTGTCCGAGAAATCCGCTGTCTTTTCATAGGTTTCGACGTTCATGTAGAGCGCGCGGTTGACCTCGACCTGCAGACTGTGGACACCATTCTCTGGGTCTCCGTGCCGGGCCAGGATCTCCGCCCCCTTGAAGGGATCGTTGATCGCGACGGAAAAACCGAGACGGCCCAGAATCCGCTTGGCAGCCTCGATGAAGCCGGGCTCGCAGCTTTGGCCCTCGCGGTCCGACAGGACAATGTCGGGTCGCAAGCCGCCCGTTGTGTCTTCATGCATGGCGTTTGCAACCGGCTGCATGGAATGCAGATCGAGATGATAGACGCCCCGCCCCGCCCCGCGGGTCTCCTTCAAGAGCGCAGCAAGGCTTGCGTGATAGGGCCGCCAGCAACGCGAAAGGCGCGCCTCATAGTCGGAACGCGCCAGCGGCGAGGCCAGCAACGGCGCGCCGTCCGGAGGCGTCGCGGTCCACACGACACCCTTGCCGAGCCGGGCCTTTGCGCTTGGCGCAAGCACCAGACCGTCACCGTCGGCCAACGTTTCGGGAGACAGGTCGTCGAAGGCCCGGTTCACATCGCAATAGATCCGCCCGAAGCGGGCCGCGAGCAACGGCAGTCCGAGATCGGGTGCGGCGCCGAACAGCTCATCGACATACATGTCCTCCGCGCGACGGTAGCGCGATGGCGGCTGGAGCGGATCGAAGTCCGGCGGATAAACCGTCCCCGAATGCGGGCTGTCGAGCACAAGCGGCGCCAGCACACGCGCCGGCCGGCGGACCTCGATCATCGTGCCATCGGCGGGCCTGCCGTCTGCCATAACCCGCTATCCGTCGTTCAAATGGCAGGCGGAGAGGCGTCCCGGCGCGATCTCGCGCAGCGCCGGAGCTTCCTCGCGACAACGCGCAAATGCCCGCGGGCAGCGTGGATGGAAGTGACACCCCGGCGGCGGATTGATCGGCGACGGAATCTCTCCCTTGATCGGCTGGAAGACACGCTTGCGCGTGTCAATGCGCGGAACCTCATCCAGAAGTGCCTGCGCGTATGGGTGGTTCGGCCCGGCGAAAAGGTCTTCCGTCGGCGACACCTCGACCACCCGGCCCAGATACATGATCACCACCCGGTCGGAGAGATGCTCCACGACCCCCAGATCGTGCGAGATGAACAGATAGGTCAGGCCCAGCTCTTCGCGCAGATCCATGAACAGGTTGAGCACCTGCGCCTGGATGGAGACGTCGAGCGCGGCGATGCTTTCGTCGCACACGAGGAAATCCGGCTCCACGGCAAGCGCGCGGGCGATGCCGACGCGCTGGCGCTGACCGCCGGAAAACTGATGCGGATAACGCATCCGGAAGTCCGGATCGAGACCGACGCGCAGCAGCATCTTGTCGACGTAGTCATCGACCTCGCCGGCCGAAATCAGGCCATGGACGCGCGGCGCCTCGCCAACGATATCGCGCACCCGCATGCGCGGGTTGAGCGAGGACATGGGATCCTGGAAGATCATCTGGATCTTCAAGAGGGCATCGCGGCGCTCGGCGCCGGTCAGCGTCGAGATATCCTTGCCACGCCAGTAGACCTTGCCGTCGCTCGCCCCATGCACGCCGGCGACAACACGCCCGAGCGTGGACTTGCCGCAGCCGCTTTCGCCGACGAGGCCGACAACCTCGCCATCGGCGATTTCCATGGAGACGCGGTCGACTGCATGCACGACCTCTTCCCGCCTGTCGCCGCCCAACAGGTTGACGATCTTTTCAGCGGTATCCAGACGCTTGGAAAAGCGTTTGGAGACGCCCTCAAGCCGCATCAGGGGCTGCTTGCTCATACCGAGCCTCCTTCGATCGCCGGCTCGTCCGCATGATGCGGATGGTGACAGCGTACCGCCCGGTGTCCGTCCGCGGCCGCAAGCTCCGGCATCGTCGTACAGGCGGCATCGGCGCGCGGACAGCGCGCGGCGAAGCTGCATCCCGGCGGCAGGGCCAGCAGCGACGGCGCCATGCCGGGGATCTGGGTCAGCCGCCGGCCCCGCCGATTGTGGCTCGGCACCGAGCCGATCAGCCCGCGCGTGTAGGGATGAAGCGGACCGTCGAGCACCTCGCCCACCGGTCCTTCCTCCACGATACGCCCGGCGTACATCACCGCAACACGATCCGCGAGGCCGCCGACGACCGCGAGGTCATGGGTGATCCAGATCATCGCGAGACCGGTATCGGCGCAAAGCTTTTGCACCTCGTAGAGGATCTGCGCCTGGATGGTGACATCGAGCGCGGTCGTCGGTTCGTCGGCGACGATCACGTCCGGCTCGTTTAGGAGCGCAATGGCAATCGCCACACGCTGTCGCATGCCGCCCGAGAACTGGTGCGGATAGGCGACCAGACGCTCATCCGGCGAGGGAATGCCGACGCGGGCAAGTGCCGCGCGGGCGCGCTCGCGGGCCGCCTCTTCCGATACGTGTTCATGCGCGCGGATGGCCTCGATCATCTGCGTATCGACCCGCAGGACCGGGTTGAGGGTCATCATCGGGTCCTGGAAGATCATCGCGATCTTGCGTCCGCGCAAGGACCGCCAGGCGCTTTCCGATTTGCCGACAAGTTCCTCGCCGCCGAGACGGATCGATCCGTCGACCACACGTCCGGGCGGATCGACAAGTCCCATCATCGAAAAACCGGTCACGGTCTTGCCGGAACCGCTTTCACCGACGATGCCGAGCACCTCTCCGCGTGCCAGCGAGAAGGACACGCCGTCGACAGCGCGCGCAATGCCGGCCTTGGTGAAAAAATGCGTCTTGAGATCCTTGACCTCCAGGACGGGTGGCTCGCTCATTCCGTCCTCACTTTTGCAGTCGGGGGTTCAACACATCGCGCAGCTGGTCGCCGACCATGTTGATGGAAACGATGGTGATCAGGAGGGCAACACCGGGGAAGACGGCGATCCAGTATTTGCCCGACAACATGTAGTCGAAACCGTTGGCGATCAGCAGCCCCAGCGATGGTTCGGTCGGCGGCAGGCCGACGCCGAGGAAGGACAGCGTCGCTTCCAGCGCGATCGCATGGGCCGTTTGCACGGTGCCGACGACGATCAGCGGCGCAACACAATTGGGCAGGATATGGCGGAAGATGATGCGGGCATGACCGAGCCCCAGGCACGCGGCCGCCTCGACGTACTCGCGACGGCGCTCCACAAGCGCGGAGGCGCGCACGGTGCGCGCATAATAGGCCCATTGCGCCACCACCAGCGCGATGATGATCTTGTCGACGCCCTTGCCGAGGATCGCCAGCAGGATCAACGCGATCAGCACGGCGGGAAGCGACAGCTGCAGGTCGACAACGCGCATGATCAGGTTCTCGGTGCGCCCGCCCGCATAGGCAGCCGCCAGCCCGACACTCATGCCGACGATGATGGCGATGATGCCGGACGCCACGCCCACGGACAGCGAGATGCGCAATCCGTAGAAGATCGCGGACAGCAGATCGCGCCCGGCGCCGTCCGTGCCGAGCAGGAACGGCGTTCCGTCCATCGCGAAACTGCCCGGCGGCAGGCGCGCGTTGAAAATCGACACGACGGCGAGATCATAGGGGTCCTGCGGCGAAATCCAGGGCGCGAAAATCGCGATCAGGATGATCAGGAACAGGACGACCGCCGCTCCCACCGCAAGCGGACTGTCGGAATAATCCGACAGGAAGCGTCGCAAGGGCGTGTCGACCTTGGCGCTTTGAGCCTCTGTCGTATCTGTCACGGTCGGGGTGTCCAATGGATCGCTGGTGCTCATGGGTCCACTCAGTTTCCGCGGTCGGCGAGCCGCACGCGCGGATCGAGAAGCGAGTAGACAATGTCGACCAGGAGGTTGATGACGACGAACAGGAAGACGATCATCATCAGGTAGGCGACGATGACCGGCCGGTCGAGCTGCTGGATGGATTCGATCAGAAGCTTGCCCATGCCAGGCCAGGCGAAAATGGTTTCCGTCACGACGGAGAATGCGACCAGTGACCCGAATTCCAGCCCAAGCACTGTCACCACGGGGATGAGAATGTTCTTCAAGAGGTGCACGCCGACAATGCGATTGCGTGACAACCCCTTGGCGCGCGCGAACTTGATGTAGTCCTGCAGCATGGCCTCGCGCGTGCCGGCGCGCGTCAGGCGAATGACGAGCGAGATCTTCAGGAGCGCAAGGTTCAGTGCCGGCAGCGCCAGATGCCGCAGGCCGTCAAGGGTCAGAAACGAGAGCTGGACGCCGAACACATCGACGGTGTCCCCGCGCCCGGTCGACGGCAGCCACCCGAGCACCACCGCAAAAACCATGATCATCATGATGCCGACCCAGAAGGTGGGCAACGAAAAGCCCAGAATCGAGCCGGCCATGATTGTCTTGGAGGTCTTGCTGTCAGGATAAAGGCCGGCGTAGAGGCCGAGCGGAATGCCGAAAACCACCGCCAGGAACAGCGCCGCAAAGGCAAGTTCCAGCGTTGCCGGCATACGCTGGACGATCAGGCCCAGCGCGGATTCGCCGAAGACGAAGGACTGACCGAGATCGCCCTGGATGGCGCTGGTCAAGAACGCCCAGAACTGCTCCCAGATCGGCCGGTCGAGACCGAGTGCGCGCGTGACCTGCTCGATGTCGGCCTGGTCCATGTCGGGCGAAACGAACATGTAGACCGGATCGCCGACCATATGGATGCCGAAGAACACGATGCAGGCCATGGCGACCATCACGAGCGCGCTCTGCAGGAGGCGGCGAAGAATGAAAACGCTCATGGTCCGGGGTATCCTGGGCCGGAGTTCAAGGCCGCGACGATCACGAAGCGAACGCGCAATGCGGGATCCGGACTGCTGGCTGCAAAAAGCGGAAGCGGCCGGGAAACCCCGGTCGCTTCCGCCGGTACAGGATCAGTCCTTCACCACACCGTAGGCGACGGTGTACTCGTCCGTGCGGGGGATGTAGCTCAGCCCCTTGCGGCTCGCCCAGGTGTTGACCTGATAGTGGATCGGAATGATCGCGAGATCCGCAATCGCCATTTCCGTTGCCTTGGCCAGCAGATCCTGACGCTTCTGATCGTCGACCTCGGCGAGCGCCGCCTCGATCACCGCATCAACTTCAGGATTGGAATAACGGCCACGGTTTGCGGTACCCATTCCCTTGTCCGGGTCGAAAGTGGCGATCAGCGCGCGCAATGGCGAAGACGCCTCACCCGAGCCGGCACCCCAGCCAACGAGAATAAGCGAGAACTCGGGAAGGCCTTCCGCGCCACGCGAAGCGCGTGAAAAATAGACCGACCGCGGAAGTGTCTCGACCTTCGTCTTGATGCCGATGCTGGTCAGCATCTGGGCAATGCCCTCGACGATCTTGGCGTCGTTGACATAGCGATCGTTGGGGCCATGGATCGTCAGCTCGAAGCCATCTGGCAAGCCGGCTTCCGCCAGAAGCGCCTTGGCTGCTTCGGGGTCATAGCTTTCCGGCTCGAGGTTTTCGGATACTCCGAAGAACCCTTCCGGCAGAAGCTGACCGGCGGGGATCGAAAGCCCTTCCATGACGCGGTCGCGGATCAGTTCGCGCGAGATCGCCTTGGAAATCGCAAGACGCACCTTCTGGTCCATCAGCGGGTTCTTTATGTCGCCGCCGCCGTTCGCGTTCACGAACGGCGAGTCCTCGCGGAACTGGTCGATGTGAAGATAGATGACGCGGTTCGACACGCCCTGCGACAGGGTGACGTCGTCGCGCGCCTTCAGCGTTTCGATGTCGGTCGTCGGCACGCCGCTGATCACATCGACGTCGCCGGCGAGAAGGGCTGCAACGCGCGAGGGACCGGACTTGATCGGCTTGATCGTGACCGTGTCCCAGGCAGGCTTGTCGCCCCAGTAGTCATCGTTGCCCTCAAGCACGATGCGGTCGCCGGGAACATATTCGACGAACTTGAAGGGTCCGGTTCCGGCCGCAGCTTCACCCGAGTTGAACGCCTCGGTGGTGCCGTCGCAGCCGGTCTCGTTGGATATGATCGCGACATTGCCCACGTCGTTGACCATCAGCGGATAGGGCGCTTCAGTCTTCACGTGCACCGTGTAGTCATCGATCTTCTCGAAGCTCTTCCCCTTGATGTAGGTGGAAAAGCCCGCCGGGGAGTTCGGCACATTCGGGGCGCGCTCGAAGGTGCAGATCACATCGTCGGCGTTGAAGTCGGTTCCGTCGTGGAACTTCACGCCCTCGCGCAGCTTGAATTCCCAGGTCGTCGGGTTCACCGGCTTCCAGGACACCGCAAGGCCCGGCTTGAAGTTCTGACGCTCGTCGGGGTTCGCCAGGCGATCGTAGATCATGAAGCCCAGCTGGTTGTTGGGCCCGAGATTGTGGAAATGCGGATCTACGGACGTCGCCTCCGAAGCCACACCGATCGTAATGTCCTCGGCAGCGGCCGGCCCGGCCAGGGCAACGGCGGAACACGCCGTACCCAAAATCGCGCACACCAATGGCGCCTTGGTAAATTTCATCAGGAAAATCTCCCCTCCGTATCCCTCTGGAATTTCGAACAGCCGGAGCGGGATCGGATGAATCTCCGGCTGGTTGCGACCGTCCTCTTTTGTGGAACGGCTTCATCTTGTTCATGAGGCTATTATGCGATTATATGATGGACAATCGAAAAACGATAACTAAAAAACATAGCTCTATTCTTGTCGTAAATACCTACCCTTGAGGTCTCCATGACACGCGCCGCGGGCGACGGCAGCCACCGAAACGGCTTGACCCTTCGCGAACTCGAAGTTCTGCGGGCGGTCATCACCGAGGGCAAGACGACGGCAGCCGCCCACAAGCTCGGCATCTCGCAACCCGCAGTGAGCCGCGCCATCCAGCAACTCGAGGCACGTCTGGGACGCGAATTGTTCCATCGCTCGGGCAACAAGATCCAGCCGACATCGGAAGGCCTGGCCTTCAACGAGCAGATCGAGCCGATCTTCGCGACGCTTGCCCGCCTGGAAACCACCGCCAGCGACGACAGCAACGCAAAACGGCTGCGGATCGCCGCGCCTCCCACGCTGAGCCACCATCTGCTGACCGGACTGATCGCCGGTTTCCTCAAGGAACATCCGGAGACCAGCATTCACCTGGAAATCGGCATGTCGACCACGGTGGCCGCGGCGGTCGCGGACGAAAACGCCGACCTCGGCATCAGCGACCACCTGATTCGCCACGACGGATTGCGCATGCACCCGTTCCGCCATGCCATTGCCCATGCCGCGATTCCCTCCGACCATCGGCTCGCGGACAAAACGGAAATCACGGCCGAAGACATGGCGGGGGAACCGTTCATTGCCCTCACCCGTCGCTTTCACCAGCGCAATGTCTACGACAGGATCTTCGCCGAGCGCGGCATCCATCGCGAGATCAAGGTCGAAACGGCGACCAGCATCGCCATTTGCGAACTGGTGCGATCCGGCATCGGACTTGGCCTCGTAAACCCTTTTCCGGTGGGGCAGTGCCGGATAGAAGGGGTGGAATTCCGCCGTTTCACACCCCGCGTGGACTATCTCACCCAGTTTTTCATGCCATCCGGCAAGGTGACCCCTATCGCGCAGCGGTTTATCGAACACGCCCGCCGAGCGGTCCCGGCCGACGCCTATTCACACCCGGCCTGACGGCCGCCAAAGGACGACCGACATGTTAACCTCAGCAAGACCCGTTGCGGCGCAGATCCTCACCGATCTCGTGGCCTTCGATACGACCAGCCGCAATTCAAACCTGGCCCTGATCGCCTATGTCGAGGACTTCCTGGCAAAGCGCGGTGTCTCGTCCACCCGCATTCCGGACGAAACCGGCGAGAAAGCCAACCTGCTTGCGACGATCGGTCCGCGTGACGTGCCGGGTTACGTTCTTTCAGGGCATACCGACGTCGTGCCGGTCGACGGCCAGGACTGGGCGAGCGACCCGTTTTCGCTGGAAGAACGCGACGGCCTTCTCTACGGGCGCGGCTCCTGCGACATGAAGGGGTTTTTGGCCTGCTGTCTCGCCAAGGTCGACGACATGCTGGCCCGCGACCTGAAAGCGCCGATCCATCTCGCCTTTTCCTACGACGAGGAAGTCGGCTGCAAGGGCGTTCCAAGCCTGATCCGCAAGCTGGTCGAGACCGTCGCCATGCCGCGCGCCTGTTTCGTCGGCGAGCCGACCGAAATGCAGGTGATCGTCGGCCACAAGGCGAAGCGCTCCTACAAGGCCATCGTCACGGGCCGGACCTGCCATTCCTCGCTGGCGCCGCAGGGCGTCAACGCCGTCGACTATGCCGCCATGCTGGCACTGAAGGTCCGCGAGATGGGCAAGACGCTGGCCAGCGGGATGAGCGACGATCTCTACGACGTTCCGGTCACGACTGCGCACACAGGCATCCTCCAGGGCGGAACGGCGCTCAACATCGTGCCCGACCGGGCCGAGCTGTCCTTCGAATTCCGCGCCCTGCCGGCCGAGGACGTCGACACGCTGGTCGACGAGGTTATGCGCTACGCCCGCGAGGAACTCGAACCGGAGATGCAGGCAATCGCGCCTGAAACCGGCATTTCCTTCGAACAGATCTCGAGCTTTCCGGGCCTCGACACTGAGATTGATGCGGAAGTCACGCGGCTGGCCAAACGGCTCGCCGGGCGCAACGACCACGCCAAGGTCGCCTATGGAACCGAAGGCGGCCGATTTGTCGAGATCGGCGCGGTGCCGACCGTCGTCATCGGGCCGGGCTCCATCGAACAGGCACACAAGGCGGACGAGTTCATCGCCGTCTCCGAGCTGGAGAAATGCGGCGCCTTCCTCAACAAGGTCCTCGACGAGGCCTGCGGCTGACGCCCGGCACCGTTTCCTTCCACCATTTCAGCACGCATTCAAACGGATCGAATCATGACAGCAGTTTCCGCCGACACGCCCACCGTCGAACTCTCGAAGGTGGACATCACCCCCTATCTGGCCGGCAACACCGGCATTGAAGGTGTAACGACCTTCGACAGCGGAAAGCCGGGGCCGCATGTCACAATCTCCGCCATCGTGCACGGCAACGAGCTTTGCGGCCCGATCGCGCTCGACTGGCTGTTCAAACACGATGTCGCGCCGGTGCGGGGCAAACTCTCGCTTGTCTTCGTCAATCTCGACGCCTATGCGCGCTTCGACACGTCCGATCCCTTTGCCTCACGCTGGGCGGATGAGGACATGAACCGTCTGTGGCAGGCTGCAACGCTCGATGACGACGCCTCGCTGGAACGCCGGCGGGCGCGCGTGCTTCGCCCGTTCTTCGATACCGTCGACCTGCTTCTGGACCTCCACTCGATGCAGAACGCGACGCCGCCGCTGATGCTGGCCGGGCCGCTCGCCAAGGGCCGCGCTCTGGCACAGGCCATCGGCGTTCCGGAGCTTGTCGTCAGCGATGCCGGCCATGCGGCGGGCAAACGGCTGCGCGACTATGCGGCCTTCATCGATCCGGCGAGCGAGCGCAATGCGCTGCTGGTGGAATGCGGGCAGCATTGGGAGGCGGAGGCAGCCGACGTCGCCATCGAGACGAGCCTGCGGTTCCTTCATGCAACGGGTGCGGTCGCTCCCGACTTCGGCGCCGAGTATCTCGCCTCGCGTCCTGCCCCAGTCCCCCAGCAGTTCATCGAGATTGCCGCTCCGATCACGATCTCGACGGAATCGTTTCGCTTCACCCAGCCGTTCATCGGCGGCGAGGTGATCGAGAGGGCCGGAACCGTGATCGCCCATGACGGCGAGGTCTCCGTGGTGACACCGGAAGACAACATGATGCTGATCATGCCGACGCGCCGCCTCGACAAGGGGCTGACGGCCGTCCGGCTGGGTCGGCTGGTCGATGGAAGCGAGGACCCGAACCCGGCCCCGCCGCTTACGGCATGATTCCTCCGTTGCGCGCGCGGCCGCCTTGCGCTACTGAAAATGCATGAGCGACATTCGGACCCTGAACAACGGCTGGTGGTGGCGCGCCCTTTGAAGGCGGCAATCGACAGCGTGTGACCGAATGTCACTTGAAGCAAATCGAAAAGCCGCCGCGGGGTCCCGCCGGCGGCTTTGTCATGTCTGGCGGCGAAAGCGGGATCCGGCGGCGCGGCGGAGGAAGAGACGGACATGCTTACGGGACGCGACATCAGCCTTGTCACGCAGGGCGGGATCGGCCTCACGAAACGGGTGCAGGCTGCGGACTACCAAAAGGGCACCTCCCCCTGGATCGACCGGCTGGATGCAGAGCGCGGGGCGGTCTTCTCCTCATCCTATGAGTATCCGGGACGCTACACGCGCTGGGACATGGCGCTGATCAATCCGCCGCTGGTGCTGGAATCGCTTGGGCGCGACGTTCGGCTAGAGGCGTTGAACGCGCGTGGAAAGATCCTGCTTCCGGCTGTCGAGGCGCATCTCAGGGACCTTGCCGACCTGGAAAGCCTGAGCCGCGCCGGCGACCGGCTGGACATGCGCATCGCGCGACCGACCCGGACCTTCACCGAGGAGGACCGGTCGCGCCAGCCCTCCGTCTTCTCCGTCATTCGCGCGATCAACACACTGTTTGCCTGCGACGACGAGCATCTCGGGCTCTACGGCGGCTTCGGCTACGATTTGGCGTTCCAGTTCGAGCCGATCGAGTTGAGCCTCGAGCGCCCGAAAGACCAGCGCGACGTCGTGCTCTATCTGCCCGACGAGATCCTGCTGGTCGACCACTACGGCCGCAAGGCGCATGTGGTGACGTATGAGTTCACCGTCGACGGCGAGAGCACCGAGGGATTGCCGCGCGACGGCAAATCCGATCCCTATCGTCCGGTGCAAGGGGATCCCGGGCACGGGGATCATGTGCCCGGCGATTATGCCGAGCTGGTGCGCGCGGCAAAAGATCACTTCAAGCGCGGCGATCTGTTCGAGACGGTGCCGGGACAAACGTTTTACGAAGCTTGCCCGGCACCTCCCTCCGCCGTGAGCCGGCGGCTTACGGAAACCAACCCCGCGCCCTACGGTTTCTTCATCAATTTGGGCAATCAGGAGTATCTCGTCGGCGCGAGCCCGGAGATGTATGTGCGCGTTTCCGGCGGGCGCAGGGTCGAGACATGCCCGATCTCCGGCACGATCCGGCGCGGAAAGAACGCCATCGAGGACGAGGCGCAGATCCGCAAGCTCCTGAATTCCGCCAAGGACGAGGCGGAACTCACCATGTGCTCCGATGTCGATCGCAACGACAAGAGCCGGATTTGCGATCCCGGCTCCGTGCGGATGATCGGTCGCCGCCAGATCGAGATGTATTCCAGACTGATCCATACCGTCGATCACATCGAGGGCATCCTGCGCGACGATCTCGACGCGCTCGACGCCTTTCTGTCGCACACATGGGCCGTCACCGTGACCGGAGCGCCGAAACGCTGGGCGATGG
This sequence comes from Stappia sp. ES.058, assembly GCF_900105595.1. Lineage (GTDB taxonomy): Bacteria > Pseudomonadota > Alphaproteobacteria > Rhizobiales > Stappiaceae > Stappia. Next base: position 1,063,851 of record NZ_LT629784.1, on the reverse strand, counting down.
AGTTCATCGAAAGCCACGAGAAGAGCCCGCGCGCATGGTACGGCGGCGCCATCGGCGCGGTGCTGTTCAACGGCGACATGAACACCGGGCTGACGCTCCGCACCGTGCGGATCAAGGACGGCGTCGCCCAGATCCGCGCCGGGGCGACGCTGCTCTACGACAGCATCCCGGAAGAGGAAGAGGCGGAAACCGAGCTCAAGGCGGAAGCCATGCGCGCAGCCGTGCGCGAAGCCGGACAGGGCCATACGGCCGCGGTCGGCGCCGAAGCCAGCCTCCCGGGAAGGGGGCTGAAGATCCTGCTGGTCGATCATGAGGACAGTTTCGTCCACACGCTCGCGAACTACTTCCGCCAAACGGGTGCTGAGGTCGTCACCTACCGCTCGCCCGTGTCGGACAGCGTCTTCCACGATGTCGCCCCGGATCTGGTTGTTTTGTCTCCCGGTCCCGGCAGTCCGTCCGACTTCGACTGCGCCGCCACCATCGGCCGGGCACGTGCGCGAGCGCTGCCGATCTTCGGCGTGTGTCTTGGACTTCAGGCACTCACCGAGGCGCTTGGCGGGAAATTGGCGCAGCTCGACGTGCCGATGCACGGCAAGCCGTCACCGGTCGTCTTCGAGCCGGGATCGATGCTTTTCGACGGACTGTCGTCGCCGGTGACCGTCGGCCGCTATCATTCGCTTCATGCCGTCAAGGAGGCCCTTCCGGACGGCTTGCGCATCACATCCGAAACGTCTGACGGGGTAATCATGGCGGTGGAGCACAGCGAGGAAGCCATCGCGGCCGTGCAGTTCCATCCCGAATCAATCATGTCGCTCGATCAGGATGCCGGCCACCGGATCATCCACAATGTGGTGACGAAACTGGCGAAAGCGCGCGGCGCGGCACCGACGGCGGCGGCGGCCACCGGCTAACGCCTGCACAGGGACACACGAAACACGGCGGACGGCGGGGCTACTCCGCCGCCTCGCCGCGCGCGGGCGAACAACCGGACTGCCCGCGCGTCTTCAGCTTGTGCGAGACCTCGACGATTGCCCGGATCGCCGGCAGAAACTCTGCGCCAAGATCCGTCAGCGAATATTCGACCGAGGGCGGCGAAGTCGGCCGGACTTCGCGATGGACGACGCCCTTGCGCTCCAGATCCTTCAGCCTCGCCGTCAGCACCTTGGCGGAGACTGCCGGGATATCCAGCCGAAGCTCGGAAAACCGTCGTGCCCCGGCCGAAAGATGCCAAATCACGTTTGGCGTCCAGGCGCCTTTCAGTATCTCCATGCAGTGGCTGAGCGGGCAGCCGTTGGGCGGCGGCGGACTCTGGTTTTTTCGCAATTTCAGCGCCATAAGAACATGATCCGCATCTTTACGCCCTCGCTCCGCCGCCTGGCTAACCCGTTCGTCCAAAGACATGAACCCTGGATGTGGTTACCGCGTGGAAATCTCATTTTTTCATAACATAAGGTTTGCAGGTTTACAAAGGTAACCTCGAAATCCTAGATGCCTCCCGAACGCGGCGATCACCGCGCAAACACCCACCCGGCCGGCCTGAGGGGCCGCCGCCACGAACGGGAGACATTCATGAAACTCTTCTACAAGACGGGCGCTTGCTCGCTCGCCACCCATATCGTCCTGCACGAACTCGACCTGCCCTTCGAGATTGAGAGCGTCGACACGTCGGCGAAGACCACCGCGACGGGTCGCGACTTCCTGCAGATCAATCCGGACGGCTATGTGCCGGCGATCGAGCTTGCCGACGGCAACGTGCTGACCGAGGGTGCGGCGATCCTGCAGTATCTCGCCGACCGCAACCCGGACACCGGCCTTGCCCCGGCGCCAGGATCCTGGGAGCGCACCCAGTTGCACCGGCATCTCAACTTCATCTCGGCCGAGTTGCACAAATCGTTCTTGCCGCTCTTCGCCAAGCCGGCCGCGGAAGGCGTCGCGCGCGAGGCCGCCGTCGAGAAGATCGGCAGCAAGATCGCCCATTTCGAGCGTGTTCTTGCGGACGGTCGCGCCTATCTGATGGGCGAGACCTTCTCGGTCGCCGACGCCTATCTCTTCACGGTGCTCAACTGGACGAATTTCACCGGTGTTTCGCTCGAGGAGTACCCGCATGCGAAGGCCTTTGTCGCCCGGGTGGCGGCGCGCCCCGCAACCCGCTCGGCGCTCACGGCGGAAGGCCTGCTGAAGGCCGCCTGAGCAATGTCTTCCAACGGGACCGGGCGGGGCCGTCTCCGCCTGGTCCCGACCGGCAGCAGGGAGCCTGTCATGCAATATCGCGACGACACCGAGACCCTGGCGCTGTGCGCCCGCTATCACGACGCGCTTTACCGCGGCGATGCGGAGCTGCTCGGCAGCCTCTTTCATGAAAAGGCGCTCTATGCGGCAACGACCGACGGCGACATCCGCTTCTGGTCGATGGACCACTACCTGCCGATCGTCGCGCACCGACCCTCGCCGGCCTCGCGTGGAGAGGCGCCGGATGGGCGGGTTATCGCCATCACCTTCGCCGGGCCCAACGCGGCGCTTGCCCAGGTGCAAAGCTCAATCGGCGAGCGTTTCTTCACCGACTTCCTGTCGCTGGTAAAGGTCGAGGACACATGGCTGATCGCCGCCAAGGTCTTCGACTACGTCACCCGCCCGGCAGACTGATGAATTCGACGGGACTTGAGGAGAGCGACGTGCCCTATGTGAACATCAAGGTGACCCGCGAAGGGGTCACGCGCGAGCAGAAGGCGCGGCTGATCGCCGGCGCCACCGACCTTCTCGTTGACGTGCTCCACAAGGATCCGGCAACCACCGTCGTCGTCATCGACGAAATTGACATGGAGAACTGGGGGATCGCCGGCGAACCGGTCGACATCCTCCGCGCGCGGAAAACGGCCGGCACCGGCTGACGTCGGTCAGTTCTCCGTCCCCGCCGCAAAGCCCCCGAACCGCGCAAACTCATCGACGGCGGCACGCTCCGTGCGCAGGCGATTGACCGGCGCGGCCTCGTCCATGTATCCGAGCGCGATGGCGCAAAACAGCATGTGTTCGGGCGGCGGCGCAAGATGCTCGCCCACCAGCGAATGCCACTGCGCCCAGGCCTCCTGGGCGCAGCTGTGCAGGCCATGCGCGCGCGCCGCAAGCATCACGCTTTGCAGGAACATGCCGCAATCGGCCCATTGCGGTGGCCCCATGGTGCGGTCGAGATAGACGAAGACGCCGACCGGCGCGCCGAACAGTTCGAAATTGCGCCGGAACTGGCGTCCGCGCGCGGCTTTGTCCTCGCGCGCGAACTCGATGGTCGCATATAGGTCTTCCCCGGCCTTGAAGCGCCGGGACGCGTAAGGCTCCTTCAGCTCCGGCGGATAGACGCGGTATTCGCCCGGTTCGCCGCGCGGCATGTCGGTCATCCGTCCACGCACGTCGTCGACAAGCTGCGCAAGCGGATCGCCTGCGAGCGCATGCACATGCCAGGGCTGGAGATTGCCGCCCGACGGCGCACGCGAGGCCGCCCGCAGGATGTCGCGCACCACCGGCTCCGGCACCGGGTCGGGTCGAAAGGCACGGCAGGAAAAGCGGCTGTCGAGCGCGTCCAGGACATCCATGGTCGGGGCTTCCTTGCAGATTGGGCAGTCCGAGCGGCTCAGACTATCCCACGGTCCCCGCCCCGCAAGAGGCTCATTCCGGCAGGATCGCCGTGCCCTCGATTTCCACCATCGCTTCTTTTTCAACGAGCGACAGCACCTGAACGACGGCCATCGCCGGGAAATTGCGCCCCATGACGGAGCGATAGGCGGGTCCGAGATCCTTGAGGCAGGCGCGATAAGCCTCCATGTCGGTGACATACCAGGTCAGCCGGGCGATATGCTCGGGCCCGCCGCCCGCGGCCCGGACCACCGCAACAACGTTTTCAAGCGTCTGGCGAACCTGCTCCACGAAGACGCTTGAGAACTTGCCGTCCGGTGTCCAGCCGATCTGCCCGCCGGTCAGCGCCATGCGCCCGCGGCCTTCCATGCCGTTGGCATAGCCGCGGGGCTGCGGCCAGCCTTCGGGCTGAAGCGCCGTCAGGGGCGATGGCATGCTCGCGGGCAATTTGGCGGCGGCAGCGTTTCCGGTCTCGATCGGAGCGGTTTCGGCAATCTTGGTCATTCGGTCTTTCCGTAATCAGGATGCGGCGCGGGCGGACCCTGCGTCGCCGGAGTCGGTGGCCGCGATGTCGCGCAGGGCAAAGCGTTGCAGCTTGCCGGTCTCGGTACGCGGCAGTTCGGTAACGAACTCGATGGCCCGCGGATATTTGTAAGGTGCCAGCTCGGCCTTGACGTAGTCCTGAAGCGCCTTGGCAAGCTCTGCATCGCCGGTGGCGTCGGGCTTCAGAACGATATAGGCCTTTACGATGCGTCCGCGATCGGGATCCGGCGCACCGACCACACCGCATTCCGCAACGGCGGGATGCGCAAGCAGCGTGCCCTCCACCTCCGGACCCGCGATGTTGTAACCCGACGACACGATCATGTCGTCGGAGCGTGCCTGATACCAGAAGTACCCGTCCGCATCACGGATATAGGTGTCGCCGGTCACGTTCCAGCCGTCGACGACATAGTCGGCCTGGCGCGGATCCGCGAGATAGCGGCAGCCCGTGGGTCCACGCACGGCGAGGCGGCCCGGGGTGCCGTCCGGCACATCCTTGCCATCGGGTCCGATCACCTTCGCCTCGTAGCCGGGAACCGGCTTGCCGGTCGCGCCGGGGCGCACCTCGTCCTCGCGCGCGGCGATGAATATGTGGAGAAGCTCGGTCGCCCCGATGCCGTCGAGGATCTTGATCCCCGTCGCCGCATGCCAGTCGTCCCAGGTCGCCTTGGGCAGCGCCTCGCCGGCGGAGACGCATTTGCGCAAGCTTGAAAGGTCGGTGTCGCCGCGCTTGGCGAGGATCGCGCGATAGGCCGTCGGGGCGGTGAAGATAACGGTCGGGCGCATTTGCGGAATTGCGGCCAGAAGCTCGTCCGGCCCGGCCTTTTCCAGCAGGATCGCCGTGGCGCCGGCGCGGAAGGGAAACAGCACCAGCCCGCCCAGTCCGAAGGTGAAGGCCAGCGGCGGCGAGCCGATGAAAACATCGCTTTCCACCGGACGCAGAACCTCGCGCGAATAACAGTCGCAGATCGCCAGCATATCGCGATGGAAGTGCATCGTCGCCTTGGGCTCGCCGGTCGTGCCGGAGGTAAAGCCGAGAAGGCACACGTCATCGGCCGCCGTGTCACAGGCCGTGAATTCCGGCGAGGCGGTCTCCATCCGCGCTTCCAGCGTGTCGCGTCCCTCGCCTCCGCTGTAGAAGATCTGCCGAAGACGGTCCGTGCGCTTGCGCGTCAGTTCCATCTCGTCTGCCAGCCGATGATCGCAAACGGCCAGAGACAGCTCTGCCTTGTCGACGATGACCGCCATTTCCTTGGCGCGCAGCAACGGCATTGTGGCGACAACGACACCGCCGGCCTTGAGCACGGCGAAATAGACCGCCGTCATCATCGGCGTGTTGGGAAAGCGCAAGAGCACACGATTTCCGGGTTTCAACCCGAAATCGGAAACCAGCACATTGGCGATGCGATTGACCTTTTCGGCCAATTGCCCGTACGTCCAGCTCGTCGTCGGCGAGACAAGCGCGGGCTTGTCGCCGCGCCCTTCCGCGACATTGCGATCGAGCAGTTCGCTCGCGCAATTGAGGCGGTCGGGATACCCGAGCGGATCGAGATTGATGAACTCCGGCCACATCTCCCGCGCCGGAAGATTGTCGCGGGTGAATGTGTCGAGATGCGCTGACTGGGCCATGCGGCTCTCCTCTGGATGCGTGTTGTCGGCCGGTTTTCCGGCGCTTGCTTCGTCTTATTCGGCAGCGGCTGTGTTCTGTTGCACACGCGCCGCGTGATCGGCAATCGCCTGGCGGGCGATGACCACCTTCTGGATCTCGGTCGCGCCCTCGTAGATGCGCAGGGCCCGCACGTCGCGATAAAGCTCCTCGACTTTGGTGCCGACGCGCACGCCGTTCCCGCCATGGAGCTGGACCGCACTATCGACGACCCTTTGCGCATTCTCGGTCGCGACCATCTTGGCAAGCGCCGCTTCACGGGTGATGCGCGGCGCACCCATGTCCTTGGTCCAGGCAGCGCGATAAACGAGAAGGGCCGCCGCATCGACATCGGCGATCATGTCGGCGAGTCTCCCTTGCGTCATCTGCAGGTCGGCGAGCGGCGCGCCGAAGAGCTGGCGGCGTGTCGTGTGATCGAGCGTCTCGTCGAGGGCCCGACGCGCGAAACCAAGCGCCGCCGCCCCGACGGTGGAGCGGAAAATGTCGAGCGTCGCCATCGCCACCTTGAAGCCCTCGCCGGACTTTCCCAGGCGCGCCGAGAGCGGCACGCGCATCCGCTCGAAGCCGAGCGCTGCGAGCGGATGCGGCGCGACCGTGTCGATGCGCTCGCGAACGGAAAATCCGGGCGCGTCCGCGTCGATTACAAAGGCCGACAAGCCCCGCGCGCCCGGTGCATCGCCTGTTCGCGCAAACACGACGTAATGATCGGCGATGCCACCGTTGGAGATCCAGGTCTTCTCTCCGGTAATCAGAACATGATCCGGACCATCGGGTTCCGCCACGGTTGCAAGGGCTGCTACGTCGGAGCCGGCTTCCGGCTCCGACAGGGCGAAAGCGGCGAGCCTCTCTCCGCGCCCGACCGGCGGCAGATACCGCTCCTTGAGCGCAGCGGATCCGAAAAGCGAAATCGAGCCGGTGCCAAGTCCCTGCATGGCAAAAGCGAAATCGGCCAGACCGTGATGGCGCGCCAGCGTCTCGCGCGCGATGCACAGACGGCGGACATCGAGCGTGTCGCTCAACCCGCCCTGCGCGCGCGGGACCGCCGCCTTCAGAATGCCGGCCGTCCCGAGTGCCGCAACCAGACGACGACACGATCCGTCGACATCATGGTGATCGACCAACCCCGTCACATTGGCCGCCGCCCATGCCTCCACCTCCTCGGCAAAGGCGCGATGGCTGTCATCGAAGAACGGCCAGTCCAGAAAGCTCCTGTCGGTCATGGAATGATCCTCAATTGCCTTCGAACACGGGCGTCTGCTTGGCGGCAAAGGCCTTAAAGGCGCGGCGATAGTCCTCGGTCTTCATGCACACCGCCTGGGCCAGCGCCTCTGCCTCGATCGCCTGGTCGATCGACATGTCCCATTCCATATGCATCATCCGCTTGGTCATGGAATTGGCGAAGGTCGGGCCGGCGGACAAGCTGTCGGCAAGCGCGCGCGCCTCGGGCAGGACCGCATCGCTGTCGACCAGACGATTGAAGAAGCCCCATCGCTCGGCTTCCTCGCCGCTCATCACGCGACCGGTGTAGAGAAGCTCGGACGCCCGGCCGTGGCCGATGATGCGCGGGAGGATCGCGCAGGCGCCCATGTCGCAGCCGGCAAGGCCGACCCGGTTGAACAGGAAGGCGACCTTGGCCTTCGCCGTGCCGACCCTGAGATCGGAGGCCATGGCGATGATCGCACCGGCTCCGACACAAACGCCGTCGATCCCGGCGACAATCGGCTGCGGACACGCCCGCATCGCCTTGACCAACTCGCCGGTCATTGTGGTGAACTGCAAAAGGCCCGGCATGTCGCGCGACAGCAGCGGCTCGATGATCTCGAACACATCGCCGCCGGAACAGAAGTTGCCACCGGCACCGGTCACGACAATCGTCTTGACCTCTTCGTCGAATTGCAGCGCGCGAAACAGATCGCGCAATTCGGCGTACGACTGAAAAGTCAGCGGGTTCTTGCGATCCGGGCGGTTCAGCGTGACCGTCGCCGTCTTGCCGGTGACCTCCAGCAGGAAATGTTCCGGCCTGTAATCCCGGACCGGAAGCGGAATCGCATAGGTTTCCTGCGGGGCGACATCAGCCATTTGCAGTGTCCTCTTTCGGGGATGAATCTTGTGGAGATGGATCACGGGCGCGCTCGGCTGACATGCGGGCCGAAGCCTTCGTCTTTGACAGCAGCCCCATCAAGGCGTCGATATCGCCGGCATCCAGGTCACCGAAGAGGTCGGCAATCCAATCGGCATGGGCATCTGCCATTGTCTCAAAGCTTGCCCGCCCGCCGTCAGTCAGACTGACCAGAGACGACCGCCGATCTCCGGGAGCCGGGCGTCGCTCGACGAGTTCATCCTGCACCAGGCGTTCCACCAGTCCAGTCACATTGCCGGCCGATACCATCATGCGACGTGACAGATCCCCCAGCGTCATGCCGTCCGGCGCGCGCTCCAGCTGCGCCATCAGATCGAAGCGCGGCAGCGTCACGTCGAAGCGCGTACGCAGCAAGGAACGGATCTCGCTCTCGATCAGGTTCGTGCAGGTAAGCATCCTGAGCCAGAGCCGAAGCTCGGCGCGATGATCGCCACTGCCCTGCATACGGGTTTCGGCGTCAATCGTTTCCGGAACGGCATCGTCGATACGCTTTTCCATGTGCGCCTCACATCACTTCGCCGCCGGCGACCGCCAGCGATTGGCCGGTGATCGATCCAGCATCGGCGCCGGTCAGCCAATAGACACAATCCGCGACCTCTCGGGGGTCGATCAGGCGTTTTTGCGGGTTGTCGCGCACCATGTCGGCAATGATCTCCGCATCGCTGCGCCCGGTCTTTTCATGGATGCGGGCAACGCTCTCACGCACCAGATCGGTGTCCGCGAAGCCGGGGCAGACCGCGTTGACGGTCACACCGGTCTCCGCCGTTTCCAGCGCAAGCGCCTTGGTCAGCCCGACCACCGCGTGTTTCGCCGCGACATAGGCGGAAACGTAACGATATCCCTTGAGGCCGGCGGTGGAGGCGATGTTGACGATGCGACCCGTTCCGGCCGCGATCATTCCCGGAAGCACGGCATGACAAGCCGTCACGACGCTGTCGAGATTGACCGACAGCATGCGCTGGAACTGCTCGGGAGGGGTCTTGAGGAAGGGCGCGCTTTCCGCCGCGCCGGCATTGTTCACCAGGATCGAAACGCCGCCTTGGCGTTCTTCCGCCTGCCGGATCGCCTCCGTCAGCCCGTTCCTGTCCGTCACATCCGCAGAGACGAACCCGGCTGCTCCGATGGCCTTCGCCACCTGCCCGGCGCGCGTCGCGTTGCGCCCGAGGATCGTCACGAGCGCGCCTTCGGCGACGAGCCTTTCGGCAATCGCGACGCCTATACCCCGACTGCCACCGGTGACAAGCGCATGACGACCGTGCAGCGGTCCCTGTGTCATGGGTGCGATCCCCTCTCCTGCCTGCGCCAAAATGTCCGAGCCGCCAACCCCCAACGTCTGCGTAAGGGAAAGAACGACCATTGCGCGTTCAATTATTTTAAGTTTAAAATATCTCCAGCACGGACGCAAGCGCTTGCTCCCATGGAAATGGATCGGGCGAGCGCGCAGAGAGAGGAACAGGTCATGCGTATCGAGGTTATCGGCGGCGGCCCGGCGGGCCTGTATTTTGCAATCCTGATGAAAAAAGCGCGCCCGCAGGCGCGTATAACGGTGCATGAGCGCAACAAGGCGGACGACACATTCGGCTTCGGCGTGGTGTTTTCCGACCAGACGCTGGAAACCTTCGAGCGCTACGACGCGGAAAGCTACCGCGCGATCACCGAGAATTTCGCCTATTGGGACGACATCGCCATTCACTACAAGGACGATGTCTTCCGCATCGGCGGCAACGGATTTTGCGGCTGCTCGCGCCGCACGCTCCTGCTTCTGCTGCAGGAGCGCGCCCGCCAGTTGGGAATCGAGATGCACTTCGAGGCGGATGTCGCCAGCATCGAACAATTCGCCGGAGCCGACCTGATCGTCGCCGCCGACGGCATCAATTCCGCCATCCGCGAGGCGAACCGCGATCACTTCCAGCCGAGCGTCGACCTGCGCCCCAACAAGTTCACCTGGATGGGGTCAACCAAGCCGCTGGACGCCTTCACCTTCTATTTCAAGGAAACCGAACACGGCATCTTCATCGCCCATACCTACCAGTATGAGCCGGGCCTCTCGACCTGGGTGCTGGAAACGGACCCGGAGACCTTCGAAAAGGCCGGCCTGGAGCACATGAGCGAGCGGGAATCGGCAGACTTCATGGAAAAGGTCTTCGCCGAGGAACTCGACGGCCACACGTTGAAGATCAACCGCTCGATGTGGCGCAACTTCCCGATGATCCGCAACGCGCGCACCACGATGGGCAATGTCGTTCTTCTGGGCGACGCCAAGTCGACCGCGCATTTCTCTATCGGTTCCGGCACCAAACTCGCCATGGAAGACGCCATCGCGCTCTATGAAAGCGTCATGCGCACGTCCGATGTGCCGGCAGCACTCGCCGACTTTGAAGATTCCCGCCGCGAGGAAGTGGAAAAGACCCAGCACGCCGCGGACGTGTCGCTGGTGTGGTTCGAACACGTCAAGCGCTACTGGCACATGGACCCGGTCACCTTTGCCTTTGGCGTGATGACCCGCTCCAAGGCAATCACCTACGACAACCTCGACCTGCGCGCGCCCGACTTCGTGGCCAAGGCCACACGCGCCTTCGCCGAAAAGGTCAAGGCGTCGGGGTTCGATGTCGACACACAAAACCCGGTGGTTCCGGCGTTCCAGCCCTACCGCCTGCGCGACATGACGCTCGCGAACCGCTTCGTGGTCTCGCCGATGTGCATGTATTCCGCCGTCGACGGCCTGCCCCAGGACTTTCACCTGGTCCACTACGGCTCGCGCGCCATGGGCGGAGCCGGTTTGATCTTCACCGAGATGACCTGTGTGGCGGAGACCGCGCGCATCACCCCGGGCTGTGCCGGCATCTGGACCGACGAGCAGGAGGCCGCCTGGACGCGGATCGTCGAGTTCGCCCATTCACAGTCGGAGGCGAAAATCTGCCTGCAGATCGGCCATGCCGGTCGAAAAGGCGCCTCGAAGCTGATGTGGGACGGGATGGACCGCCCGCTTCCCGAAGCGGAGGCGTGGCCGATCCTCTCAGCCTCCGCCCTTCCCTACTATCCCGAAAGCCAGACGCCGAAGGCGATGGACCGGGCCGACATGGATGCGGTGAAGACGGACTTCGTTGCCGCAGCCAAACGCGGCGCCCGGGCCGGCTTCGACATGCTGGAACTGCATTGCGCCCACGGCTACCTGCTGGCGAGCTTTCTGTCGCCGGTCACAAATGCGCGCGATGACGAATACGGCGGATCGCTGGAAAACCGCCTGCGCTTCCCGCTGGAGGTGTTCAAGGCCTTGCGCGATGCCTGGCCGCAGGACAAGCCGATGTCGGTGCGTGTCTCGGCGACCGACTGGATCGAGGGCGGTATCACCGGCGACGACAGCGTTGTCATCGCGAAGGCATTTGCGGATGCGGGGGTCGACCTGATCGACGTCTCCACCGGGCAGACCAGCCCGGACAGCGCGCCCGTCTACGGCCGCATGTTCCAGACCTCCTACGCCGACCAGATCCGCAACGAAAGCGGCATCGCGACGATGGCGGTGGGCGCGATCACCTCGGCCGACCAGGCCAACACGATCCTGGCGGCGGGGCGCGCGGATCTCATCGCGCTCGGACGGCCGCATCTGGCCGATCCCGCCTTCACGCTGAGGGCCGCCGGTGACTATGGGTTCGGCGACATCTTCTCGCCGAAGCAATATGTGCCCGGCAAATTCCAGTTGCTACGCAATGCAGAGCGCGACCGCGAGGAACTGAAGGAACTTAAGCTCAAGGCCAAGCCGAAGACCCACAACCCGGCCTTCAAGGACGCCGCGGAGTAACAGAGCGTGCATATGCGGGCGGCTCGCAAATCGGGTCGCCCGCCGCGCCACACGCGGCTAGGCATGTGTCATCCGCCCAACAGGAGACACCCGTCATGTCCGTTCGATTCGTAGCTCTTTCCACCGAGACAGCCCGGCGTTATCAAGTCGGGGCCCCGGACGCCAACGGCCAGACACCGGAACGGCGCACCAGCGATGGGTCCGGACTTCCCTGCCGGCATTGCCTCAGGAACGTGCCAAAAGGCGAGGAATATCTGGTGCTCGCGCACCGGCCCTTTGCGACCCGGCACCCCTATGCCGAACTCGGACCGATCTTCCTTTGCGCAAAACCGTGCGACCGACACGCGGAAACGGACCGCCTGCCCGGGATCTTCGCGCAAAGCGACAGGCTTTTGATCCGAGGATACGGACAGGACGAGCGCATCGTCTACGGCACCGGCGAGATGATCGCGACGGACGAGATCCAGGCCCGTGCCGAAGCGTTGCTGGCGCGCAAGGACATCGCGTTCCTGCATCTGCGTTCGGCAAGCAACAATTGCTTTCAGGCGCGCATCGACAAGGCGTGAACGCCTTCCGCCGACACCCCGCGCCCTATTAGCCGGACGATCAGATCGCAACGCCGAGATCGACGAGGTGCTGCGCACCGCGCGGAATGTCATTCGGATCGAGGAGTTCAAGGATCAGTCGCGGATTTTCGCAACTCTTCGCGATTTCCCGAAAGACCGGGGCCCAGCGGATCGTTCCGTCGCCCGGCGCCCAGTGGCGGTCGGCATAGCCGTCGACATCCTGCACATGCACGTGCGCAAGCAGGCTGCCCGCCGCGCGGACGTGATAATCGACCGGCCGACCACCGGTGGAAACATGCGCGTAGTGGGCGTGACCGGTGTCGAGCGAAACGCGAACTTGGTCGCTGTCGAAGGACCGGGCAAGCGCGATGCGATCGTCCGGCTCCCGGTCCTCGATATTCTCGATGACCAGCGTGCAGCCGATTGCCTCCGCCCGTGCGACAACGGGCGCCAGCGTCTTGTGGGCACAATCTATGATCCGCGAACGCCCGTCCCGGTCTGCCGGCATGTTGTGGTGCGACCAGTTTGTAAACGGACTGTGGATGACCATATGCGTCGCGCCAAGCGCTTCGCCACCATCGAGCGCCTGCAGGAAACGCGATTGCACGACCGCGCGAATGTCGGGGTCGCTTGCAGCGATCGGCAGATCCCAGAATGGCCCGTGGATGCCGATCCGCCCCTTGTGCCCGGCCAACAGATCGCGGTAACGGGCGACGGTTGGCGATGTGTCACCTGTCAGCAGCGCGACGTCGACGAAATCCTGAAGCTCAAGGTCGCGGTCGTGTTCCATCACCCAGTCCAGCAGTCCCGGGAGGTGGTCGAGCGTGAGTGCGGCGCCGAGAACGGGCAGCGTAGCGTCGGAAGTCGTCGTCATTCTGTTTCAAGCCTCGGATTTCTGCCCTCAGGAGCCGGCAAGCGTCGTGGTGCCGTCACCCGGCCTGTTTGCCAGCTTGACGTGACACGCGGATGTCCGCCGCCGGACAACAGAAAGCAGACACGGCAATCCCGAGGCGCAGCGCCGTCGAACCCTACTTCGTCTCGACGGAAATGCCTTCCTCGCCGACCTGGATGTTGATCCCGGAAGTCTGTTGCCGGTCCTGATAGACCTTGTAACCGAGAACGCCCGCCGCGACGGCGAGGACAATGATGATCAAATACAATCCGTTCCGTTTCACCGGACATTCCTTTCAATTGGCATCATGGGTCCGCTCACGCCATGCCCTGACCCAATATTCCATGGTCAGTCAACACTCTGACCCCGATGCAGCTCGCGGTGGGCAGACGGTAGTCTTCTTACAGGCCGAAGGCAAAACGGCGTCTCGCAAAGCGGGTTCGGCAGCGTCCGCTCGCAGATACCGTATACTCATGCAAACGGAAACGGGCGGCCGAGGGCCGCCCGCTTGCTTTCGAGACATGTGATACCGACGCACTCAGGCCGCGTCTGCCCTGGAGAGGCTTTCCAGGCTCTTCTGAATCTCACCGGTCGTGTGACTGATCGTGCCCTTGATCTGCGCGGTCTGCTCCGACACGGTCTTAATGCTCTGCGCGATATCCCGCGTGGCACTGTCCTGCTGTGAGACGGATTGTGCGATTTCGGCCGCAATGTTTTGCGCACTCATCGTCACGGAGGTGATGTTCTGGATCGCCTCCACGGCACTGCGCGCCTGGGCCTGCACATTGTCGATCTGCTGCGCGATTTCCTTGGTCGCGTTGCTCGACTGGCTTGCAAGCTGCTTGACCTCATTCGCCACGACCGCGAACCCCTTGCCGGCTTCGCCGGCCCGGGCCGCCTCGATGGTGGCGTTCAGCGCCAGCAGATTGGTCTGCGCGGCTATGCCGTCGATGAGCTTGAGCACGTCCACAATGCCGCTGATATCCGAGACCAGCGCATCGACCTTGTTTGCCGTGACATCAGCGTGTTCCGACGCCTTGGACGCGGCATCGGCCGACAGGCCCACCTGCCGGTTAATCTCGCCGATCGAGTAGGAAAGCTCTTCGGTGGCACTGGCGATGCCCTGAACGTCATCCGCAGTTCTGCCGATCGCACTTTCCATATCCCTGCTGAGATCTTCGGTCAGTTCGGACATCCTGCCCTGAAGCTGCAACTGACGGCCAGCCGCGAGCTCCGCTTCCTTCATGACGTGGATGTCAATCAGCGACCCGCAAGCGCGCAACGGCACACCCGATGAATCCCGGGACACCCCCCCGACCGCGCGGCACCAGCGGTATTCACCGGATTTCAGCTTGAGCCGATAGGTAACGTCATAGCCGGTGCGGCCGGATCGGTCCGACATACAGGCATTGAACGCATCGAAGGTCGGGCCGGCATCCTCGGGATGCAGGCGGTCTGCCCAGGATCCGACCACATCCGGGAAGCCGATCGTGTCGTCGGGATCGAAACCGCAAAGACGCCTGAACTCCGGCGACCAGCTCCACCGGCTCCGGGGGCCCACCGCGTCACCATCGACGATGATCGCATCCCAAAGTCCCACGCCTGCAAACCGGTCGAGAAGGTTGGATCGTTCCGCCGACGACGTCTGTTCGTGAACATCGATCAGCGCGCCACAGGCGCGTTCGGCGATACCATCACGGTTGCGCTTGACGCCTCCGATCGCCCGGAACCAGCGATACTCGCCGCTCTTGAGCTTGAGCCGATACAAAACATCATACCCCGTCTTGCCCGAGCGGTCGGCAAGGCAGGCGCCAAAAGCGTCGAACGTCGGCTCGACATCCTCGGGATGCAGGCGGTCTGCCCAGGATCCGACCACATCCGGGAACCCGGCCGTGTCCTCCGAATCAAACCCGCAGAGACGGCGAAATTCATGCGACCAGCTCCACCGGCTTTCACGATGCATCGGGTCGCCATCGACCAGATGCGCATCCCACAGACCGACACCACTGTGTCGGCTAAGCAGGCTCCAGAGCTCTGCAACCTCCGCGTCCGCATTCGAACGGCCACCTAAAACCTGGTCCATGAACCCAATCTTCATCGCACCTATCCACTCTGGAACCACACAACACGACGTCGCAAAATTCGGCTTGCTCGGTGATGTCATTCGTATATCCGGAATGTAAAAAATCGTTTAAACAGACAGAAATACAATTTAATATTGCTTTTATATGCGATACAACCGATTATTATCTTAAGTTACTTCAACCTCCTCAATAAAAATTATAGTAAAAACACCCATACCCACCGGGAGCCGATGCTCGGGAGTGCGAATCATCGCGTATTTGGAGTTGCGGACGCCAGGGGGCGGTCCCGGCATCGGAGCGCACATGGCCGGTGCCGACGAGCAGAACGGAAAAAGGCGGGTTCACCGAACCCGCCAGCCGTTTCGTCTCTGGATCGAGCCGCGTGCCCGGTCTCAATCGACCCGGCGCACCGCACCTTCCGCCGCCGAGGTCGTCAACAGCGCATAGGCCTTGAGCGCCGTGGTGATCTTGCGGGTGCGCTTTTCCTGCGGCTTCCAGGCATTCGGACCCTTGGCTTCCATTTCGGTGCGCCGGCTCTCCATTTCCTCATCGGAGATTGCCAGATTGATCGCGCGATTGGGGATGTCGATCTCAAGCCGATCGCCTTCGCGCGCCAGCCCGATCGCCCCGCCTTCCGCCGCTTCCGGCGAAACGTGGCCGATGGACAGACCCGAGGTGCCGCCGGAAAAACGACCGTCGGTGACCAGTGCGCAGGATTTCCCCAAACCCTTGGATTTCAGGTAGCTCGTTGGATAGAGCATTTCCTGCATGCCGGGTCCGCCGCGCGGCCCCTCGTAGCGGATCAGCACGACGTCGCCGGCTTCCACCTTGTTGGTCAGGATCGCGCTGACGGCGCTGTCCTGGCTTTCGAAGATGCGCACGCGCCCGGTGAACTTCAGGATGGACTCGTCGACGCCGGCCGTCTTCACGATGCAACCGTCGTGCGCGATGTTGCCGTAGAGCACCGCCAGGCCGCCATCCTGCGAGAAGGCGTGTTCCTTCGCACGAATGATACCGTTCGCGCGGTCGTCGTCGACACTGTCGTAGCGGCAATCCTGCGAGAACGCGGTCTGCGAGGGAATGCCGGCCGGGCCCGCGCGGAAGAAGTCGCGCGCGCTCTCGCTGTCGGTGCGCTTGATGTCCCATTGGTCGAGGGCGTGCCCGACGCTCTCGCTGTGCACCATCGGCAGCGACGTGTCGATCAGTCCGGCGCGGTCGAGTTCTCCGAGAATTCCCATGATGCCGCCGGCACGGTGGATGTCTTCCATATGGACGTCGGGCACCGAGGGCGCGACCTTGCACAGGACCGGCACCTTGCGCGACAGCTTGTCGATGTCGGACATGGTGAAATCGACCTCGCCCTCGCGCGCGGCGGCCAGCAGGTGCAGCACCGTGTTGGTCGAGCCGCCCATGGCGATGTCGAGCGCCATGGCGTTGTGGAACGCCTGTCGGTTGGCAATGTTGCGGGGCAACACGCTGTGGTCATTCTGCTCGTAGTGGCGCCGGGCCACGTCGACCACCAGATGCCCGGCCTCGACGAAGAGGCGGCGGCGATCAGCGTGGGTGGCCAGCGTCGAGCCATTGCCCGGCAACGCCAGACCGAGCGCCTCGGTCAGGCAGTTCATCGAATTGGCGGTGAACATGCCCGAGCACGACCCGCAGGTCGGGCAGGCGGACCGCTCGATTGCCGCGACGTCCTCGTCCGACATGCTGTCGTCGGCGGCAGCGACCATCGCGTCGACCAGATCGAGCGCGCGCTCCGTCCCGTCGGCAAGCTTGACCTTGCCTGCTTCCATCGGGCCGCCGGAGACGAAGACGACCGGGATGTTCAGCCGCATCGCAGCCATCAGCATGCCCGGCGTGATCTTGTCGCAGTTGGAAATGCAGACCATCGCGTCGGCGCAATGGGCGTTGACCATGTATTCCACGCTGTCAGCGATGATCTCGCGCGAGGGCAACGAATAGAGCATGCCGTCATGGCCCATGGCGATGCCGTCATCGACCGCGATGGTGTTGAACTCCTTGGCCACACCGCCGGCGGCCTCGATCTCGCGCGCCACAAGCTGGCCGAGGTCCTTGAGGTGCACGTGGCCCGGAACGAACTGGGTGAAGGAATTCACCACCGCGATGATCGGCTTGCCGAAATCGCCGTCCTTCATACCGGTAGCGCGCCAAAGCCCGCGCGCGCCCGCCATGTTGCGTCCATGGGTCGTGGTTCTTGAGCGGTAAGTCGGCATGCTCGCCCCTGTCGGTTCGTATGACTATTAGTGGAAATGACGAGTAAATGGTCCAACATCCAAGGGCAAGGAAAAGCGGACGCGGATCTGCAACAGCGCCGCGGCCTCTTGTACCTCAAACGCTCAAATAGCGCTCCCGAACCGTCGGATCGGCTGCGAGCTCGGCGCTCGTGCCCGACCACACCACCTGCCCCTTTTCCACCACCACATGGGCGTCGGCGAGCTTTTCCAGCGCGTCGACATTCTTGTCGACGACGAGGATCGACTGCCCCTCGCCCTTGAGGCGCTCGAGGCAGGCCCAGATCTCGGCGCGCACCAGCGGGGCAAGCCCTTCCGTCGCCTCGTCGAGGATCAGGAGCTTGGGGTTTGTCATCAATGCGCGGCCGATGGCCAGCATCTGCTGTTCGCCACCGGAAAGCTGGTTGCCCATGTTCAGCCGGCGTTCACGCAGGCGCGGGAAGAACTCATAGACCCGCTCAAGCGACCAGCCGGGCGTCGCGCCATGACGGTTGGCGCTGGTGGCGATCAGGTTTTCCTCGACGCTGAGCGAGGAGAAAATCTGGCGGCCTTCCGGCACCAGCCCAAGCCCCGCCTGCGCCACGCGGAAGGAGGGCCGACCGGTCATCTCGGTCCCATCGAAGACGATCCGCCCGGCATCGGATGCGATCATGCCGAGAAGCGCACGGATCGTCGTCGTCTTGCCCATGCCGTTGCGGCCCATGAGCGTGACGACCTTGCCGGCCGAAACGGCGAAATCCATTCCGAACAGAACCTTGGCCGCCCCATAGGACGCTTCGAGCCCCTCGACCTCCAGCAAGACGCTCATATCACCGCCTCCTCGCCGAGATAGGCTTCGCGCACGCGCGGGTCATCGCGAATCTCCTCCGGCGCGCCGGTGGCAACGATCTCGCCATAGACGAGCACGGAAATCCGGTCGGCCAGCGCGAAAACCGCGCTCATGTCGTGCTCGACCAAGAGCATGGCGTAGCGGCCCTTAAGCGCCCGCAGCACCTCGACGAGACGGTCGGTTTCCTCGCGACCGGTGCCCGCCATCGGCTCATCAAGCAGCAAGAGTTTCGGCTGACACGCCATCGCGATGGCGAGCTCCAGAGCCCGCTTTTCGCCATGAGACAGCGTCCCGGCCGGCACAGCCGCGCGCGCCTCAAGGCCGAGTTCGGCAAGGCAGGCGTCGGCGCGGGCGTTCAGACCGGAATCGCGCGACACGTTGCGAAAGAAGCGAAAGGAATGCCCGTCGCGCGCCTGAAGCGCGAGCGCCACATTCTCGCGCGTGGTAAAGGCCGGCAGGATCTCCGTGATCTGAAAGGACCGCGCAAGACCCGCACGGGCGCGGGCGTGCATCGGCAGGGCCGTGATATCCACCCCGTCAAAGCGGATGCGCCCGCTGTCGGGCGAAAGAGATCCCGAGATCTGGCCGATCAGCGTCGTCTTGCCGGCACCGTTCGGTCCGATTACCGCATGAATTTCGCCGGGCCGCACATCAAGACTGACATGGTTTGTGACCTGAAGCGCACCATAGGCCTTGCTCAGATCATCAAGCTGCAGGATCGGCTCAGTCATGCTTGCGCCCTCCCGGCAAGAGCGAGATGAGACCGCCCCGCCCGAACAGCACGACGAGCACGAGGAAGGGACCGAAGATCAACCGCCAGTGCTGGGTGATATGCGACAGCACCTCCTCCAGGATGAGGAAGCTTGTCGCGCCCACGATCGCGCCAAGCAGCGACCCAAGGCCGCCAAGCACCACCATCACGATGAGTTCGCCCGAGCGGTGCCAGGACATGTAGGCAGGCGAGACAAACTCGGCCGCATTGGCAAGAAGCGCTCCGGCCAGGCCGGCCATCATCCCGGCGATGACATAGGCGACAAGCCGGTAGGCATAGGGATCTATGCCAACGGCGCGCAGACGCATCTCGCTTTGCTTCGCGCCCTGCAGCACCCGCCCGAAGCGTGAGGCGACTATCATGCGCGCGATCAGATAGGACACAATCAGGCATCCAAGCACGACATAGTAAAACACCGTGCGGTCGCCCAGCGCCGTCGATCCGAGGAGTTCGGTGCGTCCCCACATCGTCAACCCGTCGTCGCCTCCATAGGCGGACAGCGAAGTCGCCGTATAATAGGCCATCTGCCCGAAGGCCAATGTGATCATGATGAAATAGACGCCGCGCGTCTTCAGGCTGATGGCGCCCGTGACCAGCGCGAACAGGCCGCAGACGGCAAGTGTGACGGGAAGCGACACGGTCACGTCCCAGATCCCGTGTTCGGCGAGGATCGCGACCGAATAGGCGCCAAGCCCGAGATAGGCAGCGTGGCCGAAACTCACCATCGCGCCATGTCCCAGGATCAGCGACAGGCTGACGGCGGCAATGGCAAACACCATGATGCGAATGGTGAAGAAGACGATGAACGTGTCGTCCATGGCATCGGCGGCAACGGGAAGGGCTGCAAAGAGCGCAAAAAGGATCGCGGCGCCGAGGAGTTCGCGGGAGATGCGGGACGACATGGTCATGAGGGTCACCCGCCACGCGCCGGAAACAGGCCGGTCGGCCGGAAGAAGAGGACGCCCGC
This sequence comes from Stappia sp. ES.058, assembly GCF_900105595.1. Lineage (GTDB taxonomy): Bacteria > Pseudomonadota > Alphaproteobacteria > Rhizobiales > Stappiaceae > Stappia. The sequence goes on along the minus strand of NZ_LT629784.1, from coordinate 1,043,714 downwards.
CATCAGGATGTAGATCAGCATCGACGCAATGGCCGGCCCGACATCATTGGCGGCCGACGGCGACAGCAGAAGCTTGGCGATGTCGGTGGCGAAGCCGCGTCCCAGCGTGTCGACCAGACCGACAATGAGCGCGGCCAGAAATGCGCCGCGGATCGAACCGATGCCGCCAATCACAATCACCACGAAGGCGAGGATCAGCAGATTGTCGCCCATGCCCGGCTCCACAACCAGAATGGGCGCCGCGAGAATGCCGGCGAAACCCGCAAGCATGGTGCCAAAGCCGAAAACGAGCATGAAGAGGCGTCGGATATCCACCCCCAGGGCGGACACCATCGGGGCATTTGTCGCGCCTGCCCGCACCAGCATGCCGGCGCGGGTCTTGCTCACAAGCACATACAACAGCACGGCAACGGCAAGTCCGGCGACGATCAGAGCGATGCGATAGACCGGGTACAACAGACCGTCCATGATCTCGATGGAGCCGGAGAGGAGATCGGGCATCGGCAATGCCAGGGGAGCGGAGCCCCAGATCACCTTCACCGCCTCATTGAGAAACAGGATAACACCGAAGGTCGCCAGCACCTGGTCGAGATGGTCGCGATCGTAGAGATGCCGGAACACCAATACCTCCAGTACCAGTCCGACAATCAGCGCGCCGACGAGCGCAATCAGCATCGCGCCCCAGAACGTCCCCGTCAGGCTGTATCCGGTCACCGCGAGATAAGCGCCGAGCATGTATTGGACACCGTGCGCGAGATTGATGAAGTCCATTACGCCGAAGACGAGCGTCAGCCCGGCGGCGATCAGAAACAGCAGGATGCCGAGTTGCAAACCGTTCAGCGTCTGGACGGCAAACAGGGTGGCGCTCAACGGTCCGACCTCGTTGGTTGCGCATGACTGCGGGGGAAACAGGGGAATGACCGGCCCGGGCGTGCCGCTCGGGCCGGCAGACGAATGGTCGTCAGTTCATCCGGCACTGCTCGACATAGGCATCGACCTTGTCCTCGAACACCTTCTCGACCGTCTGGGTGACGTATTTGCCGTCGTCGCGCTTCACCGCCTCGACGACATAGACGTCCTGGATCGGAAAATTGTTGGTGTTGTAGGAGAAATCACCGCGCACGCTGTCGAAGGGAGCCTCCTTCAGTGCGGCCATGAGAGCCTGCTTGTCGCCTGTGCCGCCGGCCTTGGCCAGGGCTGCATCGATGAGGCGGGCCGCATCGTAGCCCTGCGCGGCATAGGTTGCCGGCGGATAGCCGTATTCGACTTCAAACGCCTCGACAAATGCCTTGTTGGCCGCGTTGTCGATGTTCGGGGCCCACTGCGCGCCGCCCTGAAGACCGAGCGCCGCATCCTTGGTCGCAGGCAGCGTCGTCTCGTCAACGGTGAACGCGGACAGGAAGGGGATCTGGCCCGCAAGACCCGCCTGCTTGTACTGCTTGACCAGATTCACGCCCATGCCGCCCGGCATGAAGGTGAAGATCGCGTCGGGCTTGGCGGCCGCGATGCGCGTGATCTCCGAGGAAAAGTCAAGCTGGCCGAGCTTGGTGTAAAGTTCGTCGACGATCTCGCCCTTGAAATGACGCTTGAAGCCGGCGATCGAATCCTTGCCCGCCTGATAGTTCGGCGCCATGACGATCATGCGCTTGTAACCCGCGTCCTCGGCGTATTTTCCCATCGCCTCATGGTTCTGATCGTTCTGGTAGGACGTGGTGAAGAAATACGGCGAACAGGCGCGCCCCGCGATCGGTGAGGGACCGGCATTCGCGCCGACGAAAATTGTCTCGCTGTCGATGATCGGCTTGTAGACGGCCATCATCACGTTGGAGAAGACGACACCGGCCATCATGTCGACCTCGTCGCGCTCCAGAAGCCCGCGTACCTTTGTCAAAGCACCGTCCGGCTTGAGCTCGTCGTCGACCACGATCACCTCGGTGTCGAGGCCGCCAAGCTTGCCGCCGGCCTGCTTGACGCCAAGCAGAAAGCCGTCGCGCATGTGCTGGCCCAGCACCGCCGGCGGACCCGACAACGTGGCGAGGAATCCGATCTTCAGGCTTTCCGCCTGCGCCGCGGCACCGCACAGGCCCACGGCGGCCGCGGCGACCGCGGCAGTCATGATACGTTTCATTGGTCTCTCCCCTCAGGCCCGCCACACGCCACAACAACCTCGGCAGCAGTCCTTTGAATGGTGTCTGTCGTCCTCTGACGCCGCGTCTGGAACGGCTTACCGCTCTTCCGGCGGATGGAAATATTTTAGACCTAAAATATCTCCGGTGTGAAGCCCATTCTTGCGCGGCGAACGCAAGTTAAGCATGCGGAAGGGAAAATCCGAATAGGCTTGCGGAGAAATCGCGCCGGCCGGTCCGTACCGCGCGACAACCGCCGGCATCGCGCGAACGGTTGCTCGGGCGCGATCAACGCCACGCCAATGCCCCGATGCAGGGGCACACTGTGGCCATCGGCCTCGCCAGTGACAGGCCGGTCGCCGGACGACGAGAGCGAGAGGAAACTGCCATGATCGACATCCCCGTCATGCTGCAACGCACTGCCCGCGGCGCCGTGCCACGCTGCGGCCTCCTCGCCATCGCGATGGTTCTTGCCGGCCCGCCTGCCGGGCTTGCCGATTCCGGTCCCGAACCGGATGCGTGTTCGCTCCAGGCGGCAGCCCATGCGGATCAAGCGACCCCGCGCGGCGTCAATGGCGAGGACGTGGCGGCCGCAGCGATCGACGGTGCAACCATCGGCGGGCTCGCCGGCCCGGGCCCGGCCCCGGGGGGCTGGAGCGTGCGAGGCGCACGACGCGGTGCCCGGCTGGGCGGCGGCCTCGCAACACTCAACGCGCTTAATGCGCCGAAACTCGACGACTGGCAGCGCAGTTTCGATGCCGCCTACACCGCCTGCATCTCCGGTCAGCCGATGCCAGGTCTGCCAGACAGCCGATGCCCCCCGTCAACGGGCGTCGTCACCGGCTCCGGACAGGGCGGTCTCTACGGCGCATCCTCGCGGCGCAACTGCCGATAGGCCAATCGGCGCTGCCCCGGATGAGCGGACAGCGGTTCGGCATCCAGATTCGCGGCGAAGGCATTTCCGGCGATCTCGCGCAGCAGCTTGCGTTTCATCGCCTTGCCATAGTCGGAGAACCCGTCCGCCGTTTCGACAAAGGCGCCAGGTCCACGTATCACGGTCTCCAGATAGTAGGCTTCCGGATCGGGGTCCGCGCCCTTGATCACGAGACCATTGACCGTCGTGCGCGAATAGTCGAAGGCGCGATAGGCATTTACCGGTGGAAAGCCTTCGTTGTTCACCCCGTCGCCGGACACGTCGACAACCTGACGGGCACACGCGCGCGGCGCGCGGCCAAGCTGAATGGCGGCATGCCCGAGCGCATACCCCAAGGCCGTCGGAAAGCGGTAGAAGCTTCGCGACGTCCCGGCCAGGCGCGTGGCAAACGCCTGCACCGACGCCGGCGTATCGAGCCACGTCCAATCGGCAATAGGAACCTGCTTGTTGCGCCCGCTCCATTCGAACGCATTCACCAGAACCCCACCGTTGGAAACAATTGCGTCAACGACCTCCCGATCCTCGAAGGCCGTGACCAGGCCCCGCATTTGCAGGCGATAATCGCTCGCATCCACACTGGAAGACACATCGATCGCGAGTACCAGCGCAAGCGGACAGGCCATCGCAGACATCGGCATCACAACAGTCGACACGCCTGCGGCGACAAACGCGACCAACCGGCATGCGCCAGACGAGCGCGTCCGCAATCCGGTGTTCTCTTGCGAACGCGAAATTGAAGCCTTGAACCACCGCACCCGCAATCCTTTCCTCGCCGCGCATCGCCGAAAGCGATGCCCATGATCAACAAGGGTAGATTCGCACGGTCACATCACAATGGCCAGACCCCGGATCTCAGGTGGTCCGCGCTCGACCCTCAACAAGGCGGCGGAGCAAGGCCTCAAGCGGTCCCTGGCGCCAGTGGCGCAGCCAAACAAGGGATGTGACGATCTGGACCGCATTGATGGCCAGGGCAAGCAGCAGCAGTTGATGATGCTCGAGCGTGCCGAACTGGCTAAAGCCGACACCATAAAACACGGTCACACAGAGGATCGTCTGGCTGACATAAACCGAGAGTGGCATGCGCCCGACCACCGAAAGCACCCGGATCACGCCGTGTGTCGGACGGCCTTTTGCCATAACATGGAGCAGCCCGATCAGGCCGAGACACAACGCCAGACGGCGGGCATTGTAAAGATAGGCGTCCGCGGTGCCGACGGAGAAATCCTCCAGGCCGGCCAGTGCGGTGGCACCATGAATGCCGAACCCGAGCAGAACGCCGATGCCGAGCCCTCCGACCGCCATTCCAGCGTATGCGGGCGTCGACCAGCGACCTGAAAGAGCGCCCAGCCGAAACAGGGCCATGCCGAAAAACATCATCGCGCCGACATCCAGCAGGTGGTCGGACACCATGATCGAGGTCTGCTCCTCGAAGGTCTGAAGCGCCATGGTGCGCAGGAGACCGGCGTAGCCCTGCAGGTGTTCCCCGATCTCATAAAGCGCGTATTGCTCCACATCCTCCAGCATGGTCCGGTCGACCTCGGCGGACTTGCCGGCGATCTCCTCCTCATCCAGGGACGGCGCCCCCGCCGGTCCGCCCTCCCCGCCGGATGGAGGCTCCGCCGCTTCCAGAAATTGCTTTGCGTCCAGCGCATTCATGGAATCTTCGGCCAGGCTCCAGCCGGTCCCGTCCTTGAGCGAGGACACGGCGAAGATCACGAGAGCGATCACCAAAAGCCAACGGCCGGACAGATTGCGGAACACGAACAGGAACATGCCGATGACCCCATAGACGTAGAGGACGTCGTGAGGCCAAAGCAAAAGATAGCCATGGATCAGGCCGAAGACGATCAGCCACATCAGGCGGCGAAAATAGAGATCGGCAGCGGCGAGCCCTCCCGGCCGCACCGCGTATTTTTCCATGATCAGGATCGCCGTCGCACCAAAAAGAAGAGAAAACAATCCACGCATCGTGCCATCGACAAAAATGACGACAAACAGCCAACTCGCCAAATTGGCGTCAGTCGACAATCCCCATTCCTCGGGAAGCGCGAATGCAACCGCGGGCATGCCGAACACGAAGATGTTCCGCCACAAAATGCCGAGGGCGGCAAGGCCGCGCAGGGCGTCGAGAACGGTCAGGCGCCCCGACGGCGACGCATGAGAGACGCCGGGCGCGACCGAACGGATACTTTGATCCACTTGCGAATTTCCAGAAAACGGAGACGATCGCGCGTGTTTACAACCAAACAATGAGTCGCACAATCAAATAGAGCGGTCCGTTCTTCTTATCCGGACCGCTCTCTTGAAAGGCTCGCACTTCAGCGCGGCGCCATTCGGATCGCCCCGTCAAGGCGGATCGTCTCGCCGTTGAGCATCGGATTGTCGATGATCGCGGCGACAAGATTGGCGTATTCGTCGGGCTTGCCGAGGCGCGAGGGGAACGGCACCTGCTGGCCCAAGGAGGCCTGAACATCTTCCGGCAATCCGAGCAGCATCGGCGTTTCGAACAGGCCGGGGGCAATCGTCATGACACGCACACCCGACTTCGAAAGGTCCCGTGCAATCGGCAGGGTTGCGGCGGCAACGCCGCCCTTCGATGCCGCATAGGCAACCTGCCCGATCTGGCCGTCGAAAGCGGCGACAGACGCCGTCGAGACGATCACCCCGCGCTCACCGTCATCGGTCACCGGACCGAGTGCGGTCATCGCGGTCGAGGAATGCGCAATGCAGCGGAACGTGCCGACGAGATTGACGGCGATCACCTTTTCGAACATGTCCATGGGGTGTGGCTCGCCACGCGACGTGGTCTTCGCCACCGGCGCAATGCCGGCGCAATTGACCAGGATCCGTTCCACGCCAAAGTGCTCGCGGGCGGCGGCAAACCCCTTTGTGACGCTGTCTTCGCTGGTAACATCGACGGCCACGAAAGCTCCACCGATGTCCCTGGCGACAGCCTCGCCCGCCTCGACGTTCATGTCGAACAGCGTGACCTTCACACCGGCAGCCGCCAGGCGACGGGCCGTTGCAGCCCCGAGACCAGATGCGCCGCCCGTTACCACGGCCGAAATGCCTTCCCCCAATTTCATGCGTACTCTCCAGTTGTCGTCCCGACACTCGCACCATCCGCGCGGTGCAGTCGCCGGTGACAGGTGGCAGGAAGCGCAAAGGCGGTCAAGTGCCCCTCACGCCAGCACGACCAGATCGACCGGTTGGGCAAGTCCGGCCACGCCCTGAGCGCGCCGCAGATCGAGCGGGAGTTCCTGATATCCCTGGAGCCGCGCGGCCGCCAGGGTCTCCATATCCGTCAGCACCCGTGTTTCCTGCGCCTTGTTGGCATCCTCAAGCTTTGCCGCCCGGTTGACCGCGTCGCCGATCACGGTGAACTCAAGACGGTTCCCCGCCCCCACCACACCGACGGTCACCGCGCCATATGTCACGGCGCCACCGACACGCAAGGTCTCCGGCCATCCGCAGGCAATCGCGCGCGGCGCAAGACGGTCGACAGCGCCGGTCAGGCCGCTGGCGGCCCGCAAGGCATCCGCAGCAGCAGTTTCGCTTGCCTCCACGGCACCGAATGTTGCCAGAATTCCGTCGCCAAGGAATTTATCGACCCGGCCGCCGTGCACGGAAATCAGAGCCAGCACGTCTTCCTGGTAGCAGGCAAGCACCTGCATCACCGTCGCCGGAGACAGGGATGCGGCGGTGCGGGTGAAGCCGCGAATGTCGACGAACATCACCGCGACGTTGCGGACATCTCCACGCCCTGCAGTCAACGCTTCCTCGGCATCGGTGATGGTATGGGCGACCTCGGGGGCAAAGAACCGTTTGAGGTCCTCCGCCGCCGCGTGATCGCGAACGGAATCGAACAGCACCTGTCGTCCCCGATACAAGGCCACGGAGAGAAAGAGGGTCACGCCGAGGATGATGATCGTCTTGTCGAGTTCCGCTCCGATAAGGATCGCATTGGAAGTCAGATATTCGACGTAGTTGCGGGTGATACGCATCTCGCCCATGTCCGCGGTCACCGCATAGGCGACGAGCGCAAGCCAGCCGACCACGCCCACGAGACCCGTGATCAAGACGAAACGGGGGTCGAACCGCAGGGCCCTGAGCGAAATAAAGATGAACAGATACATCAGGGTCGGCGCTTTGAGAAAAAAGGTCGGGTGTTGGCCGTACTGGATGTGGAAAGAGAAAATCAGGGCGCACAGAAGCGCCACGTCGACCATGATCGAGACAACAAGATACCATGCGGGCAAGGAAAACCGGTATGACAGACCGACGCGCAGGACCGTGAAAAGAAAATACGCGGCCAGGGCCAGCGGCACGAAATTGAAGCCGTCCGCGCCTTCTGCGCGGGGAGCGAGGGAATAGAGCGCAGCAAAGAACACCACCATGGCAAGCTGCGCCCAGCCGATGAGACGTTCGGCACTGTCTTCACGCATGCGGATCTCGGCGCGCACCCGCTCCGGAATCCCGTCCTGCCTGGGCCCGCCGCGCAGAATGTACCCGACCAAGCCGCCCGGGTGCGGAACCGGCACAACCGCCTTGCCTTTGTCCACGTCGCATCTCCGATGGTTCGCGTGCGCCGCTCCCGCCGCTCGAAGGCAATCGGGAGCGATGCGATCATGAAGGGCGCAAAGCGGTTCGCCGGCAAGTCACGCCTGACGGCATCACCGCGACGTGATCGGGCATTACGGGTTCAGCACCATCCCTTCACGCGCCACAAGCGTCCCGGGATGACGCTTTGCGGCAGCCTCGCCAATGGCATCAAGCTCGTCGTCCGTCCGACGCGGGTCATGGTGAAATAGAACCGGGCAGGCGACGCCGGCATCCAACGCCAGTTCCACGCCCTTTTGCCAGGTCGAATGCCCCCACCCGACAAAGCGGTCATATTCGGCATCCGTGTACATGGCATCGTAGATCATCACATCCGCCCCCTCGACGAACCGCCGCACGGCCTTGTCGATCTCGGCGTTGCCATGCTCATGATCGGTGATGATGCAGATGGACTTCCCGAAATGGTCCAATCGATATCCGGTGGCCCCGCCGGGGTGATTGAGTGCAACCGTCCGCAGCGCGATGCCGTCTCCGCGTTCGACCGTGTCCCCGGACCGGAAATTGCGAAAGGACACCGCCCGGAGCTTGTTGGCGGCGACGGGAAAGATCGGAGGCGACATGATCCGGCAGATGATGTCCATAAGCCCGGACCGGTCGGCGAAATGTCCAGCCCAGGCGGTGATCGAGAAGCGGTCGTCATAGGCCGGGGTGAAAAACGGCAGGCCGCAAATGTGATCAAGATGCGTGTGGGTGAAGAACAGGTCGAAGGCGCGCGGAGGCGCGGCATGAAGCTCCACACCGAGATTTCGGGCACCCGATCCACAATCGATCAGGATGGCATCTTCTCCGGCGCGAAATTCGAAACAGGTGGTTTCCCCGCCATAACGGAGGGTGCCGGCACCCGGCGTGGGCGTCGATCCGCGCACACCCCACAATTTCAACGACAACTGCGACACTCGATTTCCTCGCCTCAAGCTGCCGTGCCGGACGCCTTTTGCGCCGCGAGATCCTGCGTCGTGCGTTCAAGACGCTGCGCAAGCGTGCGCATGACTTCAAGCGACATGTCCGGAAACTCCTTGAGCAATCGGAGAAAGTCGTCCTTCGACACGGTGAGGACGTCCATTTCGGATCCCGCCACCACCGTCGCGGTTCGCGGAACGTCGCACAGGATGGCGATTTCGCCAACGATGGAATGTTGCCCGAGCCGGGCCACGGTCTTTTCCCCGTCAGGGGTATGGACGCGGATGTCTGCCTCCCCTTCAAGGATGATGAAGGCAGAATCGCCTTCTTCTCCCTGACGGCACAACTCCTCGCCGGGCGCAAAATGCGTCCGGTCGGAAATGAAGGCCAGCAGCCTCAGTTTGGTCGCGTCGATGCCGCGGAACAATGGCACGCGACGCAGGGCGTCAACTTCCGCATCTAGGGTCACGGATCCTCCTTCGGCCCCGGCGGCACGTCGCTGTCGCTGCCTGCCGCCAGTGGGGTCTGTCGATATGATCGGGAACGGAGAGCAAAAACCGGGTCAATCGGCATCGTTGTCTCCCGACGCGCTCTCCGTCACCCGTCCCTGGTTCATCACGATACTATGGTCGAATTCCTCCGCGACGATCAAATTCGACGCGCCGAACAACAGCATGCGCCCTTCGAGTTCCTCGCGGATCACCTTGCGCAGCGCCTTTTCGTCGTCGCTGTTTCCCGTCGCCGTCTCGTCGAGGATCGTAACCGGCGCATTCTTCATCAGCGCGCGCACCAACGCGACGCGCCGACGCTGGCCTGCCGAAAGCCGCGACCCGGCCACGCCCACATGGAAGCCCAGTCCCGCACGAATGATCGGGCGGCGCAACTCCATCTCATCGACCAACGCGCGGATCACCGTGTCGATCTTCTCGCGCGCATCCCGCCGGTCGACCCGCGGCCGCCCGAACAGCAGATTGTCCTCGATGGTCATCGGCGCGACGAAGCGATCGCGATCGAACACGACGAAACGGCGTTCCGCCTCATCCATGCGCTTGTGGAATGTGGCACGGGCAGCAACGATCTCGCCACGCATGTCATCGTCGAGAACGCCGAGACGGTGCCGGGCGGGGATCAGCTTGAAGGCAAGGCCGATCAGTCGCTGTTCATCGGTCGGCGTCAGTCCGCCCTTGCCCGAACCGGACTTCCCGGCCCGCAGGATCCGCTCGAATTCGGGCAACTCGTCCTGCGTGATAAACGAGTAATCGCCCAGCAGACCGGAATCGTCACTGATATTGGCGAAGAGTTCGACCATCGTCTCGGCGATCTTCTGACCTATCTCAACCAGCCGCGCGTGGAGACCCGAATCCTTCAAGGCCGCATCGATATCGGGATCGGATGCCAGGGTGTCGATCCCGATGGCCGGATCCGCGGGCGCCGCGAACAGCAGATTCTCGGCAATGCTGGCGCTGTTGTTGAACCGGTCGATCTGCCAGAGCTCGATCATCGCGGAAAAGCGTTCGTCATTCGCGACCCGGTCGGCGAGCGCCCGACGCGCGGCCAGAATCGAGTCCGCGAACTCCGGCTGCCACTCCGGATCGATGGTCGCCTGCAATCCCATGCGAAACACATCCGCTGCAAGACCGGTGACCTCGATCAGGGCCAGGGCGCGCTCGGCGAGTTCATCCATATCCGAACACTCGACCGCGTCCAGATCCTCCCATTCCGCCTCGATGTCATATTGCGGATTGCTGGTCAGTTGCGCCTCGGAGAGCCGGCGGGCGTATTCCGCCTTGTGATCGCCGGTCCGCTCAGGCGGACGCAGGGGCCTGTGCCGCAATCCGTAGAAGATGTTGTCGCGCACCGTTCCGGTCCAGACATGCACCGCCGGTCCGACATACGCGATCTGCCGGCCGAGCACGGATTCGCTCAACGTCTCGAGATTTCGCCCGCCGATTTCGACCCGTCCGCTGGTCGGACCAAGCAATCCCGCCGCGAGCTGCAGCACCTCGGATCGACCGGAGCCGTCCGGACCGATGACCGCAAGGTGCCGGTCCGGCTCGACGGTCAGCGACACATCGAAGGCTTCCTGGCCCGCAGCTCCGCCCGAAACGCTGACATTCTTCAGCGCAAGAGCGCCGTATAGCGGCTCGGGCTCGTCCGTGACGAGACGCGTCACGGGGTAGATGTCCGGCGGATCGAAATTTTCCACGACCGTTTGGTACTTCACGTCGACATCGGCGACCATCTGGTAATAGGCGAGCAATTCCTTCCAGGGACCGGCAAGGTCCTTGTAGGCGGCGATCACGGCAAGAAGCGCGCCGATCGACAGGTTGCCCTCGATCACCAGCCAACCGCCGATCAGGTAGAACAAAAACGGCGTCAACTGGTTCATGAAGTTATTCAAGAACTTTATGAAGTATTTCCAGTTGAATATTTTGAAACGAATCTTGTAGTTAGCGTAGAGACGATCGGAAAGGTCGGCCGAATGCCAGGCTGACGCGTCGTTCGCATGAATTTCGGAAACGCCGGTGATGCTTTCCCCGATTTTGTCGGCAATCACACGAACATTACGCACCCTTTGCCGCGACAGCAGAATGACCTTTTTCTGCAGCTTGGGGATGATGTAGGCCTGCATCGGGTAGGACGAAATCGCCGCCAGCCCCAAAAGCGGATCCTGCATGAAGATGAAGCCGATCTGGACCGCGAGCATACCGCCCTGATAGGCAGGCAGTGCCACCGCTTCGCCGATGAAGCCGCCGACGTCCTCAACTTCGGAGGTGATCATCGGAATGATCTCGCCCGAACTCACTTTTTTGAAATGCGGAAGGCGGAACCTCAGCACACGCTGGAACAGCTCAAACCTGAGGCGCCGAAGCATGCGTTCGCCCAGACGTCCCTTGTAGACGTTCAGGACGAGCTTGATGCCGTTCGAGACCACCACAAGGCCGAGAAACACGAAACACAACAGGACGAGATAGGAGATCTGGTCGAACTCGAACCCAAGGACCTCCCGGGGAAACAGTTCGCCCTGGATCGCGTCGTTGACAATCAGCTTGGGCAGCTCCAGGAGGATGTAACTCACCGGATAGGACAGCACGGTGATCAGCAGGATAACGACCTGCTGCCTCTTGCTGTACTGCCAGATAAACCTGAAGAGGCTTTTTTCCATAATGGTTTGCGCGTCCGCCCGGCGTTTGTCGATCTCGCCTTTGTTGCATCATAACGTGATGGTTTGAAAGCGCCAGTTCACGTCAAAAGCACTTTTGACGATGATCGCATTCCAGGCATGCGACCGTCTGCGGGAGGGTCTGCGGACCTCGCTTCGCACGACACCCGAAACGCAACGGCCTTGCATCATGCTGGCGCCGGAGATAGAGCAATAGGGTGTGAAGGGATGCGTGGTCGTGCTGTACGCTGGTTGCGCTGACCGAGTGGGGCCGAATGACTAACACTTCCCCGAAAGTGCTGATTTACAGCCATGATTCCTTTGGCCTGGGCCACTTGCGGCGCTGCCGCACGATCGCGCATGCGCTCACAGAACGATTCGAGGATCTCTCGGTTCTGATCCTGTCAGGATCCCCGATCATCGGCAGTTTCGAATTCCGATCGCGCGTCGACTTCGTCCGCATTCCAGGCGTCATCAAGCTCAGGAACGGCGAATACACGCCGCTTTCGCTGTCGCTCAACATCGAGCACATTCTGGCGATTCGCTCCTCGATCATCGAGCACACCGCACAGGTGTTCGATCCCGATATCCTGATTGTCGACAAGGAACCGCTCGGCCTGCGCGGCGAGATCCTGAGCACGCTCGAGATGCTCAAGGCTCGCGGAACGACGCGGCTCGTTCTCGGCCTGCGCGACGTAATGGACGATCCCACGCACCTGCGTGAGGAGTGGACCCGCAAGAACGTCGACCCGGCGCTTGAGCGGCTCTACGACGAGATCTGGGTCTACGGACCGCCCGACCTGCACGACCCGCTGGCGGGCATGGACCTCCCGGCCGCGGTGCATGCCAAGGCGACCAACACCGGCTATCTGCGCCGCGACATTCCCGCCGATGCCAAAATCACCGAACCGCTGCCCTTCGACGACGAACCCTATATTCTCGTCACGCCGGGCGGCGGCGGCGACGGCGTCGAGCTTGTCGACTGGGTGATGCGTGCCTATGAAGCCCGCACCCAGCCGCTGTTTCCCGCCCTGATCGTGCTCGGGCCCTTCATGCCGGCTTCCTCGGCGACCGAATTCCTGTCGCGGGCGGAGCACCTTCGCGACGTTCATATCCTGCGCTTCCTGCCGACAATCGAGCCCTACATGGCCGGCGCCAAGGCCATCGTCGGAATGGGCGGCTACAACACCTTTTGCGAGATCCTGTCCTTCGACAAGCCGACACTGATGGTGCCGCGCGTGGTCCCGCGACGGGAACAGTCGATCCGCGCATCCCGCGCCCAAGCCATCGACCTGCTCAAGGTGCTGCCGATCGAAGACTACCCGAACGTGGACAAGATGATCGCGGCGCTCGTTGCCCTGCCGAATTCAAATCCTCCCTCCGCCGCCGGCATCGACAATCTGCTTGGGGGCCTCGACGTGATCGGCGATCGGGTCGAAACCATTCTCGCGCAGAAACCGTTTTCCGGAGAGCTTCTTGTCAACGCGCGCGGCGGCGACTGACCGGCGTCCTCTTCGCCAATTTGCAACCCGCTGAACACCAGGGCCACATGTCGCGTCTCGCCGTTGTCGTAAAAGGCTACCCACGCCTGTCGGAAACCTTCATTGCCCAGGAAATCCTCGGGCTTCAAACGCGCGGGGTCGACCAGCTCATCGTCGCTTTGCGCAAGCCCTACGACCCCTTCATTCATGAGGTGCATCGCCGGATCACGGCTGATGTTCTCTATCTGCCAGAATACCTGAAGGACGACCCCGCCCGCGTGGCCCGGGCGCGCCGATGGGCGCACGCGCGGCCCGAATATGCCGCCGCGCGGGCGCTCTTCGAGGCGGATTTCGCACGCGAATCCAATGCCGGACGGCAGCGACGCTGGGGTCAGGCCTGTGTGCTGGCCCACGAGTTGCCTGACGACGTCTCCTGGATCCACACACATTATCTGCACACGCCCTGCACGGTTGCCCGTTATGCCGCGCATCTGTCGGGCCGGCGCTGGTCGTTTTCCGCCCACGCCAAGGACATCTGGACGAGCGCGGAGTGGGATCTGAAGGTCAAACTCGACGACGCCGCCTGGGGCGTCACCTGCACCAGGGTCAATGTCGATCACCTCAACGCGCTTTCCGGCACGCCGGACAAGGTGGACCTTGTCTATCACGGGCTGGACTTCTCGCCCTTCCCGCTGCCGGATGCCGCGCGAAGCACGACCGACGGATCCGCCGGCTCTCCCGTGCGCCTGCTCTCCGTCGGGCGGGCGGTGGAAAAGAAGGGATACGACGACCTCCTGCATGCCCTGGCCGCATTGCCGCCCGCCCTGCACTGGCACTTCGATCATATCGGTGGTGGGGAAAAAGTGGAGGAGTTGAAGGCGCTCGGCAACCGGCTCGGCCTCAGCAAGCGGATCTCCTGGAAGGGCGCGCGCCCGCGCGAGGACGTGATTGCGGCCGCGAAACGCGCGGATTTCTTCGTGCTGACGTCCAAGATCGCGAAATCCGGGGACCGCGACGGGTTGCCGAACGTCCTGATGGAAGCGCAGGCAATGGGCCTGTGCTGCCTCGCCACCAGGGTCTCCGCGATCCCGGAACTGATCCGCGATGGCGAGACCGGCGTTCTGGTTCCGCCGGCGGATCGCCCGGCGATTGCTGCCGCACTGGAAGCGCTGATCCGTTCGCCCGAGACCCGCGACCGGCTCGGCCGGGCGGCGGCACAGGACGTCCGCGCCCGGTTTTCCGCCGACCCGGGGCTCGATTTTCTGGCAGACCGGTTTCGCAAGATCCTGTAAGGCACAGCCATGCGCATCGCCTTCACCGCTCCGATGAAACCGCTGGACGATCCCGTGCCGTCCGGCGATCGCACCATGGGCCGGCTGATCGTGCGCGCGCTGGAAACGGCGGGGCACGAGGTCTCGGTCGCCTCACGGTTTCGCGCCTGGCGCAAGGACGGCGGCATCGACATGCAGGTCGCGCTGGAGGCCGAGGCGAGGCGTGAGGCGGGCCGGATAGAGAGCCAATGGCGTGCCGCCGGCACGCGCCCGGACGCGTTTCTCACCTATCACCTCTATCACAAGGCGCCAGACTGGATCGGCCCGGCACTCGCCGATGCCTTCGACATTCCCTATGCGGTGATCGAGGCGAGCCGGGCGCCCAAGCGTCGCACCGGCGCCTGGGCGCACGGGTTCGCCGCCGCCGATGCCGCGCTTGCCCGTGCAGACCGCGTCGCAGCGCTCCACAGCGCGGATCTCGAATGCCTGACATCCGTCGTGCCCGCGGAGCGGCTCACCGTCTGCGCGCCCTTCCTGGACGAGGCGCCGTTCCGGCACGCCGCCGAAGCAAAAACCTGCCTCTCCTCGCCAATCCGCCTGCTCGCGGTCGCGATGATGCGACCCGGCGACAAGCGGGCGTCCTACAAGCTTCTGGCGGACGCTCTTGCCCTGCTGCCGGATCGCCCCTGGCAGTTGACCATTGCCGGCGACGGTCCGTGCCAGGCGGAGATCGCGCAATGGTTCGATCCCGCGCGCGTCACCTTCACCGGCGCCGTTACGGAAGACGACATGCCCGCACTCTACGCAGGCCACGACGCGCTCGTCTGGCCGGCGATCCGCGAGGCCTTCGGCTTCGTCTTCCTGGAAGCACAGGCAAGCGGGCTTGCGGTTGTCGGCGGCGACACCTTCGGCGTGCCCGAAGTGGTGGCCGACGGGACCAGCGGGCTTCTGTCACCGGAAGGCGACGTTGCCGCATTCGCCAAAAACCTTGCACGCCTGATGGACGATCCCGGTCTCGTGGCCCATCTGGCACGGGGCGCAACCGCCAACATCAACGGGCGCCACAGCCTGGCGAGCGGGGCGGCGCGTCTCGACGCGCTGATGCGCTGCGCTCAGGCTACGCATGCCGCCGGTTACACAGGAGATCGGCCGTGACGCTATCCGCTTTCATCCACGTCCAGCACCTTCTCGGCACGGGGCACGTGCTGCGCGCTGCGGCCATCGGGCGCGCGCTTGCAGCGCGCGGGGTGTCGGTTACGCTCGCCACCGGCAACACGCTGCCGCCGCATGCCGACGTCGACGGACTGGAGATCGTCGAGCTGCCGCCCGTGCGCGCCGCCGATGCGCGGTTCAAGACGTTCCTCACGCCCGAAGGACGGGAGATCGACGCTGCCTGGAAGGCGGCCCGGCGCCAGGCGACACTGCGCGCCTTCACCGCCCGGCCGCACAACCTGCTTTTGACGGAAACCTGGCCGTTCGGGCGACGTCCCTTCGCGTTTGAGCTGGAGCCGCTGCTCGCGACCGCGCGCGCCGCAAACACGCCGCCGCTGATCGCGGCCTCGATCCGCGACATCCTGGTGCGCAAGCAACAGCTCTGGAAGGAAGAGCAGATGGCCGAACTCGCCGAAACCTTCTACGACCGCGTGCTCGTGCATTCCGACCCCGAATTCATCCGGCTTGAAGACAGTTTCCCCTTTACCGAGCGCGTTGCTCCGCTCTTGCGCTACACCGGCTTCGTCGACACGTCGACCGGGCGTCCTGACGCTCCGCAAGGAGACGGCGAGGACGAGGTGATCGTCTCCTGCGGCGGCGGGGCCGTTGGCGCCGGCCTTCTGGCGGCGGCCATCGACGCGCGCTCGCTGTCCCGGCGGGCCGGGGACTGCATCTGGCGCCTGCTGGCCGGACACGACATCGACGACGGCACCTTTAAGGCCCTTTCGAACAAGGCGCCCACCGGCATTGTTCTGGAACGCGCGCGGCGGGACTTCCCCTCGCTGCTTGCCCGGGCGCGACTCTCCGTCAGCCAGGCGGGCTACAACACGGTCCTCGACGTGCTGCAGGCCGGCATTCCGGCGGTTTTCGTTCCCTTCGCCCAGATCAAGGAATCCGAGCAGCAACAGCGTGCCGAGGCCCTGCAGCGCCACGGACGCGCGGTCGTTACCCCGGAAGCGACTTTGACGCCGGAAAGCCTCGCTGCCGCGATGGACGATGCGCTTGGATTGCCCAGACGTGCTTTCGCGGTTCAAACGGGCGGAGCGGAACGCAGCGCCAAGATCCTGATCGAAGACCTGGAGCAGCGCGAACGATGAGCGACGACGGCTTCACCGAGTTCCGCGCCCTCATCGAGGCGCATCTCGACTGGTTCGCTGGGCGCGGGCTAAGCGTGCCGATCTGGTGGCGCGACGACGACGCGGTGGAACCGACGCCCGCACTCGACCGGCTGATCGCAATCGCCAACACTCATGAAATCGAGGTGTCGCTCGCGGTGATTCCCAAGGGCTCGACCGAAGCGCTTGCCGAGCGGATCGCGGCCGAGCCCTTCGTTGCGGTGCTCCAGCACGGGTTCGCGCACAAGAACCATCAGGACAAGGCAAGGGGCGAGAAGGCTGCGGAGTTCGGATCGCGCCGGGACCCCGATCAGGCAATCAAGGACCTGAAGACCGGCAACGCACGGCTCAAGGCGCTCTTCGGCCCGCGCTTCGTGCCGGTTTTCGTGCCACCCTGGAACCGGCTGGCACCACAGATCGCACGCCGCGTGCCCGAGGCGGGCCTGATTGCCTCATCGACCTTCACGCAGTTTCACCCGCGCGCCCTGCCCTATCTGCAGACGCATATTGACATGATCAAATGGAAGAAGGAGCGCCGCTTCATCGGCTGGCGGTCGGCGGCGCTGCGCTTCGACTACCAGTTGGCGCGGCGGCGCACCAATGTGGACGAACCGCTCGGCATCCTGTCGCATCACCTGGCGCAGAACGACGCGTGTTTCGAGTTTCTGGACCGGACCTTCGATATCCTGCGGGCGCACCGGGGCGCGCATTTTGTCCGCGCCGGCGATCTCAGCCCGCGGATGCCGGCTTCACCAGCCGCAAACGCCAGGTGACGCTCTTCTTGTCGGAGGTCAGCCGGTAATCGTCGAGCACATCCCACTCGGGACCGTCGGTTGCTTCCCACAGGCGGGAGATCAGGCGGTTGGCACCCGACTCCAGGCGCTTGGGCGAATACATCGACACCGCGATCACGCCGCCGGGTGCCAGAAACGGGACATAGCGCGCAACGGCGGCGGCCGGGTCGTCGGAGAAATGCAGCACCTCGTTGAAGACGATGGCGGAGAAGGTCTCGCCCTCCTCCGGCGTGAAGGTGTGCAGATCGCCGGCGCGCAGGGAGGCGAGGTCCGGATCGACATTCGCGATGTTGAGCGCGGCAGGCGCCAGATCGACGCCGACATAGCGCTTGATGCCCATAGGCTGCAGGCGTTCGTAGAGCAGCCCCTCGCCGCAGCCAAGGTCAAGGACGCTGTCCAGTGACTGTGTCAGCGACAACCACATGCCGATGATGCCATAGCGACCGCTTTCGGGCAGGTCGCGCAGGAACGACCAGCGTCCGGCCCGATATTCCTCGTCCCAGCCATCAGCAGTCGATGCATTCTTCGCCATTCTCGTCTCCGGTTCGCCAGCAAGCGTTCGCGCTTCCCGACTCACTTATACGGGTCGGCGGCATCACGCAAACCGTCGCCGAGGAAATTAAAGGCGAGGACGACGATGATGATGGGGACGACGGGCGCCATCAGCCACGGATAGACCACCACGACCGAAATATCCTGCGCCTCGTTGAGCAACACGCCCCAGGACACCGCCGGGCGCCGCAGCCCGAGATTGAGATAAGACAGCGCCGTCTCACCGAGGATCATTGCAGGGATCGAGAGCGACGCGGAGGCGATGATGTGGCTGGTGAACCCGGGCAGCAGATGCTTGCGGATCACGCGCGAGGGCGTCGCGCCCATGAGCGTTGCGGCGCGCGCGTATTCCTCCTCGCGCAGGGCCAGAAGCTTCGAGCGCACCGCGCGCGCCAGCCCCGGCCAGTCGAGAAGCCCCAGGATCACGGTAATGCCCAGATAGATCCACACGGGCGACCAGGTAACCGGAAGGGCGGCGGACAAAGCCATCCACAAGGGAAGCTCCGGCAGCGAGCGCAGGATCTCGATCACGCGCTGGACGAGACTGTCAATGATGCCGCCAAAGAACCCGGCGATCCCGCCGAAAAACAGCCCGAGCACGATGGAGATTGTCACGCCGACAAGGCCGACGGTGAGCGAAAGGCGCGCACCGTAGACGAGCCCGGAAAACACGTCGCGGCCAAGCCTATCCGTGCCAAGCAGGAAGAGCGTCCCGCCCTCAGCCGGACAGAACAGCCGGAAACTCCCGGAAACAAGCCCCCAGAACTCATACTGGGACCCAAAACAGAAGAAGCGGATGGGCTGCACGTCGGTGCGGTCCTCCGTGAACACCCAGCGCACGGTTTCCAGGTCGACGCTGGCCTCAAGTCCGTAGACGAACGGACCGACGAAGCTTCCGTCGTGGAAAAGGTGGATCGATTGCGGCGGCGAATAGAGATGATCGTTGGAGCGTTCGTTCGCCGTATAGGGAGCGATCTGCTCGGCAAAGGGGACAGTGAGATAAAACAGGATCAGGATCGCGCCCGACCACACGGCCAGCTTGTGGCGGCGGAACTTCCACCACATGATCTTCCATTGCGAGGCCTGATAGTACCGCTCTTGCTCGGGCGTCAGTGTCTCGGCTGCGGTCGGATTGAACGGCTCGGGATTGACATAGTGCTCCCGGTCTTTGGGGTCGCCGCCCTGCACGCTCATGATGGTGCCTTTCCGCCCAGGCGAATGCGCGGGTCGAGCACGGCGAGCAACAGGTCGGAGACGAGCATGCCAAACAGCGTCAGGATCGCCACGAAGAGGAGCACGAAGCCGGACAGGAACTGATCCTGCGATTGCAGGGCGTTGAGCAGGATCGGCCCGACCGTCGGAAGGTTGAGCACCACCGACACGATCACCGATCCCGACACCAGAGAGGGAATCAGGTTGCCGATGTCGGCGATGAAGGGATTGAGCGCCATGCGCAGCGGATATTTCAACAAAAGGCGGGCCTCGCGCATGCCCTTGGCGCGGGCTGTCGTGACGTATTGCTTGTGCAACTCATCCAGCAGATTGGCTCTGAGGCGCCGGATCATCGCGGCGGTGCCGGCCGTTCCGATCACGACCGTCGGCACGATCAGGTGCGCAAGGATCGACAACGCCTTGGCGAAGCTCCAGGGTTCGCCGATGTATTGCGGATCCATAAGGCCGCCGATCGACAGTCCGAACCAGCGGTTTGAGAAATACAGCAGGATCAAGCCGAGCAGGAAATTCGGTGTGGCAAGGCCGATGTAGCCCACCAGCGTGAAGCCGTAGTCGCCCCAGGAATATTGCCGCGTCGCCGAGTAGATGCCGATCGGGAAGGACACGACATAAACGAAGAGGATCGTCGCCATGTTGAGCACGATGGTGAGCGGCAGCGTCGGCCCGACAACCTCGGCGACCGGCTTGTCGTATTCGAACGACCAGCCCCAGTTGCCCTGCAGCAAACCATCGAAGCCGTGCGGCCCCGGCCACAGTCCAACCCAGATGAGATAGCGCTCCAGAAAGGGGCGGTCGAGCGCAAATTCGGCGCGCATGAATTCCAGCTTGGCGATCGACGCGCTCTCTCCGGCAGCCTTCAGGGCTGCAATCTGATTGGAAATGTAATCGCCCGCGGGCAACTCGATGATGATGAATGTCAGCAACGAGATGACCAGCAGCGTCGGGATCATCGTCAGGATCCGGCGCAGCACGTAAAATGCCATCAGGCAGCCTCCTGCAGCGACATCGTCATATTGCGTTTCAAACCCGTCATTTCATGAAGAACTCATCCATGCGGTGAATGCCGAAATGCGCGCCGGGATCCCAGCCGTAAATGCCTTCCTCGGGCACATTTCCCAGATTCTTCACGACAACCGGCTGACGCACCTCGGAGATCAGCCCTATATGGATGGTTTCCTGCGCATGGATCTCCAGAATCTCGTGCCAGATGCGGACCCGCTCTGCCTTGGAAGTGGAGATCAGCCACTCGTCGTAGAGCTCGGTCAGCCGCACAGCCGGTGCCCAGTCGGGCTTTTCGCCCGTGCGACCGTCGGTTTCGTAATAGTCGCCCCATCGGGCCCAGGAAAGGAAATCACCCCGCACGGGCACAAAATCCTCCGGCGGCATTTCGGACGTGGGGATGCCGTTTTCAAAGCCCGACCAGACCGACATCACCAGAAGACCCGAAAGCGCGCGCTCGCGCATGATGTCCCGCTGGCTCGGCTTGGGAAAGAGACGTACGCCGATGTCTCTCCAGGTCTCGCCGACGAGTTCCAGCGCATCGAGCTGTTCCTGGCTTTCGCCCGACGCCTCGATGATGATCTCCAGCGGCCGCCCGTCCGGCAGAAGCCTTGTGCCGTCGCTGCGGCGCTCGGTCAGCCCCATCTCGTCGAGCAGCGCATTGGCCTGATCCGGATCGTAAGAGGCGTAGGCCTCCCGGTAATGCTCCTTGAAGAGCGGGCTCTTCGACAGGACCGTATCGTTCCCGGGCTTGCCGAAGCCGAGATAAAGCACCTTGTTGATCAGATCGCGGTCGATTCCCAAAGACAACGCCCGGCGAAAGCGGGTGTCGCGCAAAACCTTGCGCCAGACCGGGTCGGCAACGGTCAGGTTGGGCAGGATCGAGATTTCCGATCCCTTGGAAATCGGCCAAAGGTAGGTCTTGAATTTCCCCGACCTCTCGCCCTGCTTCAGGATCGTAATGTCGGAAAAGCCGATGTTGCGGGCCTGAAGATCAACCTCCCCCGCCTGGGTCTTGGCAGGGATGATCTTGCCGTCGGCGACGGTCATGATCACCCGGTCGATGTAGGGAAGCTGGTTTCCGACCGTATCCACGCGATGGTAATAGGGATTCCGTTCCAGAACGAAGCGCCGCTCCCCGTCATCCTTCACCCGCAGCCACGGCTGCAGGCTCGGAAGATCCGGATTTCGCGCATTGTACATGTCGTCCATCTTGTTGAACAAAGAGGCCCAGTTGCGCAGTTTGCGTTCCGCCGCAAGCTGGGCGATCTCGTCCATGTCGCCATATTTGGCATGAAACTGCTTCAGGTAATGCGCGGGCCGGTAGATGAACGGCGGGCGCGATTTCGCCATCTCGGGCGCAAACAACGGGTTGGGCGCATCCCAGGAAAACCGCACAGTCGTCTCGTCGATCACCTCAAAGACGGGCGGTTTGTCATCGGCCAGCATGAACGCGGGCAGTCCCGCCGGCTGAAGCTTCTCGTTCAGCGCGATATCCTCATACCAGAACCGGATATCCTCGCTGGTGAAGGGTGTGCCATCCGACCATTTGTGTCCTTCGCGCAGATGCAGCGTAAAACGGCGGTCGTCTTCGGAGACCAGGTCCTTGAGAAGATCCGGCACCAGATCGAGGCTCTCATTGTACCCGACGAGACGGGCATAGCCCCACACGTTGATCAGCCGCACGTCCTTGGAGCGCCCGATCAGGGTGTTTATTTCGCCGCCGGACGTGCCGATTTCCCGGCCGGAAGCTTCCAGGTCGACGACCAGCGGCTCCGCCGGTACGCGCTCGGCCACCGGCGGAAGATCCTTGCCAACGCGCTCCGAAAGCCCCGGCGTTTCCTTGAGCTCGAGCGCCGAAACGGGTGTGGCGAACGCGGCAAGCGTCAACAGTGCGATTGACAGGACGGTCGAGGAAAGCCTCAAGCCCAGGCTCATAGTGCAGCCTCCTTGACGGATGAAAGGGGTGCGCGGCCCGCAAGGCCGGGAGCACAGACAAAATGACCCGGCTCCATTTCGACAAGCGTCGGCGTCACGCCGTCGGCCAGTCGATAGGGATGCGGCCAGGCATCGGGTTCCGACGCGCGGCCGGCGTCGAGTTTGGCGAAATCGAGCGGTGCATTCAGATCCGGTTCGGGAACGGAATCGAGCAGCGCGCGCGTATAGGGATGCATCGGATTTTCGATCAGCTCGCGGGTCGGTGCGACCTCGACGACCCGGCCGCGGCACATGACAGCGATGCGGTCGGCGATATAGTCCACGACGGCCAGGTTGTGGCTGACGAAAAGGTAGGTCAGACCTAGCTCACGTTTCAGATCCTTCAGCAGATTGAGTATCTGCGCCTGGACCGATACGTCCAGCGCGGAGGTCGGCTCATCGCAAAGGATGAACTCGGGATTGAGCGCAAGCGCACGCGCAATGCCGATGCGCTGACGCTGCCCGCCGGAAAAGGAATGCGGATAGCGGCGCAGGAACCGGGCGTCGAGGCCGACCAGCCGCATCAGTTCGCGGACGCGTTCGGCCCGCTCGGCCGGTGTGCCCACCTTGTGGATCACCAGCGGCTCGGAGAGGAGGTCGTTCACCGTCATGCGCGGGTTTAGCGAGGAAAACGGGTCCTGGAAAATCAGCTGGACCCGCTTTCGGTAGTCGAGCAGACCCGCCCCGGAAAGCCTGGCGACGTCCACCGGCCCGGAGCCGGCATCGTAGCTGATCTCGCCCTCATCGATCTCGAGCGCACGCAGGATCGCCTTTGCCGTCGTGGTCTTTCCGGACCCGGATTCGCCAACGAGCCCCAGGCATTCTCCGCGATTGACGGTCAGATTAATGTCGTCGAGCGCGAGCAGCGCATGGGACTTTCCGCCGAAAAAGCCGCTCTTGCGGGTCACGAAGCGTTTTGTCACGCCCGAGAGAGTGGCCAGCGGGGTGCCCGGCGTGGCCGCGCGGGTGCGTCCGCTTTTCAGAAAGCCTTCCGCATGCGGTTTGATGGGACGAATGGGAACAAGACGCTCCCCCGCTTCCATGCCGAAGCGTGGCACCGCGTTGAGGAGTGCCTTGAGATAGGCGTGCTGCGGATTGCCGAAAAGTTCGGCGGCACTGCCCTGCTCCATCACCCGTCCGTGATAGACGACCACCACCTCGTCGGCCATGTTGGCGACCACCCCGAAGTCGTGGGTGATCAGCAGCATCGACATCTTCAGGGTTTCCTGGACGTCCTTCATCAGCTTCAGGATTTCCGCCTGAATGGTGACGTCGAGCGCGGTTGTCGGCTCATCCGCGATCAGGAGCGCGGGATGGCAGATCATCGCCATGGCGATCATCGCGCGCTGGCGCAGGCCGCCGGACAGTTCGAACGGATAGGCGTCGAGCCCGCGGACCGGATCGGGAAACCGAACAAGGCTCAGCATTTCGCGCGTCAGTTCGCGCGCTTCCGACGCACCGGCGCCGCGATGAAGCTGTGCCGCTTCGCCGATCTGGTCGCCGATGGTGTGCAACGGCGAGAGCGAGGTCATCGGCTCCTGAAAAATGATGGCGATGCGATTTCCGCGGATCGCGCGCAGCGTCGACCCCTTGCGGTTAAGCGTGGCGATATCCACCGGAGACCCGTCGCTTGCCGGGTCCCGGAACAGAACGCGACCGCCGGTGATCTGCGCCTTTTCCGGCAACAGCCCCATGATCGTCTGGGAAACGACGGTTTTTCCGGACCCGGATTCGCCAACCAGAGCAACGGTACGGTTTTCCGGGACGGAGAAAGACACTCCGTTCACCGCACGCGCACGTCCCTCCGCAGTCAAAAAATCGACGCTCAGATCGTCGACCGTCAACACATCCACTTAGTCCGCCCTCCTCCCGGCGAGATCGCGTTGATGCAAGGCGCGGAAAAATCCGCTTGCGAGAGCGTCTTGCCGGCTCGCCTGCCCCTCCGACACCGTGTCATGGCAACTCTAAAGACAAGTGATGAAAATCACAAAAGAATGTCTTGCGTTTGATGGTGCATTTCATTCGCCGGCAAGTCCCAGGGACGCGGACGCGACAGGCTCGACAGGCATGACGGTGTCATCGATCCGCCACACGGTGACGGGTCCGCTGCGGCCACGCAACTGATAAGCGCCGAGCGGAGCAGCCCCTGCCGCTCCGATACGCGAAACCGTTTCGTCGCTTGCCAGAATCACCACTTCGGCGTCGGGCGCAACGTCTCGGCCGAGTGTTTGAAGACGTTCGCAGAGATTTACGGCATCCCCAACAACCGTGTAGTTCCAGCGGTCGAGAGCTCCGACATTGCCGACCACGGCCCTGCCGCTGTGAATGCCGATGCGCAGCCGGATCGGCTCGCGGCCGTCTTCGACGGCTTTCTCGTTGGCCGCCTGCACGCTCCGCGAAATAGCGAGACAGGCGCGGGTCGCCGCCATCGCATGATCTTCGCGCCTGTCGGGCGCCCCCCAGAACGCCAGCATCCCGTCGCCGACGAACTTGTCGACCGTGCCGCCTTCCGCTTCCACGGCCGCAACAAGAAGAGCGAAATGATCGTTCAACAGGCGCGCGGTTTCCGGCGCCGTCAGGTGCTCCGAGACCGACGTGAAGCCGACGATGTCGGTGAAAATGCAGGTCAGGTCGCGTTCCTGGGCTACGGCCGCGCTGTCGACACCAAGGCGCATGAGCTTGCGAAACAGGCTGCGCGGCACATAAGTGTTCATCGCCTTCAGACCGATCACCATCGCATTGAAGGCCTGATAGACCTGATCGAGTTCCCTGATCCGGCTTCTCGGCAATGGGTCAACCTGGTCGAAGTCCAGCGATCCGACATATTCAGCCCGCCGAGCGATTTCCGACAGCGGGCGCGCCGCCCGGCGGACGAGCAGGATGGAAAGACCCAGCGCGATCACGATCGACACCAGCCCGACCGCAGCGGATCCGAACAGGCGTTGCACCTCGCGCGAGATGCTGGATGCCTCGTAATACTGGCCGACCGTCCAGACGCCCGGACCGTAGCCGGCGATCGTCTTGGTCATGGACAGATAGTCGGGCCCGTCATCGGACGTTTCCATGTCGCGCACATCGACGCCTGCCGCGTTCGCCCGACGGAAGTTTTCCAGACGCGGGCTCGTCCTGAAGCGTTGAAGGGCGACATCGCCGAGATCGGCTATCCTGGCCGGCAACACTGCCGGTTTGCCATCGATCTGCGGCAGTCGCTCCAGGTCGGAATGGGCAATGACCTCGTCGCCGTTCGCGATGATGAAGACGGTCGCGAAGGGGCCGTCGTCGAGCTGACGTACGGTGTTTCCGATTTCCTCGGTGGAAACGGCGGCGGTCAGATAGCCCGAAAGCCGCCCTGCCTCCACGAGCGGAACCGTGACATTGGCATAGAGCGAACCGTCCGAAGTCATCAGCGGACCCCAGGTCGCAGGCGCATTCATGCCGATTTCGGGAAGGCTGTAGCGCGATGCGACTTCCGGCACCTGCTGGCGCCGGAACGGCCAAAGCTTCCCGGTTTCCGACCGGTAGACGCCGAACTCCTCGCCACCGGGATGCGAAATGACGAGCACATCGATCGCCGGATTGGCATGCACGGCCGCAAGCAGCACCGGGCGAAGATCGGGAAACGCGACCGGCCCGAGCGGTCGCCCGTCAAGCTGCGTCTTAAGGCCGTTGACCGCGCTTGCCGCCAGATCAAGATGATCGCGCACCTGGCGTTCGAGCGCACCGGTGGCCAGAACCGCCTTGTCGTTCAGCAGCGAAAAGGTGTTTTGGACGTTGGCGGTCACGGCCAAGCCAAGCACGAGCAGCATCGACACGGTCAGGAGCGAGCCGAAGGCCACCCCCACCAGGGCCGTCATCGAGATCCCCCGCACGCGGGAGCGGCCATATTGTCTCAAACGCCTGATCATTCCGCGCGTCGATTCCTGTCAGTGCCGTCTTTGAAATCAGACGCACCTTATAACGGAACGCCCCTTGATCGCGACCCCGCCCTTCACGCTCGTCTGCCGACCGATATCGAGCGCGCCCTCTCTGTACTCATAGGCAACGGGCGGGTAAGACGACAGGTGAAACAGGAGCGCGAGCGTGATTGACTACGAAGCGGAATACAACAACAGGTCCCTCGTGCCGGAACACCCGGCGCAAATCGAAGGCTGGAAGCGGGATGCCGCCGCCTACCGCGCGGAAGCGACGTGCGACCTTGCGATTCCCTATGAACTGTCCGAGCGCACGACCTACGATCTTTTCCTGCCCGCAGGCGGCATGCCGCTTGGCGGCGCCATCGGCCTGTTCCTGCATGGCGGATACTGGCAGGCGCTCGACCGCACCTTCTTCTCCCATATGGCCCGGGGGATCGTCGCGCACGGCATTCCCTGCGCCGTCGCCAACTACACCCTGTGCCCCCAGGTCCGCGTCGGAGACATCACCGAGGAGATCCGCCATTTGGCCGGCCACCTGTGGGAACGCTACCGCAAGCCCATCGTCGCCTTCGGCCATTCTGCGGGCGGCCATCTGACCGCCGCCCTGCTCGCGACCGACTGGGCGCAACGCGGCCTGCCGCTGCGCCTGGTGCCCGCCGGGCTTTCGATTTCCGGGGTCTTCGACCTGCAGCCGCTGATCGACACCACGCTCAATGCAAATCTGCGCCTTGACCGCAAGGAGGCCATCGACGCCTCGCCGCTGGCGATGGTGGCACCGTCGGGCACCCACCTCACTGCCGCCGTGGGTGGCGGCGAATCCGGCGAGTTCATCCGCCAGTCGCGCATCATCGCCGACATCTGGGGGCGCGGTGGCGTCGACACCCGGCTCGACATTCGCGGGCAGGACAACCATTTCACCGTGATCGCCCCGCTTGCAGATCCGCACAGCGATCTGACGGATGCCCTCGTCACCATGGCCCGTACAATCTGCTGACCGTCAATCGACCGGCGCGGTCGACCCGCGCGAACACCACGTGCCGTATGCCTCAAGCCGCCCCCGTCATCGAACGGGCGCCGGCGGCCAAGGATGCGAGCCGCAAAAAAGGAGCCAATCATGCGCACGGAGATCTCCGCACCGGTCCGCCTCGAGGAGTATCGTTCGCCGAGTTTCGAGATCGACACCGTCCATCTCGATATCCGGCTGGCGCCGCGCGCGACCCGCGTTTCGGCACGCCTCTCGGTTCGCCGCGCAGCGAATACGCCGGCAAGCGAACCGCTTGTTCTCGATGGCGACGAACTAACCCTCGTTTCGCTTGCACTCGACGGTCAGGTGCTCGCCACCGACCGCTACCGCGCGACCCCGTCGCGGCTGGAAATCGACGCCCTGCCCGACGGCCCGTTCCAGCTCGACATTGAAACGCGGCTCGACCCGGACGCAAACACCAAGCTGATGGGCCTCTACCGCTCGAACGGCACCTATTGCACACAATGCGAGGCGGAAGGATTTCGCCGGATCACCTATTTCCTCGACCGGCCGGATTGCCTTTCCGTCTACACCACCCGCATCGAGGCGCGCGCCAGCGAGGCGCCGCTCCTGCTCGGCAACGGCAACCCGGTTGAACACGGCGCGGTGCCGGGAACGGATCGCCACTATGCGATCTGGCACGACCCGCATCCCAAGCCGAGCTATTTGTTCGCGCTTGTCGCCGGCGACCTCGCCTGTGTCAGCGACAGATTTACCACCGCCGAAGGCAAAGATGTCGCGCTCAACATCTATGTGGAGCATGGCAACGAGGCCCATTGCGCCTGGGCGATGGACAGCCTCAAGCGCTCGATGCGCTGGGACGAAGAGGTCTTCGGCCGGTGTTACGACCTCGACGTGTTCAACATCGTCGCCGTGTCCGACTTCAACATGGGCGCGATGGAGAACAAGGGCCTCAACATCTTCAACGACAAATACGTTCTGGCCGATCCCGACACGGCGACCGACCAGGATTATGCCGGCATCGAGGCCGTCATTGCCCATGAGTATTTCCACAACTGGACCGGAAACCGCATCACCTGCCGCGACTGGTTCCAGCTGTGCCTCAAGGAGGGCCTGACAGTGTTCCGCGACCAGGAGTTCTCCGCCGACATGCGTTCGCGTTCCGTCAAGCGGATCTCCGACGTGCGCCTGCTGAAATCGCACCAGTTTCCCGAGGACGCGGGACCGCTGGCGCATCCGGTGCGCCCGCGCCTCTATCACGAGATCAACAACTTCTACACGGCCACCGTCTACGAGAAAGGCGCGGAAGTCGTGCGCATGCTCAAAACGGTGCTGGGCGCGGAGGATTTTCGCCGTGGAATGGACCTCTTCTTCGACCGGCACGACGGCGAGGCGACGACGGTCGAAGCCTTTCTCGCCTGTTTCGCGGAAGCGAGCGGACGCGACCTGGACCAGTTCGCGCTTTGGTACGAACAGGCCGGCACGCCGACCCTGCGGATCGACAGCGACTACGATGCCTCCGAGAAGCGCCTCACACTGACGATCAGGCAGCAGACACCGCCAACACCGAAACAGGCCGACAAGCCGGCCTTGCATGTTCCCTTGCGGATCGGTCTCGTCGATGCGACCGGTGCAGACCTTCCGTACACGTCCGTAACCGGTGCGGAAACGACCGGCGACGTGGTTCACATCACGGCGCCTGTGCAGAAGGTCGTCTTTCACGATGTTGCCGAACAGCCGGTCGCGTCTCTTCTGCGCGGGTTTTCCGCTCCGGTAACCCTGAAGAGCGACCTGGACGATACGGACCTCCTGTTCCTCGCCGCCAATGACGCAGACGCCTTCAACCGCTGGGAAGCGTTGCAGACGGTCATCTTCAAGGCGCTGATCGAGCAGACCTCTGCCGGCCCGCGCCAGCAACGGCTGGCAATCGACCCGCGCCTGATCGCCGCGATCGAGGCGACCATGGCAGACGACGCTCTCGAGCCTGCCTTCAGGGCCCTGTGCCTTCAGTTGCCAGGCGAGGCCGACATCGCGCGGGAGATCGGAAGCAATGTCGACCCGGAGGCGATCCATCTCGCCCGCGCGCAAATGCGCGCCGGACTGGCATCCGCACTTGGCCCGGTCGTAAAACGGGTCTACGGCGACATGAAGGACACGGCGCCCTATAGCCCGGATGCGGCCTCGGCCGGCCGGCGCGCGCTGAAGAATGTCCTGCTCGACTATCTGGGACATGCACAAGGCGGCGGGAATGACGCCACCGTCCGGCACCATTTCGACGTCGCCGACAACATGACGGATCGGCTCGCAGCCCTGACCGTTCTGGTTCACGCGCGCCTGCCGGGATACAAGGAGGCGCTCGACGCCTTCGCTCAACGCCATGCCGGCACGCCTCTTGCCATGGACAAGTGGTTCATGGTGCAGGCAACCGCTCCAGGCGACGAGACGCTGGCATCGGTCCAGGCGCTTACCCGGCATCCAGGGTTCTCGCCGGCCAACCCCAACCGCGTGCGGGCGCTGATCGGCGCCTTCGCCAGCGGCAACCAGTCCCAGTTCAATCGGGCCGATGGTGCGGGCTTCGATTTCATCGCCGACTTTGCCCTTGAGCTCGACACACGAAATCCTCAGGCCGCCGCCCGGCTTCTCTCCGCGTTCCGGTCATGGCGCGCGCTTGAACCCGTGCGGCGCGCCCGGGCGAAAACAACGCTCGAAGGCATGGCGCAGGCCGCAGACCTGTCTCCAGACGTCCGCGATATCGTCGACCGGTGCCTGCAATAGATACCTCTCGGACTCCTGCTGAGGCGACGGGCCGACAGCGTCCGCCGCCCTCACACCCTGTCCAGCAAGCGTAGACTCGCGATAGTTGTGTTTAACATCGACACATTAACCTTCGATTAACTATATTTTTCTTGCCCAGCTATGGACAAAATCGGCGAATGCGATTCAAATGAAGTTGATTCGAACGCCTGTTGCGTTCTTGTTGTGGCAAAATCGATACATCGGGAGCCATTACGATGGCGCGTGCCCTTGCAGGCTCAGCGTCCGCACGTCGATTCGCGGACCTGCTTCGGAAACAACGCGACGCACAGTCGCTGACCGGACATATTCGCCTGCTGGCTCAGCCGGCGTATCAGCGCCTCCTGACGGCGGAGCCCTTCTTTCGTCGCGCCATCCCAATTCTATGCGTCGTCTTCATCGCAACACTCGCAACCTATCGCGCCCTGACGCTTTCCTATGAGCACGAAGAGACGGATCAGCGCGCCCGCGACGACCTGACAATGATCGCCACCACCCTCGCCGCGCGTCTGGGTGCCGAAGAAGCGGACCTGCCGGAACTCGGTTTCCGAACCGCCTTGCAGGCGGCCCTTGCCGACAGCCTGCCGCCGCGTGCCACAAGCGATGCCCGGCGCATCCTCGTCGCCGACAAGGATGGCCTCATTGTCGCAACCGCCCCGATCCGCTCCGACCTTGAGGGACGGCCTCTCTCCGATCTCCTGGGGGCCGGCCAGCCGCTGACGGTCTTCGGCGCACGCGCGGGCGTTCTGACGGTTGGCGCGGACACCGATGACGAAGCCTATGCCACCGTTCATCATCTGGACGGGCGCCTGGGCATGGTCGCACTTGTTCAGTCCAAGGACATGCTGTTTTCCGAATGGCGCGCAAGCGTATCCGCCAATGTGACCCTCTTCGTCGGCACCGCATCGGTGATGCTGATTTTGATCTATGCCTTCTTTGCGCAGGCAACACGGGCCGAGCAGGCCGACCAGATCTACGCTGCCACACGCGCGCGCATCGATCTTGCCCTCAACCGCGGCCGGTGCGGCCTGTTCGACTGGGATCTTTCGCGCGGCCGGATCTTCTGGTCGGCCTCGCTCTACGAAATGCTCGGAATGCCGCCAAGGGACGATATTCTGGGGTTTTCGGAGATCTCGGCCCTCACGCATCCTGACGATATCGACCTCTACACCCTGGCTGAATCCCTGCTGGAGACCGGCGAAACGACCGTCGACAAACAGTTCCGCATGCGCCACGCCAACGGCGAATGGGTGTGGCTGCGGGCGCGGGCCCAGGTGCAAAGCGAACCGGGCATCTCCGAACCTCACCTGATCGGCATTTGCATCGACGTCACCGAACAAAAACAGCTTGCCGAGCAAAGCCGAACTGCAGACCTGCGTCTGCGCGATGCCATCGAAACGATTTCCGAAGCCTTCGTTCTCTGGGACACCGAGAACCGCATGGTGATGTGCAACTCCAATTACCAGACGCTTCACAACCTGCCGAACGCAGCCATCAAGGCCGGAACGCCATATGCCCACGTGATGTCGAGCGCCCGCCAAACGGTCGTGTCCGCGAGCCCCACCATCGGCAGCGACGGCTCCGATCCCTCCTCAAGCTATGAGGCGCATCTCGCCGACGGGCGCTGGCTGCAGATTTCCGAACGCCGCACCAAGGACGGCGGCTTCGTGTCGGTCGGCACCGACATCACGGCGCTGAAGCGACACGAAGAAAAGCTGATGGAAAGCGAACGCCGACTGATGGCGACGGTCGCCGATTTGCGCCAATCGCGCCAGAAGCTGGAAATTCAGGCACAGCAGCTGGTCGAACTCGCGGAGAAGTATTCGGAAGAAAAGACAAAGGCCGAAGAAGCCAACCAGGCAAAAAGCGAATTCCTTGCCAACATCTCCCACGAGCTGCGCACACCGCTCAATGCGATCATCGGATTTTCCGAGATCATGGACCAGGGCATGTTCGGACCGCTCGGATCGGACAAGTACAGCGAATATTGCAGCGATATTCACGACAGCGGCCGCTACCTGCTCAACGTCATCAACGACATTCTCGACATGTCGAAGATCGAGGCCGGCCGGCTGGAGCTGAAACACGAGGACATGAACTTTGGCGCTGTCGTGAGCGACGTCTCGCGGATTATCGCCTCGGCGGCCGACGAGAAGAACATCTCGGTCACGTCTAAAACCGCAGATGACCTGTCGCTTGTCGGCGACCGTCGGGCGATGAAACAGGTTCTCCTGAACCTCTTGGCAAATGCGGTGAAATTCACCCCGGACGGTGGCGCGGTCAGCCTGACGGCCGACCATTCCGGCACGGGCGACGCAGCGCAGATCGTCGTCGCCATCACCGATACCGGCATCGGCATCAAGCAAAGCGATATCCTTCGCCTCGCCAAGCCGTTCGTTCAGGTCGAAAACCAGTTTACCAAGACCCACAAGGGGTCAGGCCTTGGCCTTGCCATCGCGCAATCGCTGATCAAGCTGCATGGCGGCACCATGGACATCCAGTCAACGGTCGGAAAAGGCACCTGCGTCACGGTGTCCCTGCCGGTCAACCGCCCTGTCGTGCTGCCGGCAAACCTGCCCGCCGCCTGAACCGCGCGGGCAATTCCGCCCTAACGCCAAAACGCACGTCAGCCGGCCGCCTTCGTCACGGGTCCGACGATGCGCTCGAACGTCGCTCTCACGGCGTCCTGACACTCCTTCAGCCGATGTTCAAGATGCTTGAAGTCCGGCGACTCCCCGGCATGCACCAGAAGCTCGCGAACACCCTTGGGCGCTGTTTCCGCCTTGAACGGACCATCGAGCGTCAGGCGTTGCACTTGGGTAAGGGCATGATACAGCCGTATGGCAGGCATCAGCGTCTCGGCATCGCCGGGTGAGAGAAATCCGGCACGCGCCGCGTTTTCCAGCGCGCTCTCGGTGGTCTGCGACAGGACACCGGCATCGTCGTGCGCATGGACGAGCTGCAAATATTGCGCGATGAACTCGATGTCGACCAGTCCGCCGGCAACCTGCTTCATGTCCCAAACGTCAGACGTGCCCTTTTCCGCTTCGATGCGCGCACGCATCGACGCGACCTCTTGCGCCACTTTCGCCGCGTCGCGCGGCCGGGCAAGCGTTTCGCAGATCAAGCCGTGGATACGCTCCGCAAACGCATCCGAAGACGACACGATGACCCTTGCCCGCGTCAAGGCCATGTATTCCCAGGTCCAGGCTTCCTTTGCCTGATAGGTCTCGAAAGAGGCCAGACGGGTGGCGAGCGGCCCGGCGTTGCCCGACGGACGCAGGCGAAAGTCAACTTCATAGAGCAGGCCTTCGGCGGTCGGCGCCGAAAGCGCCGACACCAGGCGCTGGGTCAACCGGATGAAATACTGGCTCACGGCAAGAGGACGCGGCCCGTCCGTTTGCGCAGTCTCGTCGGGATGGTCGTAAAGCAGGATCAGGTCGAGGTCGGACGACGCCGTCATTTCCCGGCCGCCGAGCTTGCCCATGGCAAGAACCGCCCATGCGCCATTCGCCAGCTTTCCGTGATTTTCCGCGACATGGCCGATGACGTGCGGCAGGAGCCCGGCGACGATCGTTTCCGCCAGTCGGGCAAGCGCCTCGCCCACCTGATGGGCCGTCAGCGTGTCGGACAAGAGCCGTAGCCCGATCAGAAACTGCTGCTCCTGCGCAAAGATCCGTGCGCGATCGAGCGCATCCTCATAGAACCGCGCGAGGTCCAGCGTGCGGGCAAGCCCGGTCCGAAACTCCTCGGAGGTCGGCATCGCGCCGAAAAAGGCCGGATCGAGAACCGCGTCCAGGACATGCACGCGCTTGGACACCACTTCGGCAAGGCGGGGCGCAGCGCCCATCACGGTTGCCAGCAGGCGCAGGAGCTCCGGGTTGGATCGCAGCAGCGAGAACAGCTGCACGCCGGCGGGAAGCTTGGACAGGAAACCGTCGAAGGACAACAGCGCCTTGTCGGCATTGTCGGTGCTGGCCAGCGCCGAGATGAGAACCGGATGAAGTTCCGTGAGGCGTTCGCGCGCCTTGGAGGAGCGCACCGCCGGATAGCGACCAAAGTGCCAGGCGCGAATGATCTTCGCCGCCTCCTTCGGCCGTTCATAGCCAAGCCCGCTGAGCGTCTCCAGCGTCTCCGGGTCGTCGTCGTCGCCGGTAAAGACGAGATTTCCCAGATCGGAGGCGAGCTCCGGCTCGTTCTCGAACAGCGCCGAATAGTGCCGCTGGACGGTCTTGAACCGGGTGCGCAGATCGTCCTCGAACGCGGTAAGGTCGTCATAGCCCATCAGCCGCGAGACCCTGGCGCGCGCGCCCTCATCGGCCGGCAGGATATGCGTCTGCTCGTCGTTCACCATCTGGATGCGGTGTTCGACTTTGCGCAGGAACACATAGGCCGCGGCCAGTTCGTCGCGCGCCTCCGGCGCGATCCAGTCGAGTTCGGCCAGCGTGTCGAGCGTGTCGAGCGTGCGCCGACCGCGCAGCTCGGTGATCCGCCCGCCGGCAATCAGTTGCTGCGTCTGGGCAAAAAACTCGACCTCGCGAATGCCTCCACGGCCCAACTTGACATTGTGTCCGGCGACCGCGATTTCACCATGCCCCTTGTGCACATGGATCTGGCGCTTGATGGAATGCACGTCGGCGATGGAGGCATAGTCGAGATACTTGCGCCAGATGAAAGGGCTTATTTCCTTCAGGAAGGCGTTGCCGCAGCCGATATCGCCGGCGCAGGCCCGAGCCTTGATCAGTGCGGCCCGCTCCCAGTTCTGGCCCAGGCTCTCGTAGTAGACAAGCGCGCCCGGGATCGACATGGCAAGCGGTGTCGCGCCGGGATCGGGCCGCAGCCGCAGATCGGTGCGGAAGACATATCCGTCCCCCGTCCTGTCGCCCATGATCTTTACGAGACGCTTTGTCATGCGGACGAATTCCACCTGCGCCTCCGCGCCGCCGTCCATCGGTGCCGCATCCGGATCGTAGAGAACGATGAGATCGATGTCGGAGGAATAGTTGAGCTCAAAGGCGCCGTATTTGCCCATCGCCAGAATGACGAAGCCGGAGCCCTCTTCCGGGCGCGCCGCGTCCTGCGGCACGAAACGGCCGCGACGCTCCATGTCGCGCAGGCAAAACCGGATGGCGGCCGTCAGGGCGGCGTCGGCGAAACGGCTGAGACCGCCAGTGACCGCGTCCAGATCAATGGCCCCGCCGATGTCGGCGAGAGCAAGCGTCAGGGCCAGATCCTTCTTGAGATTGCGCAACGCACGCATCAGCGCCGCTTCGTCTTCCGCTTCCAATGCACGAGCGTCCTCGATCAGGCGCGCGGCGCGCTGCTGCGGAGGCGTCGTCAGAATGGTCGCAAGCCGCTCGGGATCGGAACAGGCAAGATCGCGCAGGTAGGGCGCATTGGTCAGCGCGCCCGACAGAAATGCGCGGGTCCGTGGCTCAAGTTCGGGATCGGCGATGTTCTCGAACACTGGCGTGAGATCGGACAGGATCGCCTCGCCCGCATCTGCATCGGCCGGCGCCGGCTCGACCGTCAAGGCCTCCAGGAGAGGCCGTTCGTCACGCGCTTGCACGTCCGCCTTTTCGCCCGTCACGCACATCTCCCCCATTTCGTTTTTCACCCGCCGGCCCCTTGCCGCCCGGCAACCGTAGCTCGGCACGCAATCCCGGATCGGCATCGCCGAGAACCAGACACCCGCCATGCAGGCGCGCAACGGCCGAAACAAGGCTCAGCCCAAGACCCGACCCCGGTTCGTTGCGGCTCTCCTCCAGGCGCACGAAGCGATGCAACACTCGCTCCTTGTCGGCGTCGGCGATTCCGACGCCTTGATCGCGAACGGACAGAACCACGGTCCCCTCGTCCATATGGCCTTCCAGATGTATCCTTACGCCATCCTCGTCAGCGTTCCGAGCGTATTTCAACGCATTTTCAATGAGATTCACCAGCGCTTGCACCAACAGCTCGCGGTTGCCGCACAGCATCAGCTCTTCGTCGAACGCCACATCGAGTGTCCCGCCCTCGTCCTCGACGACCGGGGCGTAGAGTTCGCCAACCTCGGACAGAAGGGTGTTCGCGTCAAAAGGCTCCTGCGCCGCGTCCGAGGATCCGGCCTCGACCCGCGCGATGCGCAGGAGAGCATCGAACGTTCGAATCAGCGTGTCGCAATCTTCGATTGTCGCCTCAAGCGCCGCGCGCGCAGGCACGTGGGCATCCTCCTGCCGCAGCGCTTCCTCCACCCGGTTACGCATGCGCGTCAGCGGCGTCTTGAGATCATGCGCGATATTGTCGGAGACATCCTTCAGGCCGTGCATCAGGGCCTCGATGCGCTCGAGCATTGTGTTGAGGCCGACCGCCAGCCGGTCGAACTCGTCGCCGGTGCCTTCCACCGGCAGCCGCTCGGACAGGTCGCCCGACATGATCCGCCTGCCGGTCGCGGCCATCGCGTCAATACGCTTGAGCACACGCCGGCTGACGTAGATCCAGGTCACCAGCCCAAGGCCGGCGAGCACCAGAAGCCAGAACCGCATCGCCTCGGCCAGAAGCGAACGGAAATACTGCTGTTCCTGGAGATCACGCCCGACCAGCAGGCGGAAGCCGCCGGAAAGCTGGAAGACGCGGACCAGCGCCTCGCGCTTCTCGCCGCCGCCAAGCGGCGTATAGCTCACCCGCTGCAGCTCGCCACTTTCGCCCGCGAGCACGCGCTCGTCCAGCCCCTCGACGTTGCCGACGAGCTGATTGGCGGCAAAATCCGTGACCAGATAGAGACTTGCGCCGGGGCGCCGCGACCGCGCCTCGACAGAAGCAACCAGTCCGCGGATGCCGGCGATGCGATATCTGTCGGCAAGCCCGACGATCTCCGCATCCACCGTCTCGACGATCTGCTCGCGCAGCACCGTCGCCGTGTTTTGCGACAGATAGACGATCACCGCGCCGGAGGCGAGCGAGAGCGCTGCCAGATAAATCAGCGCAAGCTTTATGGCCGTGGTGCGAAACAATCTAGCGAGCGATGTCACGGATCGTGTACCCGGCGCCGCGCACCGTATGGAGGAGCGGGCGATCGAAGTCCTTGTCGATCTTGCCGCGAAGCCGCGACACATGAACGTCGATCACATTGGTCTGCGGATCGAAATGATACTCCCAGACATGCTCCAGCAGCATCGTGCGGGTCACGACCTGCCCGGCGTTCTGCATCAGGTATTCGAGCAGCTTGAACTCCCTCGGCTGCAGGGGAATGTCCTGGCCCGAGCGGGTGACCGTGTGGCTCAGCCGGTCGAGTGTCAGATCGCCGACAGTGTAGCTTGTGTCGATGTCCTGCTGGCGCGGCCGCCGGCCGAGCGCCTCGACGCGGGCAAGAAGCTCGGAAAACGCATAGGGCTTGGGAAGATAATCATCGCCGCCGGCACGCAGTCCGGTCACCCGGTCGTCGACCTGGCCTAGCGCCGACAGCACCAGCACCGGCGTGTGGTTTCCATCCGCGCGCAGGCCAGAGATCATGGAAAGACCGTCGCGACGGGGAAGCATCCGGTCGACAACCAGCACGTCGTAGGGAGCGGAAGAGGCCAGATCATAGCCGACCTCGCCGTCGGGCGCATGGTCGACCACATGCCCGGTCTCACGCAGCGCCTTGGCGAGATAGTTGGCGGCTTCTGTATCGTCCTCGACAATCAGGATACGCATGGGCTTCTTCACATCGCATTGCGGACGGGAGTTTGCATATCATCGTCGGGGAGCGCGGTCTATTCGCGCACCCGGGACGCCAGAGCCCCGTGCCGTGTGACCGGCCCGGGGCTCCCTGTCTCAGGCGCAAGGTCGCGCCATCGTGCGCCGTCCGGCAAGCCGCGTCAGCCGCGGGCGACCGGAACCGCGACGAAGCGCGTGGCGTTTTCGCTCTTCACCCGCATCAGGACGGCCTTGCGGCCTCCTTCGCTTGCACCGAGCACGGCACTGGCCACATCGCCCGGCGCATCGACCGGCTTTCCGGCGACCTCGAGAATCACGTCGCCGCGCTTCAGGCCTTTTTCTCCAGCCTTGCTGTCACGTGCCAGGTCGGTGATCACCACGCCCCGCTCGCCGGCCCCGACTTCTTTTGCGGACGCCAGTTCCAGGCCAAGGCTGTCGACGAAGGCGGTTGCCTCGCCGGTGGGCTCGACCGCAGCCGCGGCGCTTGCCTTCTCCTGCAGACGGCCGAGGGTCACCGTCACGCTCTGCTCGCGGCCATCACGCCAGATACCAAGATCGACCTCGGTCTCCGGCGGGTAAGCGGCAATCTTGCGGGCGAGCTCACGCGGCCCGTCGATCGCTTCGTCATCGACCGACAGGATCGTGTCGCCAGACCGGATCCCGGCTGCCAGCGCCGGGCTGTCGCCCTGTGCCTCGGCAACGATCGCGCCCTTCGCCTCGTCAAGCCCGAGGCTTTCGGCGATATCGGCCGACACCGGCTGGATCTGGACGCCGAGCCAGCCGCGCACGACGGTGCCATCGTCCTTCAGATCGGCGATGACATTTGTCGCCGTCGAGGCGGGAATGGCGAAGGCGATACCGACGTTGCCGCCCGAGGGCGAGAAGATCGCGGCGTTCACGCCAATGACCTGCCCCTTGGTATTGAACGCCGGCCCACCTGAGTTGCCCCGGTTCACCGGCGCGTCGATCTGGATGAAGTCGTCGTAGGGACCCGCACCGATGTCACGGCCGCGCGCCGAGACGATGCCCGCCGTTACCGAGCCGCCGAGACCGAAGGGGTTGCCAACGGCAACGACCCATTCGCCGACCATCGGCGCGTCATCCGCGAATTCGACGTAGGTGAATTCCTTTTCGGAATCGACCTTCAAAAGTGCAAGATCGGTGCGTTCGTCGGTGCCGATCAGCCGCGCTTCATATTCAATGCCGTCATCGCCGACGACCACGAACTCGCTCCCGCCGGCAACGACATGCTCGTTGGTGACAAGGTAGCCGTCGTCGGAGATGAAGAAGCCGGAGCCCTGGCTGGTTCCGCGCCGCTGGGGGCGTGCACCCTCTCCGCCCGGCTTGCCGCCAAACTGGCGGAAGAACTTTTGAAGCGGATGATCGCGGGGAAGGTCCTCAAAACCGGGAATGCCGCCACCACGCGAGGACATCATGCGCGGCGTCCGGTCGGAGGTGACGCGAACGCTGACGACAGCGGGCTTCACGCCGGCGACGACAGCCGCAAAGCTCTGGGGCGCAGCCGCTTCGACCCGCACCGGATCTGCAAGCGCGAACTGGCCGGGAACCATGGTTTGTGCCGTCAGGCCACCGGCAAGGCCGAGCGCCAGAGCGCCAACGACGAGGCTCTTGCGGCCGCCACGCGGCAAGCGATGAATGGCTGCGGGAAATTTCTTGGTCGACATGTTTGGTCTCCACGTCTTGGTCAGGATCACGAGGCCGGGCAGACCTGTCGGGGAGCATCGGCCCGGCTGTCCCTCCTGATATGGAGCATGTCGCCTTACAGCCGCCTGTCGGGGCGATTAAGCTTTGGTAATATTGGGCCCTCTCGTGCTCGGGTGCGCGGAACGCCCCCTGGACGTCAGGTCACGTCCTCGACCGCCTCGCGCGTGACCACGGCAGCGCCGGCCTCAAGCGTCCGGTGTACGGGGCACTTGTCGGCGATTTCCAGCAAGCGGGCACGCGTGTCGGCATCGATATCACCGGACAGATGCACGATGCGCTCAAGCCGGTCGATCTTGCCGCCGCGCGCGCGATGGTCGTCCGTGCAGTCGACACAGTCCTCCGCATGCACCTTTTCGTGGTGCACCGTCGTGCCGATCCGCCCGATCTCCAGCCCCTTGTGCTCGGCGTACATGCGCAGGGTCATCACCGTGCAGGCGCCGAGTGCGGCGGCGAGGTAATCGTAGGGCGAGGGACCGCTGTCGAGACCGCCAACGGCTTCGGGTTCATCCGTGAGCAGGCGATGCGTGCCTATGCGGACCACGGACTGGAATTTGCCGGCCCCCGTCTCTGTGACAACCACTCCGTCGGCATCCTTGTCCTGCGCGCTGGCGTCATCTGCCTTGAGATACCGGCTTGCCCAGGCGGCGATCACATCCGCCGCATAGGCAGCATCGTCCGGATCGCTCAGAAGATGATCGGCCGTGTCCAGCGACACGAAGCTCTTGGGGTGTTTGGCCGCGACGAACAGGTCCGTCGCATTGTCGATGCCCACCGTCTCGTCGCGCGGGGCGTGAAGCACCAGAAGGGCCTTTCCAAGGCGCGCCACCCGGTCACGCACGGTGTGCTTGGAGAGATCGTCGAGAAACTGACGTTCGATGGTGAAGCTTCGTCCCGCGAGCGACACCTCGGCCTCACCCTCGCTCCGGATGGTCTCGAGGTCCGCATGAAAGTTGTGAACAACATGATCCGCATCCGCCGGCGCACCGATGGTGGCAACGGCCACGGCTTCGGGAATATCCCCGGCCACCGCAAGCACCGCGGCCCCGCCCAGTGAGTGCCCGATGAGCAGGCTTGGCGCATGGTAACTGCGTCGCAGATAGTCCGCAGCCGCCAACAGGTCGGAGAGATTGGAGGAGAAATTGGTGGAGGCAAAATCACCGCCCGAACCGCCGAGGCCGGTAAAGTCGAAGCGCAGCACGCCGATGCCCGATTCCGTCAGCGCCTGCGCGATGCGGCGTGCCGCGATCACGTCCTTGGAGCAGGTGAAGCAATGCGCAAAGAGCGCGTATGCACGCACCGGCCCGTCCGGCAGATCAAGCCGTGCGGCAAGTTCAGCACCGGCATGTCCGGAAAAGGTCAGTCGGATCGGTTTGGCAGTCATGCACGCGGTCTCCCTTTGCAAGCGCAGCGCCTGAAGCGAATGCAGCTACGCTCAGACTGCAAGTGGGAGCGTGAAGGCCGGATGTCCAGTCACCCGAGCCTGAAGGGAGTGTCATTGCCCGGCTTGCGCTGAACGAACTTCAAAATCAAAAGGGAGACTAGTGGTTCGCTTCCGACATTTGCCTCCCCGTGCAGCACCGCCGCAGCAAATGTCGGAATCAAGAGAACAACTAGATAAATATATGATTTTATTGGATCTTTTGAATTTGACATTTGATCAGGAGCCTCGCTGCAAACGGGACTCAAATGTCAACCCGCATTCCTCAAATGGATCGAACTTCGAGTGCCTGCCCGGATGTGATATCCTCGCGATATCAATGGCTTAACGGCGTTGGGGTGGCATGGTGGCGGCGAACCCGGCGGGTGAAGAGGAAGAGGGTCCGCTGCAGCTCCAGTTTGACCGTTCGGTGAAACTCGCATTCCGAGGCTCGTCGATCAGTTCTGACGGCGGCCTGCTCCTCCGCCAGTCGGTCTTCTCGCGGCTGGCGGGCTACGAAAACGTCAATGACGCCGACCTCCTTCGGCTCGACCCGGTGATGCGCCAGCTCGTCGGCGGTCGTGCGATGACCCGTGGCGCGGCCTCGGCAAGTGCCATGGGCCGGTTCGAGACCACGATGCTGACACAGCCGAAGAACCTCGCCGCTCTGGAAGATCTGCCTGGCCGCTGGATCGATGCCGTTCACGACCGTCAGCCGCCGAAGGTTGTCACACTCGACATGGATAGCTCCGAGAGCCCAATGCATGGCGATCAGGAGGGCGCTGCCTGGAACGGCTACTTCCAGTCGAAGTGCCTACACCCACTCTTCGTGTTCAACCAGTTCGACGATCTTGAACGATGTGCGCTCAGGCCTGGGAACGTGCACAGCGCCGACGGCTGGGAAGATGTGCTGCGCCCGGTGCTGACGCGCTATTCCGTCGGGACTCGACCCTCGATCACCCGCCGCCGGTTCCGCGCGGACGCCTCCAACGCGATCCGGCTGCAGCTGCATGCCCTAGCCTACAACCTGGCGAGCATCCTGATCAAGCTGGTGACGCCCGCAGCGCTCGAGACCTGGTCGCTGACCTCGCTACGCGAGCGGTTGGTCAAGACCGGCGCTCGGCTGGTGAAGCACGCCCGCTATGCCGTCTTCCAGTTTGCCGAGGCCGCCCTGCCTCGGGCAGTCTTCGCGGGCATCCTCGGACTGATCAACGGTCTGCGCGATCCGCCGATCGCAATGGTGTCTGTACGATCGGCGACGCCCCCAGAACCGCGATACGCAGCCCTGGCGTAGGGACAGGTGTGCCCGAAACCGGGCGGACGAGGCCTCAAACGGTTGGATCAACCTGCTTTGCCGCTCTTCGCGGCCGGTACGTCGCATCCCACGAGGACCAGAGGCCGCAAAAAACAAAGCCAAACAAAAAACGAACGTCGGTATTCGAGTTAAACCCGGGCCAGACAGAAGTTGATCTGGATAATCCCGTTACACGGTTTATTGTCCGCGTCATTGGGTGGATTTTTCTAGCCTACGGGGTGATTGGCATGTCTGCCTACATAATCATTGGGCTGATAGGCTGGATAAAGAGCCTGTTTTCTGCGGTCCTATGACCCTTTGGTGAGCCAGTTCATTCTGGTTCAAGATCTGAATTCTTCCGCGTAATACGTGATCAAATTCGCTCCACTAGCGTGCGGACTCATCCGCCAGGATGCGATCCAGATCCGCCTGTTCCTTGTCGCTCAGAGCCATCGTGCGCGCGGTTGCCAACGTACGCGTGCGCCGGCGCGCAGCGATCAGCAATGCCGCCCCACCCAACAGCAGCGCGAGAGGCGCCACCGCCCATAGCAGGAAAGTGTTCCAGGAAAAGCGGGGCTTGAGCAGCACAAACTCGCCATAGCGCGCAACCAGATAGTCGATCACCTCGGCGTTGGTGTCGCCGGCGACCAGTCGCTCGCGCACGAGCACGCGGAGATCCTTGGCAAGCGGGGCGTCGCTGTCGTCGATCGACTGGTTCTGGCACACCATGCAGCGCAAATTCGCCGACAGCTCGCGGGCGCGCTGCTCCAGCGCCGGATCGTCGAGGATCTCGTCGGGCGCGACAGCGCTCGCCGGCAGGGCGGCGAGAATGACCGCCAGCCCGGCGAGGATCGCCAATAAGATGTTGCGCATCTTCATCGCTCCTATTCCGCCGGCACGACGCGTACGCGCGCGGGGCGCGGGGCGCCGACGCGAAGCCGCCGGTCGAATAGCGACAGAACGGCGCCAAAGCCCATCACCAGGCAACCGAGCCAGATCAGCGTGACCAACGGCTTATAATAGAGCCGGATGTCGGCGCCTCCGTCGCTGTGCACCTCGCCGATGGACACATAGATCTGCGACAGACCGAAGGTGACGATCCCGGCTTCCGTCGTCGGCATGCGGCGGGCGGTATATAGCCGCTTGGCCGGCTCCATTTCCGCAACCTTCACCCCTTCCTTGAAGATGTCGAAGTGACCGACGTCATCGATGTAATTGGGACCGGTGCGACGCGCAAGGCCGCCAAAGGCAAGCTCGTAATCGGCAATCGAGACGGTCTCCTCGGGAAGGATGGTCAGCACCTTCTCTTCCTGGAACGCCGTTACGGCCACGATGCCCAACATCGTCACGCCGATGCCGATATGCCCGAAAGCCGCACCCCACGCCGACGTCGGCAGGCCGAACAACCGTCGCATTCCGCTCGTCAGCCCGACGTGAGCGAACCGTGCGCGCGACAGGATCTCGGAAACGGCGCCGGCGATCACCCACACGCCCAGGCCGATACCGAGGGCAGCAAGGATCTTGCCGGTGCCCTGCATCCACGCGACTGCGAGTGTCGCGCACAGCGCCAAGGCGAGCGCAGCGTAGAGACGCTGGGTCACCGCGTAGATATCCCCGCGTTTCCACGCAAGCAGCGGCCCGAAGGGCATTGCGACCAGCAGCGGGATCATCAATGGCCCGAACGTCAGATTGAAGAACGGCGGCCCAACGGAGATCTTCTCGCCGGTGATGGCTTCCAACGCCAGCGGATAGAGCGTTCCGACGAAGACCGCCGCAGCCGAGACCGTCAGCAGCAGGTTGTTAAGAACAAGCGCCCCCTCACGACTGACCGGTGCGAACAGGCCGCCCTGTTTGAGAAGCGGCGCGCGCCAGGCATAGAGTGCGAGGGACCCGCCAATGAAGACCACCAGAATGCCAAGAATGAAGGTTCCGCGCGTCGGGTCCGTGGCGAAGGCATGCACGCTC
Organism: Stappia sp. ES.058; assembly: GCF_900105595.1. Taxonomy (GTDB): domain Bacteria; phylum Pseudomonadota; class Alphaproteobacteria; order Rhizobiales; family Stappiaceae; genus Stappia. The sequence goes on along the minus strand of NZ_LT629784.1, from coordinate 999,567 downwards.
GTCAGCACGCCCGACCGCACCAGGAAGGTTCCCAGCAGCGACAGCGAGAACGTCAGGATCGCGAGCAGAACCGTCCACACCTTCAGCGCTCCGCGCTTTTCCATGACGATCGCGGAATGCAACAGCGCCGTACCGGCAAGCCACGGCATGAAGGACGCATTCTCGACCGGATCCCAGAACCAGTATCCGCCCCAGCCGAGCTCGTAGTAGGCCCAGTAGGACCCCATCGCGATTCCAAGCGTCAGGAACATCCAGGCGAGCAGCGTCCACGGCCGGACCCAGCGCGCCCAGGCTGCGTCCACGCGCCCCAGGATCAGCGCCGCTATGGCGAAGGAAAACGTGATCGAGAAGCCGACATAGCCGATGTAAAGCAGCGGCGGATGGATCGCCAGACCGATGTCCTGAAGGATCGGGTTGAGATCCTGCCCCTCCATCGGCGGGGGCGACACACGAATGAAGGGGTTGGACGTCGCCAGCACGAACAGCAGAAAAGCCGCGGTTACCCACCCCTGCACGCCAAGTGTGGCGGCCCTGAGCTCAGGGGGAATATTGCGGCCGAAAGCGGCAACCAGAGCCCCGAACAGAACCAGGATCAGGATCCACAGGAGAACGGAGCCCTCGTGATTGCCCCAGACACCGGTGATCTTGAAGAGATCCGGCTTCGCGGAGTGGGAGTTTTGAACCACGTTCAACACCGAAAAATCGGAGGTGACATAGGCCATCATCAGCGCCGCAAACGAAATACCGACAAGAAGGAACATCATGGCGGACACGGGCGGGGCAACGGCCATCAGCCGCCGGTCGTGACGCAGCGCGCCCCAGATCGGCACGACCGACTGGATCAGGGAAAGGACGAACGCAAGGATCAGTGCGAAATGCCCGACTTCAACAATCATTCCGGTCCATCCTTCCAACTATCGGATCGTCCACGCCCGTCACGCCTGTATTCGACCCGCCTCCAAGCCTGCGGCCCGCCACGGGCGGAGGGTCAACCTCTCATTTGATCGCGACCGCGGTCACGGTGACCGAGCCGCCGGTCGAGGTCAAATCATGTGCATGGCAGCGCGATTATTGTTCGCCCTGCCACACCCCCTTGCCCTTGAGCGCATCCGCGACTTCCTTGGGCATATAGTTCTCGTCGTGCTTGGCGAGAACGTTGTCGGCGCGAAAAACCCCGTCGGGGGTGAGCACCCCTTCCGTGACAACGCCCTGGCCTTCGCGGAAAAGATCCGGCAACAGGCCGACATAGACCACGTCGACCGTTTCCACGGTGTCGGTCACGGTGAAGCGCACCTGCGCGTTCTTGCCGCGTTCAACGCTGCCATCGGCGACCAGCCCGCCGAGACGGATACGCTGACCGTCCGGCAGTCCGCCGGCCGCGATATCGCTTGGGCTTTGAAAGAAAACGATCCGGTCGTTCAGAGCAAAGAGGATCAGGCCAACGGCCACGGCAAGCACACTGCCGGCAGCTGCGATCATGGTAAGGCGTCTTTGTTTGCGCGTCATTTCAGTCCCGGTGCGTTCCCATCATCGAAGCCCCCACGCCCCGCTTTGAAAGCTCAAGACCCGACCCCCAGCTCGCGAGCAAGGGATTTCACCTGCGCCACGCCCGCCGGGTCCTGTTTCAAGGCCTGCTCCGCGCGCGTTGCCGTGTCGCGCAGACGATCCGTGTCGCCAAGCACGGCAACGGCGCGCATCAGGCGCAGCCATTCGTCGGTCGAGCCGCCCTCCTCGGACAGGCGCGTGTCGAGCCGGTCCACCATAGACCGGATCATCGCGGAGCGGTCCGCGGAATTCATTTGCGCGGCGGCGGCAACATCGCTCTGGCTCGGCCCCGGAGCCGCGATCGCCGGCTCGGTTTCGACGCCAAGCTTCGACAGTTCGACGCGAACAGCTTCCGCCCAGGCCTCTCCGCCCTGTGCCTCATCCAGAAGATCCTGCCACGCGGCGATTGCCTTGTCCGTGCGATTTTCCTGCGTCAGGGCGAGAGCAAGAAAAAAGCGCGGCTTGATCGCAGACTTGTCCAGCGCCACGGCCCGCTCGAAGGCCGCGCGGGCATCGGCGCCCACAATGCCGTTGTTGCCGATCACCAGGGCCTCGCCGCGATCGGTTTCCCGGCGAACAGTGGATCCGAGAAGCCGGATGGCCGCAGCATAAGCGGCGGCTGCATCCTCGGCGCGCCCGAGCCTCATGTAGGCCGGCGCGATCACATCCCATCCGCGACCGTCGGACGGCTCCTCGGCGAGCCGCTGCTCGACCCTGGCGACCAGATCGGGCAGAGAACGCGCGGTCGCCGGTGCTTCCAGGCGGGCGCGAAGCGGTTGATCGGGAAGATCCGGCGATCCGACGACGGAATAGAGCCCGACGGCACCAAGCGGAACGACAATCAGCGCCAGCGCTTGCGCAACCCGAAGCCCGTTGCGCGATCCGCGACGCTTTTCCTCACCGCTTTGCCGAGTGGCACTGTCATGCGAATCCGCAGCCCCGGCGGCAATCAGCCGGCGGGCGATTTCCGTTCGCGCAGCCTCGGCCGCCTCTTCGGAAATCAGGCCGCGATCGAGGTCGCGGTCCACCTCACCGAGCTGCGCCTTGTAGACTTCGACATCATAGGCGGCGGACTCGCGCTGGTCCCGGGCGGAACGCGACAAGGGCACCAGCACCGAAAGGGCCGCCACAACCGCCAGAACGGAGAATACAATCCAAATCATCATGATCGGCATATAGACCGCGACTTGCGCTTTTCCGCAAGCAAAACCGGACTGTGACAGGGCGTCGCGGGGGAGGCAGCCGGATCAGGCCGAGGCTGCACGCGCCTTGGGCTTGGCCGCGAGCGCGGCCTTGCGGCTTCGGCGCAACTGGTCGGCATAGTCCTTGCCGAAATAACTCTCGCACAGGCCGATTGCGGCATCGACGGCAACCAGATGCGCCTTGCGCACGGAATTGGCCGTGTCCGGGAGGGCCGACAGCAAGGCACGGGTCTTGATTTCAAGCGACTGGTCAAGAGCGGCACGCGTGCGGGCGGTAATTTCGTTGACGGCAAGGCTGTCGGCGGCATCGCGCATCTTTTCGAGCAAAAGCATGCCGCGTTGCGCCTCTTCGATAGCGGTCGTGTCGATCCGTGGTTCGCCCATATCGTCAAGTTTGGGAACCAGCAGCGCTCGCCGGATGTTGCCGGTCGCGGCCTCGAGCGCGCGGGTGACCAGCGCGGAAACCGAGCGCCGTGTCACTGCCATGCGCTGCTGCCATGCACCGGATTCGGCAAGATCGTAGTGGCGGTCGATGGTCTTCATCAAGCGGCAGTAGGCGTTAAGTGCATCGGAGAGATCGGTGTTCGAGCAGGCACCGCAGGCAATGGCGGAAAAGCGCTCCGCTTCGGAAAACGCCATTTCCGCGAAGATGGCATATGGCGAGGCCGCCATCTTCTTGATCGATGACGACCCCGCGAGGCTCGCGGTCAGCGACAGTAGAGTATCGGGCACCTCGACCCGGTTGAGCACGACAGATGCAATCAGCGGCGCGTGATCGCCATGCCGGTCCATGACGGCCTTTATTCGCAGAAGCGACGGGCTGCCTGGCTTGAAATCCCATTCCGTCAGGCGGTCGGGCAGGCTTTCGCGAAGCGCGTCGAGCCAGGCCCGCGACGTGACAGCCGCGCGCATGTCCTCAAGATCGCGCAAGGCCCGCTCGCCACCGACCAACATCGCGATCTTTTGATGGGTCCGGTCATCGGACTGCGCTTCCGCCAACGCGTCCGACAGGAGCGGCATCGCATGCTCGAGCAAATGCTCGGCCAGCGCCGCTACATCTTCGGGTTCGGTCTCCACCCGACGGGCAACCTCTTCAGCGGTCTGGAATTGTTGCGGCGCGATGTCGCGGGCCAGCCAGGTCCAGATGAGCGGAAGGCTGGCACGGTTGATTCGGCCCGGCACCTTGCCGGTCAATCCGTCGCCCGCCAGAAGGTCCTCGATCGGCAGATAAAACGCCCGTTGCAGTCGGCCCTCACGCGGTTCGCTGTCCAGCATGAGCGTATCGGTGGAGCGCACGGCATTCAGGCAAGCATCGAGAATGAGGTCGAGATGCGGGTCGTCGGATCCTCGCGAGCGGGCATGCTCAAGCCCGCGCAACAACGTCTTGATCGCGCGCGGAGACAGCGCGTCCAGATAGGACTTGATCTTCAACGTCAGTTGGTGCCGATCAGGCATTGGGGGTCCGCTCACAACACACGCGTAAACACATCGCCGGAAAACCGTCGCAGAAAAGGATTAAACAAGTGTTGGCAAGGGATTCCGCCAGGTCGCGAAGTCAGGCGCCATGACGTAAGATGCACCGCCAGCAGGCGCCGGTCAGGTGATTGGCTGCCAGGTGCCCGTCTCGCCGCGACAGGCTGCGCCGCGAAGTGAACTTTCACGCTCGTCGATCAGGATGATGTGCGTGTAGTCCCGACAGACGATGTTGTTCACCTGGTAATTCGGACCGGTCACGACCCGACCGCGCGCGCCGCTGGTGCGATTGCGCCACTCGACGGTTTCTCCCGTGCGATCGACGGAAAGCGCCCCGCGAAGCGCCGTTGCTGCCGCACGACGATCCGTATCGGTCATCGCCTGTCCGGCGTCGGTCTTGAGGAGATCCGCCAGCGCCCGGTCGGCTTCGGACTGGGGCACCGATGGCGCGCTGAATGCACTGCCGAACAAGCTGCCGCCAACGACCACCGGCCCCGTTGCGCCGCTGCCTTGCGAACTGGTGCATCCAGCCGCTACGGCAGCAAGGCCAACAGCCAGCACAAGCCTGAACGCGTTCATCAAAAGTTCCCCATCCATGCCGGGCGCTCCGGTCTGCGATTCAGACCCGGCCGCCCAATTCTCATCCGCTCCACGCACATTCGACGTGGTTCGGATCGCGCGCCCGACCCTTGCCGGACCGCTGCAGAGCTTACACGCCTTTGTGGCCGAACTGCGTCTCGCAACAGGCCACGGCCTCACACATTCGGCGCACGCGACGAACCGGCAACGTCACCTTCCAGCATCGGCAGCACAAGCGTGGCACACAGGCCGCCCGCAGCCGACGGAGACAGATCCAGCTCCCCGCCATAGAGGGCGGCAAGGTCTACCACGATGGACAGGCCAAGTCCGGTTCCCGGGACTGTCTCATCCAGCCGCCGCCCGCGTTTCAGCGCTTCGGCCCGTTGATCCGGCGAAAGCCCCGGCCCATCATCCGATATCCGGATGCTGAGGCGCTCCGGCCCCGGTCCGGCGAGCCGCTCGACCGTGACATCCACCCGAGACGCCGCCCATTTGCAGGCGTTGTCGATCAGATTTCCGGCCATTTCCTCCAGATCGTGCTCCTCGCCGCGAAAATGCAAGCCTGGCGCTCCCTTGAGCGACACATCCAGTTGTCGCTCGCCATGGATCTTTGCCATGACTTTCACGAGACGGGCAAGCACGGGCGTCACGTCACTGGAAACACCGATGACGCGACGCTGTGCAGCCATACGCGCGCGCTCAAGATGGTGGTTGACCTGAGCGCGCATCACACCCGCCTGCTCGCCGATCTTTTGCGCATCCGCAACCTGTCCGTCGCGCACCTCATTGACGATGACACTCAACGGCGTCTTCAGCGCATGCGCCAGATTGCCGACATGGGTGCGCGCCCGTTCAACCACTTCCCGGTTGGAGCGCACCAGGGCGTTGAGTTCTTGCGCAAGCGGCCTGAGATCCGGCGGAAGGTCCTCGTCGACCGTCTCCGCATCCCCACGCCGGACGGCGGCCAGCGAGGACCGCAGGGCGGCCACGGGCCGCAACCCGACCCGCACCTGGAGCACGATCGCGCCCACCAGGCCGATGCCGAGAACCAGAAGCGTCAGCACGACCTGACCCGCGAAGGTCGCCTCGCGCTCGCGCAGTTCGCGGGTTTCCCCGGCAACGGCGATGCGGTAGGCCGCCGCCTCTCCGAAGATGATCCGCCGCTGCAGAACGCGCAGCTCCGCGCCGCGCGGACTGGAAATGACGGATCGCAGATCTCCGTCCGCCGGAAGGTCCGGTAAATCGAGCCTGTCGCCGAACAGCGACAGGGAGGAAAACAGGACGGCATCACTGCGCGCGTCGAGCACAACCCAATACCACCCCGAAGCTGGAAGGTCGAAGCGTGGTTCTCCGAGATTTCCAGGCTCCGCCGGCGCATCCGGCGTTCCGGCGGCCATCTCGCCGACGATCGCTTTGACATAAACGTCGAGCCGGACATCAAAGGACCGCTCGCTGGCCTCGCGATAAAGCGCGACCAAGACGAAGCCGGCGACCACGATCGCAATTGCCGACCAGATGGCCGCGACAAGAATCAGCCGCGCAGCAAGCGAACGGTTGCGCATCCAGCCGGAAAACCGGCCGGCGTTCCCCACCGCCGGTTCAGCCATCCGCCTCGCCGATCCGGTATCCAAGACCACGCACGGTTTCGATCAAGCCGGTGTCGAATTTCTTGCGAAGACGCCCGACAAAAACCTCGATCGTATTGGAATCGCGATCGAAGTCCTGATCGTAGAGGTGCTCGATCAGTTCCGTACGCGAGACGATGCGGCCCTTGTGATGCATCAGATAGGACAGCAGTCGGAATTCGTGGGACGTGAGCTTCACGGTCGTGCCGTTTTCCGTGATCTTGCCCGCGCGCATGTCGAGACGCACATCGCCAACCGCGATCTCGTTGCTCGCATGACCCGCGGCCCGGCGCAGAAGCGCCCTCAGCCGGGCCACGACCTCCTCCATGTGGAAGGGCTTGGCGACATAGTCGTCCGCGCCGGCATCGATGCCGGCCACCTTGTCCGACCAGCGGTCCCGCGCGGTGAGAATCAGCACCGGCATGGTGCGCCCGTCGCGCCGCCAGCGCTCCAGAACGCTCAGCCCGTCGAGCACCGGAAGGCCAAGGTCCAGCACCACGGCATCATAGGGCTCCGTGTCACCCAGAAAATGACCTTCCTCGCCGTCTTTCGCGCTGTCGACGACGTATCCTGCTTCCTCCAGCGCCTCGCGGAGCTGGCGGTTGAGGTCGTTGTCGTCTTCCACAACAAGCAATCGCATTTTCTCAAAAAAACCTCTTTCCTGAATCCCCTGATGTCAGCGCAGAACATTGCCGCTTTGGGCATCGACCACACGCGTGTCGACACGTCCGCCGCTCAGGACGGAAAGCACATAGACCAGCCTGCCACCTTCGCGGCACAGATCCGCGCGCACGATTTCGCCCCGAACCGAGCCGGCAACGCGGCCGAGCGGTTGCGCCTGACCGTTTGAAACGGCGGCGCGCGCCTGCGACTGGCTCAGACATTGCGCCTGGGCGAGCGCGGGCACGCCGACGGCAAGCATTGCCGCGAGGGCGAACGCCGAGAGTGCGGACAGGAAGGCTCTCCAGAGCCGGAAGGGGCGGTATGTGTTCATGCACGATCCGTAACGGGTTTCCTGTGAATAGCACATGAACGGGCCCTTCAAGAACCCGAAAGCCGATGGCTGGAACAGCCACCGACGCCTCAGGGGCCCTTACTCCCCGCTCGCCCGGCTTGCGTAGCCCGCACAGCCCCCTGAAGGCCGTCGACGAGAAACAGGGACAGGAGAATCGCACCCGCCCATTCGTCGAGCGGCGATGGAAGGGCGGCGACGGTCCAGGAAAACGCAAAAATACTGTCGGCGATCACCGCCGACCACCAAATCCCGAGCGGCACGACGAACATCAGCCGGCCAAGCCGCGCGGCGGTGAAGAAGCTGCCCTGCTCCGCCAGAAGCACGGAACGGGCGTGGGATCTTGCGTCCATTTCCGCGCGGATCGCCTCTGCGGCGAGATCTGCGGAAAGTCGCTCGCTTTCTCCCCGCGCGGCGATCCGCCGGTCGAAATGGGCGAGCACCAGACGCAATACGGGTCCGGCGAGCCATTGCAGAACCAGGCTCATCGCCGCCCCTCCCGCCAGGCCGGCGGGCCGAACGTCACATGACGCAACACGATGTTGGCGACATTCACTCCCACGACCATCCAGAGCGCGGCGTGCGGCGGCAGATGCGCACTCCAGTCGACGTCGGCGAGATAGCGCAAGATCTCCAGAAGAACGACGCTCGATGCCGCGCCAAGGTTCAACAACAAGGTTTTCCAGCCACGCATGAACGTTCCTTTCAGTCTGAATGATCGGCGGGTGAAAAGGGAGCCTCAGCGCAGGAATCCACGCAAACGCCGCCACGCAGTCTTTGCGAAGCGAGTGACGGCGGGAGCGAGCGCGAGGACAACGGTCAGCACCGGGAGCAGGTCGAGCCATCCCGTTTCGCGCTTGCGGCTCTCGCTTGCCGCCCGCAGTTGCCGCTCCGCCGCCTTGCGGGTTTTCGGACCGAAGAGACCATCAACGGCAAGCGGCGGGTTGGTGCGCTGAAAGGCGCGCGTTGCCGCCTCCAAGTCGTCCTGCGCATAGCCGAGGGTCCGGAGCATGCGCAGATCGTTTCCGGCCGTCTCCGCGCCACGTTCGTTTCCCCGCTCAAAACCCGGAAAAATGCCGGTGAGCAGCAATTGCGCCTCTTCCCGGCGCCGGCGCACCAGCCCCGGTAGCTTGCGGCCTCTGGCGGTGTTGTAGTTGTCGCGCAGGATCGCGGCGGCCCGACCCGGGTCGCCCGCTTTCAATGCCCGCGCCCAGCGCCAGGTCAACGCCCGAGGTCCGAGATTATAGGCAACCGAACAGGCCGCATCGTATTGGTGCTGGGGCAAGGAACCGAGCCGGGCGGTAACGGCCGCACCGTATTCCTCGTCCACCAGCCGCTTCAGGATCACCTCCGCATCCGCCCGCGAGATCGCGTCGCCCATGCGCAAGCTGCGCCCGTGCCTGGTTCGCCACCAGGCCGAGAAAACCTGGCTTCGCATCGTGAAACCGTAGCCGATGGTCAGAACGCCGACCGGGTCCCGGTAGGCGGTCGACACGAACCCCTCGTGCCCGGCGATGAACGCCAGGCCCTTGTCACTGATTTTCATGGATGTCTCCCGATGGCCGGTACAGAGTGCGGCCGGCCTTGATCACGCTCGCACGGTCAGGTCTTCGCGCGCCTCCAGCCCCGGGCCGACGGTATCGGACACCTGGCGCACGCTTAGTGTGAAAAGGGTCTGCGGAGCGCCGAAGAGGGAAACCTCCTCGGCGTCCGACAGAAGCACGGACGGGGTTGCCGCCTCCCGCGACCAGAGCACCGAGCCGCCGGCATCGAGCAGCTCCGCCTGGTAGGCCTCGCGCGCCTCGCCGAGCGGGATATCGACCGTGTTCCAGGCATCGCCACCGGTTCGCGTACGCCGTATCCAGGAGAAGACAACGCCGCTGCCGGCGATCCGCTCCGCCGCCAGATGAACCGGCGACAGAGGCATCAACGCGCGCGCGCCCCAGACATGAGCCACGTCCTTGCGCGCCGCGCTGTCGAGCGTCATCCCCGCCGGAAGCACCGCATAGGTAAAAGGCACGCCGATCTCGTCAAGCGAGGGTGGAAGATGCGCGGCCGCATCGTCCAGCAGCACGCCGCGCGCACCTGCAGGGGCCGGACGGGCGGCGGCGCGTTCGGTGCCCAGAAGCCCGCGCAGGAGCATCCCGAGCCGGTAACGGCGCGGGCCGATCAGTTCGGCGCGCTGAAACTGCAGGATCTCCACGTCTCCATCCGCACCGACGATCGCAAGCGGGTTGGCTCCGCCAAGCACCCGGTCCCGCGACACCTCGGACAATGTGCCGGACGAGACCTCCACCTCCACCTCGCTCGACCGGTCCCAACGCGCCACCGGGCCGGCCGGCAGAGACGTCAAGGTCTCCACCAGAAGCGCGGGAGCTGTGATTTGTGCATGATAGACCGGAGTGCCCTCGCCCCGGACGCGGTAGACATCGACCGCTCCCGGCCAGGGAGCGGCGAAGGCGGCAACACGCGGCGATGCGGCCTGCGTTTCTCCCGGCAGCAACGGCAGATCGAGGATCAGAACATCCGCCGCCCCGGTCGCAGCGACCACCGAGCGCGGGCGCGCTTCGCCGCCCAGACTGCGGGATCTCAGCGCGACCGGGGCCCGAACCGCACGCGCGCTGAGACGACGGGCAGCCCCCTCCTCCACGGCCTCGATGCGATAGTCCGCATCCCGCCCCCGTCCGGCAGGCGCGTCGGCGACGAGCGTGATCACATCGCCGGGATCAAGCTCCAGCCGTCCGGGCGGAAGGGAAAACTCCACCTCCTCACGCCCGCTCCAGCGTGCAAGCATCAACTGATCGGCAAGTCCAGCCGCCAAGGCCGGGTCGAGAGCGCAGGCGAGATCGATCTGCTCGACCCGGATGCTGTGCCCTTCCCGCCGCTTGGAGGACACGACGTAGCGACGATGTCCGCGCACCGCGTCGCGGGCGGCGATGCGGATTTCTGCCGGAAGATCGGCATCCTGGGCGCGCCGGACGCTTGCCGCAGCAGCCTCCCGTTCGATCGCCAGATGCGCGGTCTCGAGACGAGCTACGGACGGGGTCCAGCGCGGCAGGAGTGCGATCTGCGGACCGCGATCCACGGCGACCGCGCCGGCGACATCGAGAAGCGGAGCAAGCACGTTTCTGAGGGTTTCCGGTCCCGGCACAGCGGTGCCGTCCAGGCTTCCGGCAATTTCGCCAATGTCGAAGACGCTTGCCGGAATACCGAAATCGTTGGCAAGCGCATGCGCGAGCCCTCCAACCGACACGCTGCCGAGGCGACCGCTCAGCCAATGCCCTGCTCGCCAGTTCACACCGTCGGCCCAGATATCCGTCTGACTGGGAAATGCGGGAAAGGGCCGGGCATCCCATGTCCAGAGATACAGGTGATCCGCATCGACCATCGGGGCGCCATAGATCGGCGACACCGGGTTGTCGCCCGCCGCGATGCCGGGATGCGCGCCCGACCACCACGCGAGCACCGTTTCCAGTGCGCGGCGCTGGATGAGATCGTCGCGACCGCCATTGGAAAAGCGCGGCCAGGCGGCTTCCGACGACTTGGCGTCAAAGAACAGGTTCGGCTGGTTGGCTCCCTTGTCGATGGCCGGCACGCCAAGTTCGGTGAACCAGATCGGCTTTGAGCGCGGCACCCAGTCCGTCGTGGCACCCGTTTCCGCGCCCGCGTCCCGTTCGACATGCGGGTTCGACCACCAGCCGGCAAGGTCCTTGGCGCGAAACACCCAGGGCTTGCCGTAGGCGCCGTCGGCGATGGGCGTGCGCATGCCGGCCGCGCGTGCGGCATCGTCGGCATAGTACCAGTCGTAATCCTCGCCGCCGGACACGCCCGCCCTGAGCACATCACGGTCGTAGGGGTTGGTGTTGCCGCCGGGATCGGAGCCATCGCGGGCGTCGGCGAGCGGGAAGTAAGCGTTGATTCCGACCGCATCGACATTGGCATCCGCCCAAAGCGGATCGAGGGGAAAGCGCAGGTCGCCGCCGCCCGGCTGATGGGTGCCATATTCGGTCCAGTCCGCCGCATAGGTCACTTTCGCGCCCGCAAGCACGGTCTTGACGTCAGCGGCAAGGCTTTGCAGCGCATCGACGAAGGGATAGACGCCCGCTCCGGCGCTCAGCCTTGTCAGGCCGCGCATTTCCGACCCGAGCAGAAAGGCATCGACTCCGCCGGCGACGGCGGCGAGATGCGCCTGATGCAGGATGAAGCGGCGAAACGACCATTCCGCCGGGCCGGCATATCCAACGCCCTCCGCCTGCGGAACAAAATGCGCAACCTGCGCGGTCCCCGCGAAGGCCGCGATCTCGCCGGCCGCCGCCGCCGTTCCCTCCGGCGACCCGGCAAGACCCGGCGCAATCGATGCGGTGATCCGGCCGCGCCATGGGTGGGCCGCCTGTTCGCTGCCACCATAGGGGTCGGGCAGGCCGTTGCCAGCGGGAACATCCATCAGGATGAAGGGATGCAGCGTCACCTGGAGCCCGCGGGCGTTCAGGTCACGAATCGCCGCGATCACGCTCGAATCGGCGGGCGTTCCGCCATAGGCCGGCCGGCCCGCATGCAGGCTGACGATCGCGGCCGTCCCGACACTCTCGCCGGAGACCGCCCACACTGCCCCCTGCACGCTCGAACCGGTGGTTTCCACACGCGGGCGGATTTCGCAGGCGCTGCAGCGCAGATCGTCGCCGAACCAGGACACGACAAGCGCGACCCGCTCAAGGTTGGGACAGACCGCCTGCAATTCGTCGATGGAGGCGGACCAGTTGCTCGGCGCATGCGCGATATGCCGGTTCACCGTTTCGCTGACGCCGGGCCGCACCGTGCGGGTGACCGGCGATGTCGCATAGACGAACTCGCCCGCCCCCGGGATCACCGTCATTGCCCGCACCATGGCTTCGAGCGGCTCGACCGAGCGGATAATCTCGAAAGTCAATTGCGGCAGGCGGTCGCCATAAAGATCCAGCGGCAGGCGCTCGAAAACGGCGTAGGCCGTGTTGCGATAGGCGGGCGACGGTCCCTGGAGCGCGACAATCAGCGGGTCCGGCTCCTGATCGGGCGTTCCGTGATGAAACCGGACGGTGACGCCGTCCATCTCCATCGGCTTTCCGTCGGCCCAGATCGCGCCGACATGGCTGACCGGCCCCTGCGCCAGCGCGACGGCGAAATTCGCATAGTAGCGATAGCTGCGGGTGGTCGTGCGCGGGCCGCCGCCACCGCCCTTGCCGCCGCTGGTTTCCTCGCGCACCTCTTCCTCGAAGCGGGTCGCCCAGATGATCTGGCCGGCAAGACGGACGCGGCCGTAGACCATCGGCAGGCTTGCACCCTCGACGGAGGATTGCACGGAGAGGTCCTCAAGCCTGCGGCCCTCGACCCTGCGGGTGGCGCCGAACAGGCTCTGATCGAGCGCGTAGCCCGCGATCGCTCCCGCCGCCTGCCCAAGGAGCGCCCCCGCGCCGCCCAGAAGGGCGCCGCCGATGGCCTTGCCCGCCGCCGCCAGTACTAGGGTTGCCATGGGTCCACCTCGGGAAAGAGAAAGGCCGCAACGATGCGCCGCCGCCAGGCGGGCACGAGCGGGCTTTCGGTCACGCAAAGCCCTTCATAGGCATGGATCATCTTCGCCGGGCCGCTGAGGATCGCGGCGTGTTTCACCAGCGCGCCGTCGCGCCAGCGAAACAGCAACAGGTCGCCGGGGCCGGCCGCATTTGGCGCGACCTCGCGCATGTGTCGGCACGCCGCAGCGAGAAGCGTATCCGCCCCGCCCTCTTCCGCCCAGCCGCGCGTGTAGGGCGGCGGGCGTTCCGGCTCTCCCCCATAAAGCGCGCGCCAGACCCCGCGCACCAGTCCCAGGCAATCGGCGCCCGCGCCTTTGCAACTCGCCTGGTGGCGATAGGGCGTGCCGATCCAGCCCCGCGCCTCGCGCAGGATGCAGTCGCGTGTGGTCATCTGGGTGTCTCCCCTGTGCCGATCCGCGCCCGCCGGTCAATCGACGAGCGGGCCGCCGTCGTTTTCGGCGGCGCCCCGGCTTGGATAGGCGAGTGCGAAATCCGCGCCGGGCATATGCGGGAAGCCCTGGAAGTTCTCCGTATTGGAGAACTTCCCGCTACAGGTGGCAAAGCGCTTGTCGCAACCGGCGGTCAGGCGCACGGCCGATCCTGGGGCCGGCAGCACGGCGAGAGGCGCAAGCAGCGCGAGCACCCGCACCCCGCCTTCAAGCCGGTCGGCGACAATTTCCCCCGTCATGCCCGCATTCGGGCCATTGACGATTTCCAGGCGCCCGCCGGCAAACCAGTCGGTCTCGGGCCCGTCGATACCGCTTACATTCAGCGTCGCGCCGTCGACGGCCGACTGCACCGCGCCGTCCTTGCGAAACCCGCCCTCGTCGAGGTCGACACGGCAGCGCGCATCACCCAGATCTGCATCGCAAATGTGGGAAAAGACCCGCCCGCGCGGCTGGTCGAAAAGATGCGCAAGACCGCGCAGCTCCGCCCGAAACGCTTTTCCGGAGCGAACGACCTCGCCAACCTCGGCGCGGCGCATCAGCACGCGCGCCTCGGGGTCCTGCCAGTCGACCGCGAAAACCTCGACCGCCGCGCCGTCCCACAGCCCGGTGGCGAGATCCATATCGGAAATCTCCGGCGACGACAGGATGCCGGCAACCTCCGCGCTCCCTGCAGCGAAATCCGGCTCCAGCGTGACGGCCGTCGTCTCGAACCCGAGATCGGGACGAAACGTCCCGCCTTCGAAGGTTATCTCGCGATCATGGTCGGTGAAGCCGAAGATCCGCCCGTCGCGGCGGGTAATCCGCCAGCAGGTCGCGCGCGTGGTCGCGCCGCCGGAAAACCGGGCTGCCGTTTCCGGGGAAATCGTTTTCATCGGATCTCAGGCCTCCGCGTCCGTGTCGATCTCGACCAGCGGGATCGTGGGGACGCGCCCCGCCTCCGCATGGGTCAGGCCGAGTTCCAGCCTGTCGGTGTCGAAGCGCACGGGCACATCGAACCGGAAACCCGCCGTCACCTGGACCCCGGCCGTCGGAGACCCGGCCGCAAGCGTCACGATGCCGGTCGCCGGATCGCAGGTGAAATCCGTCGCCTCCACCAGTTCCACGCCGTTGAGGGCGACGCGCACGCTGCCCGCCACCGGCTTTGTGATCGGCCGCTTGCGGATGAAGTCGCCCCCGCCGTAGGTCTTGGCCAGTGGAAAGCTGTCGGCGCTCCCGTCGGCTACGGCGAGAAGGCAATCAAGAGAAGTCGGGACGTCTCCGGTCGTTGCGGAGGCGTTGTCGAAGGGATCACGGAACCGAAACCCGTAGAGACGCCCGTGCATGCGCTCGAAGAAGGCCGCCACCGTCTGCAGATCGGCAAGCGAGCGCACACCGGTGCCGGCATCATATCGCCGCCGTGATCCCGCCCAGCGCGCGTTGCGGGTTTCGGCACCCGAAGCAAGCGCCACCACCTCGGTGCGCCATTGCGGGCCGCCGGTGGCGCCAAAGGCGATCCCGAGCGGAAACCGCTCCTCCACGAATGCGGGCATATGCGTGCCTCCCGGGTTCGGCGCGTCAAGGACAGGGCTGTGCAAAAGCGACCCGACGAACGCCTGGTTTGATCTTGCTCAAAGCGCGTCGGATGTGCGACGCGCATGGTGTTTCCAACAACGGAGGTACCGATTGCATGAGTCACGTTCCCCACGAGCTGCACGAAGAGTTTCCGGACAAGGCCGATGCGCTGCATGCGCTCAAGCTGTCCAACGCGCACTTCGCAAAACTCGCGGATGAGTATCACGCGCTGAACCGCGAAATTCATCGCATCGAGACCGAGGTCGAGCCCGCATCCGACGATGCTCTGGAAGAGCTGAAGAAGAAGCGGCTGCACCTGAAAGACGAGATCGCGGCCCTTCTGGCCGCCGCCTGAAACGCCGGCGCCTGAGCCCCTCCTCTTCAGGCCCGACGTCAAAGCCCGCGCCGTCCCCGTCCGACGGCGCGGGCTACCATTGTCGAGATCTGCGCTTCTGACCGCGCGAAGCTTTCCGCGTCCCGGGTCTCCACATTGAACACGATCGGCGGCATCGCCGCCCCGGCCCCGCTGACGCCCAGCCGTCCGTGCGCGTCGCGCGCCAGCGGCAGGATCGCCTCAGCGCCCGCTTCCCCCATCAGGCCGGTCGACGCACCGCCTCCCCCCGCATTGCCAAGCGGAAAATAGGTTGGCGCCGCCACGACGCCGCCCTTGGCGAACGGCAAGACCCCGGTGCCCGGTGACAGCACGCTGGAAAACAGACCGCCCGCGAAATTGCTCAAACCCTGCGTCAGTCCTGTCTCGAACTGGTCGATCGCCTGGTCGAACGCCTTGCTGGACAGCGAAAGCGCAATGGAGCGGACCACCGCGTCGAGCGCCTTGCCCTCCTTCACGGCCCGCCCCAGGCCATCCGTCAGCGCGGAGGCAATCTGTTTGGAGGCCGTGTGGATGTCGCTCATGGTCCGCTTCAGGTCCTCCGCCTCCTTCGCAGGAAGGTCCACGGCGGCGTTCATGTCCTCGGTCATGGCGTGTCTCCATCGGGAAAACGGCGCATCAGCGTCTCAAGACCGTCGCGCGAAAGCGCTCGGGCGGACTTGCGCGCGCGCGGGCCGAGGGCCGCCGCGATCTCGCGCGGGGTCGCGGACCACACGACGTGCGGCGGCCAGCCGAGCGTGACGAAACAGACCCGCAGGACATCGGCCCAGGGAAACGCCGCGGGCGGGGCACCCCCCGCGGCATTCAAGGGTTTGCGGGAGGGTGCGCCTCCTGAGCGCCAGTCGATGCGTCCTCATCGCCGCAGAACGTGACATGGAGCAGGCGGGCGGCAACACGCGTCAGGGCGGGCAGGCCGCCATCGATCGACAGGGACAACACCGTGTCATCGTCGATGTCCTCGCCCGCGCCGCGCAGGCCGGCGCCGATGATGCGCGCAAGATCATGCGCGGAAAACCGCCCCTGCCCGAACCGCTCGGCCAAAGCAGAGAGATCCGCGCTCGCAAAGGCGCTTTCCAGTTCGGCGAGCGCGCCGAGCGTCAGCACAAGCGTGCGACCCCGGCCGCCGAGAACGGCTGAGACCTCGCCGCGATGCAGGTTCGTCATGGCCTAGCTCCCCGCAAACGTCAGTTCGCCGGCGGATTCCAGCGCGATCTCATAGGTCACCTCACCGTCATGGGTACCGGAATACTCAAGGCCCGCGATCTGGAAGCGTCCGGCGATCGTGCCGAAATCCGGCACCACCACCTGCCAGTCGCGGATAATCCCGTCGAAGAACAGCCCGCGCACGGTTTCATCGGCACTCGCATCGCGAAAGATACCGGAGCCCGACAGGCTGGCGGCGCGCGTTCCCGCACCTTGCAGCAGTTCGCGCCAGCGGCCGGCGCTGTCGGCATCGGTGATGTCGACGCTGGCGGCATTGAGCGCGATGCGCCGCGCGCGCAGGCCCGCGACGGTCACGAATGTCCCGACACCATCGGTGTCGCATTTCAGCAAAAGATCCTTGCCTGCCTGAGCGGCCATCGCAGTCTCCCGTTTTCATGAGGTTGGACCGGTTCCGGCCCGTGTCGCGCAGCGGTTCACGCCGCTGGCTCGGTGACGACCCGGACGGTGAGCCGCCCGCGCCATCCGCGTCCGTCACGCTGACGTTCACTGCGCATCACCGGATCGGAGACATGCACCAGACGCTGCACGCCGATCGACGGCGGGAGCTGCGCCAGCGCGTCGCGGATCGCAGTCAGGATTTCGCTGATCTCGCCGCGCGCGGGCTTTCGCGAATAGGCCAGCACCTCGACGGTGTGGCGCTCGCCCTCGGCCGGCTCCGCCGTCAAAAGACGTGTTTCCACCGCGCCTAGATCGACGAAGGGGATTGCCGCACCGCGCGGCGCTCCGTCGTGCACCCGGTCAACTCCGAGCAATTCGGTCAGGGCCGCATCGGCGCGCAGGGCGGCAATGATCGCGCCGCGCAGATCTGCCTGGGCACTCATCCCGTTTCCTCCTCAAGCACGCATGTCACCAGACCCGAGCGGCGACGCGCGTCGTCGACAGCAAGCACCCGAAACACGCGCAAGCCTTCGCTCAGCCGCCAGCCACCGGCGATACCGGAACCGCTGCGCAGCCGCGCCACATGGGTCGCGACGCCGCCGAGCCGACCGCTCACCTGCCGCTCGGCAAGGCTCGCCGGCGCAAGCGCCACGAACACCGACCCGGCATCGGTGAAGACGATCTCCGCCTCCCCGTCCGCCGCCTCGATCCGGTCGGGCCGCGACAGCCGCATTGCCCGGTCGAGCCTATCCGCCGCACTCACAGCCTGAGCATCCGATAGGGCTCAAGAAGCGCGGACCAGCCGACAGGCACGGCTGCGGTGGCAAGATCGAAGCCGGCGGCCCGGTTGTCGAACCAATGTGCGACAAGCACCAGGATCGCCTGCCGAAGCGCCGGCGGTACGGCATCGCCATCCGCGCCATAGCCGGCGGTGAACTCCACCTCGATGCCGTTGAAGCCGGACATCGCCGCCGGTGCGGCGGCCGCAACGCGAAGCCTCGGCGGTTCCGCGTGCCCGTCCAGCCGAAAATCCGCCGCCGTCAGCACGACCGGCAGACCCTCGCCGTCGTAGACCGTGATGCCGTCCACCGAGAACACGGGGGCGACCGGCAGGCGAATGATCCGGCCAGGCGGCCAGGCATCGAGATACAGCCGCCAGCCCTGCGTGATCAGCGCGCGGCGCGTGGCGCGTTCCAGATGCTGGCGCGCTGCGGCAATCAGACCCGAGATCAGCGGATCTTCCTCGGTCCCGCTCACCCTGAGATGGGCGCGCGCCTCCTCCAGCGTCACCGGTTCCTGCGCGGGCGGTGTCGATACAATCGCCGTCATGGCGGTCCTTTCCAGCGTGCGGACGTTTGAAGAAGCGCCGGACGCCCGCGCGATGCGGACGCCCGGACCCGGTCAGGCAGGGAAGCTCAGGCGGAGAAGGTCAGGAGCTTGATCGCGTCGAAGTCCTGGACACCGCCGCCGACGCGCTTGGTCGTGTAGAACAGCACGTAGGGCTTGGCCGAATAGGGATCGCGCAGGATGCGCACGCCCGTGCGGTCGACCACCAGATAGCCCCGGCGGAAGTCGCCGAAGGCGATGGCCGGCGCATCCGTCGCGATATCGGACATGTCCTCCGCCTCGGTGAGCGGAAAGGTCATCAAGGTGGCCGGCGCGCCGACGGTTGCCGGCGGCTGCCACAGATAATTGCCGTCGGCATCCTTCATCTTGCGCACGACGGCCTGGGTGCGCCGGTTCATCACGAAGCCGGCGTTCTGCCGGTAACCGGCCTTCAGCGCATAGACCAGGTCGATCAGGACATCGCCGGGGTCGGAGGCGGGAAAGGCGCCGTCCACGCCGCTGGTAAGCTGGCCGAGATTGCCCCAGCTCCAGGAGGCTTCCGCCACACGCGGATAGTCGAGGAACCCGCGCGGCTTGTTGACGCCGTCGCCGGTGACGAAGGCCGTGCCTTCCTGTTCGGCGAAGGCCAGTTCCACCTCCTCCGCGATCCAGGCGTCGACGTCGACGGCCGCATCCTCCAGCAGCGAGGGCGTCGCGGCCGGCATGGCGTAGAGTTCCATCGTCGGAAAGGCGAGTTCGGAGAGCGTCGGCGCTCCGGTCTGCGGCCGGGCGGCGGTTTCCGCGACCCAACCCGACTGCGGACCGGAGATCGAGAACGGCTTCTTGAAGACGCTGGAGGACACCTGGCGCGCGCCGGCGATGGCGCGGATCGGCGAGACGCTCGTCATGCCGCGCAGGATCGCGGTCTCGGTCTCGTCCGGCACCAGATAGCCGCCGTCGGGGTCGGAGCCGACGGACAGCGCCTTTTGTTCCAGCGCGCGCAACCCGTCTTCCTGACCCTTGCGCATGTAGGACACGAAGGCGCCCTTGTGCTGCAGTGCCGTGGTGTCTCCGGGTTCGTCCGGGCCTGCGCCGCGCGGCGGACGGGAAGACTTCAGCGCCATCGCATCCAGTCGACGCTGCTGACGGTCGAGCTGGGCGTCGATGTGCGCGAGCTTGTCCTGTGTCAGCGGATCGACGGCCCCGCGCGTCTCGATTTCGGCGAGACGCTCCTCGTTGGTCTCGCGAAAAGCATCGAAGGTGGCGCGCATGTCGTCCAGGTCGGAACGATGTCCCCCCGTGACGACGGGATGGGTGACGGCCTTGGTCTCGGGAACGCTCGTCCCCCCGTGGGAATACTCGGTAGGCATGGTCTGCAGACCTCCAGTTTCTTGAAAATGACCGGCGCTCCGGCCGTCAGGAACGAACCGCACGCAAGGGCGTCACGGCCGCGGTGCCGGGCACGTCGAGACGCGCGCCGGAATGCAGCGGGAAAGTCACCAGCGACACTTCCCAGAGATCGATGTCGAAGACGCGCCTGACGCCGGTCTGCGGATCGCGGCGGGCGCTGCGGGTGCGAAAGCCGATGGACAGGCCGTCCAGCGCGCCGCCGGCAAGAAGAAGCGCCGCCTCGCCGCCGGCGGCACTTTGCGTCAGCAGCCGACCCTCGACCCGAAGGCCGCGCGCGTCCTCGAAGACCCGTTCCCAGACGCCGATGGGTTTCGCCGGATCGTGCTGCCAGAGAAAGCGGATGCCGCGAGGCCCCCGCTCCGCAAGGCTGCGGCGAAACGCACCGCGCACGACGAGATCGCGCGCATGGTCGGGCGTGGCGAAGAGGCTTGCGTAGCCGGCGACCGCAACGCTTTCTGCCCTCGCAAGGGCCGGGGCGCTCACGCGGCTTGCGCGCCGGATCGGGCGCGCCGGGTCAGCAGCGCCGCGAGGCGCGCCGCGAAATGCGAGAAGATCGCCCGGTGGGCGGGATGCGAGGCGTCGTTCGCGCGCATCAGCATGCGCACGCTCTCAAGAGGCTGGTCTGTCATGGATTTCTCCATTGCGGCGCGGGCGCGCCTGTTGGCGTCGGTCGCCGGGGATTGGCAGCGTCAGGTGTCGAAGTCGCTGAACAGGCGGTTGAGGCGGGCAATCGCCTCGACGAAATCGTCAAAGCGTCGATGCGAACGAACCGTCTCGCGCAGGCTCCAAACCAACAGGCTGGAAGCGGAACTTGCCCACAAGAGCAGCACCAGATGGGCGAGATCGCCCTTGCCGGCGATGGTCTCGACGACGGGTTCCATCATGTCGGGTCCGGCTCGGGCGCCGCAGGCTGCGCTTCCGCCCCGTAGCCGACGGCGACGCGCTTTTCCGCGCTTGTCAGGAAGCTCGCCTGCTCCAGCCGCGCCCACAAGCCAGCGCGTTCGCTGGAAAGCGCCTCCACCTTGTCGAGATCGGGTGAAAGCCGCAGCGGTTGCGCCCGGTCGGGCGACAGCCAACGCGCCAGCGCCTCGCCCACCCGCGAGGACAGCGGCAGCACCGTCTGGCGCCAGAAGGCGCGGTTGGCCTCCTGGAAGTTCGAATAGGTGTTGTCGCCGGGGATGGCGAGCAGCATCGGCGGCACGCCGAAGGCGAGCGCGATCTCGCGCGCCGCCTGGTTCTTGGCGGCGATGAAATCCATGTCCCTCGGGGTCAGCCCCATCGGCTTCCAGTCGAGACCGCCTTCCAGCAGCAGCGGCCGTCCGGCATTGGAGGGCCCCTGATAGCCATCCTCCAGTTCCTTCTTCAGCCGGTCGAACTGTTCGTCGGACATGTTGGAGGCGTCCGGCCCGCCATAGACGAGCGCGCCGGAAGGGCGTGCGGCATTGTCGAGCAGCGCCTTGTTCCAGGCGCCTGCCGCATTGTGCAGGTCGAGGCTGACCTGTGCCGCCTCGATGGGTGCAAATCCATAGTGATCGTTGAGCGGGTGGAACACCTTCAGATGCAGCACCGAAGGGCCGCCGTCGCGCGCATCGGCCGCAAGCCGGACCGTGCGCCCGGCAACCGTATAGTCATAGGCCTCCGGCCAGCCGTCGCGCCCGAGCACCACCTTCACCCGGTCGGGGCGCAGGGCATGCAACTCGCGCAGGGCGCCCTCCACCGCAACGCCTTCCAGATAGGCGTTACCGGCGACCAGCAGATGACCGTAGACCTCCTCCAGGAACGTGGTGCCGGACGCCATCTGGTTCGGCGCGGCGAGGAGCTCGATGACCGGGTGGCGGTCGAGTTCGCGGTCGCCGTCGTAGAGCACGAAGGGGACGCTGGCGGCGGCTTCAGCGATCATGCGAACCGCCCGGTGCACCACCGGGTTGCGGGCATAGCCCTCGCGGGCAAGTGCCGCATAATCACGCGGCGTCCACACCGGGCGACCGGCACCGTGAAAGGCCAGCAACGGTCCGGCACGCGAGGCCTTTCGCTCCTGCGGTGCCCGCAGAACCGATTCAAACATGGTTCGCAACCCCATGATCTCTTTTCCTTTTTTGCAATGTCTTGAGAAACCGATTCCGCGACTTGAAGTGCGCGGTCAACGCCTTGAGAAAAGGATTCAGACGCTGCGCAGGCGCGGTGTCCCGCCGGCCTTCAGCGCCAGTTCGTGCAGCGCATAGACAAGCGCGTCGAGCCGGTCCGGCGAGCGTCCGTTCGACAGGCCGTCGCGGGTGAAATCCGTCATCTCGTCTTCCAGATCCGGGAACGCCCCGACATGGCGTACGCGCCCCTGCTCGTAGAGCATGGCGACGGGTTCGGCGCGCAGCCACTTGCCGCGCCTGGCTCGCACGGGCCGCACCGGAACGCCCGGATCGACCCCGGCGATGACGGCCGTCACCATCTCCCCACCCTGGTTAACCTCCGCGACCAGACAGTCGGCGTCGAGGTCGCGCCACAGCGCCACGGCAGCACCTGCCCAGCGCGCGGGGGAAGCCGCGCCCATGCTCCGGTCGGCCAGCACATGAACGATCCCGTCGCCGTCGATCCCGGCGGCAACGATGCCGCAGGCATCCGAGGCGACACCCGAGCTTGCCGGCGGATCGACCGCGACGACGATACGCTCCAGCGCCGGCGCCCGGTCGCTGCGCAGTGCCTCCAGCGCGTCGCGGTTCCACATGGCGCCATCGCGGCTTTCCACCATCTCGCCGTCGAGTTCCTGGCGGGCGAGCCGTGTCCCGCCATAGCGCGCCCGGATCGCGGCGACGAAACCGGCGGCCAGATGTGCGGCGTTGCTCTCCGTCGGCGCCGTCACCGCGCGGGTGCCGGGGTCGGCCAGCAACCGCTTCAGCAGCGGGATCGGGCGCGGTGTCGTCGTCACCAGTTGTCGCGGCCGGTCTCCCAGCCTGAGAGCGAATTGCAGCATGTCCCAGGTTTCCTGAACGTGACGCCATTTGGCGAGTTCGTCGCACCAGGCGAGGTGAAACTGGGGCCCGCGCAGCGCATCCGGGTCTTCGGAGGAAAAGACCTGCGCGACGGCGCCATTGGGCCATTCCAGCCGCCGCCGGGAGGATTGCCAGGTGGGGCGCTCGGCCGCCGGATGAACGCCAAGCAGACCGGAAATCCCCTCCACCATCACCTCGCGGGCGTCGCTCTGGGTTTCGCCGACGAGCGCGATGCGCAGGCCGTCGGCATCGGGACGCGCGGCGGCGGCGTGCACGCAGGCGCGCAGCCATTCCGCGCCGGCCCGGGTCTTGCCCGCGCCGCGCCCCCCCATCAGGAGCCAGCAGCGCCAGTCGCCCTCGGGCGCAAGCTGGTGGGCATGCGCCCAAAGCGGCCAGTCATGGCGCAGAAACGTCAGTTCGCCCTGGTCCAGGCTTGCCAGAAACGCCGGCAGCAGCCCCCCTTCGGCACAGCCGATCAAGGCGCTCCGCAAGCTCTCGCCTGAGTGCATCTTCATCTCCCCCAGTGGGATCGAGCGAGGCGACGCCGGAGCGCAACTCGATCAGCACGTCGAGCGTCTTGGCCAGACTGCCCAGCGTGCGGGCATTTCGCTCCAGCGTGCCGCCGTCGGAGCGG
Source organism: Stappia sp. ES.058 (assembly GCF_900105595.1). Lineage (GTDB taxonomy): Bacteria > Pseudomonadota > Alphaproteobacteria > Rhizobiales > Stappiaceae > Stappia. The sequence continues at coordinate 976,238 of NZ_LT629784.1, read as the reverse complement.
GCGCCGCCATCACCAGCGGTCGAAACCGTGCGAAACTGTGTCTCGATCGCCGAGATCTGATGTTCGAAGGCCTTGGCGAGCCGGGACACCATGCGGGCAAGGCCCGGCGTGTCGCCGGCCTCGATCAGATCGCGGACGGTTGCGGCCCGAAGCCAGGCCTCGTCCCTTGCGTGGCGGGTGACAGTTGGTACGGTGACGTTCATCCGCCGGGCGATCGCATCGAATTCCAGCCCATCGTTTTCATAAAGACTGCGGGCGATGCGCCAGCCGTCCGCACTCAGATGCACCGGCCGCTTGCGCGCGCGCCGCCGGCGAGCCTTCGCACCGGCGCGCGGTGTTTCCTCGTCCATGCCGTCTCCTCTTGGTCTTGCAAGGCACGCCGCCCTTGCCTTGTGCGGGCGCGAGCCCTAAAACTCATTCATCGGCAAAATACGATGGAAGTGCTTCTTGACCTGCTCCCGCTCGAAAACACGCCCGCCTTCAGGCCCGGACAGGCCCCATGCCGGTAAGGACCGCGCTCCGACCTGCTGCAGCGCCCGACCGGAGATCGGGCTTCCCGATGTGTTCAAGGCGCTCGGCCATCCGGCCCGGCTTGAAATTCTTCAGGCGCTGGCAAGCTGCGAAACCGCCTGTTGCGGGGAACTGGTGAAACGCCTGCCGCTGGCGCAGTCCACCGTTTCGCAACACCTCGGCGTGCTGCGCGCCGCCGGGCTCGTCGGCATGCGCGGCGATGGACGCTGCTGCCGCTACCATCTTGAGCCGGGGGCGCTGGCGCGCCTCACCGGCGATGTTGAGCGCCTGTTCGCCAGCTTCCGGCAACAGCCCGCGCCGGCGCCGCACATCCATGACCGGATGGCGCTTCCGCGCCCGCGAAAGGACCCCGAATGACCAGCCGCCGCTCCGGCGTTCCCGCTTCCGCGCCGCGCATTTCGGCCGATGAAACCTCGACGCTCAAGACGCTGGGGCAGCTCTGGCCCTACATCTGGCCCTCCGACCGGCCGGACCTGAAGTCCCGCGTCGGTCTCGCGGTGATCGCGCTTGTCATCGCCAAGATCGTCACCGTGCTCTCGCCCTATTTCTACAAGTGGGCCACAGACGCGCTGACCAGTGCAGGCGCGACCGGCAACGCGGCGGACGCGGGCGCCGATCCGGCACTCTCCGCGGGCAGCCTCCCGGCGTGGATCGTCGCGCCGGTGATGCTGGTGGTCGCCTACAATGGCGCGCGCATTCTCTTCGTCGGCTTCAACCAGCTGCGCGACGCGCTGTTTGCCCGCGTCGGCCAGCATGCGGTGCGCCAGCTCGCCTATCGCACCTTCCGCCATCTGCACATGCTGTCGCTCCGATTTCACCTGCAGCGCAAAACGGGCGGCCTGTCGCGCGTGATCGAGCGCGGCGTGAAGGGCATCGAGAACATCGTCCGCTTCACGATCCTGAACGGCATTCCCACCATCATGGAATTCGCCATCATGGCGGGGGTGATCTGGTACCAGTTCGGTTTCGCCTATGTGGTCGTCGTCGCGGTGATGATCGTTGCCTACACCTGGTTCACGGTGCAGACCTCGAACTGGCGCATCGCCATCCGCCGCGACATGAACGCCAGCGACACCGACGCCAATTCCAAGGCGGTCGACAGCCTGCTCAACTTCGAGACCGTCAAATACTTCGGCAACGAGGCATGGGAGGCCGACCGCTTCGACGTGTCCATGGCCGGATACGAGCGCGCGGCGACCCGCACCTGGACTTCGCTCGCCTGGCTCAATTTCGGCCAGGCTGTGGTGCTCGGCCTTGGCACCGCCGTATGCATGGTCATGTCGGCGCGCGCCGTGATGGCGGGGACGCAAACCATCGGCGATTTCGTCATGATCAACGCACTCCTGCTGCAATTGTCGATCCCGCTGAACTTCATCGGCTTTCTCTATCGCGAGATCCGCCAGGGCCTCACCGACCTTGAAGCGATGTTCGAGCTTCTCGGCGAGCCGGCGGAAATCACCGACAAGCCGGGCGCAACGCCGCTCGACGTCGACGGCGGCACCATCCGCTTCGAGGATGTGCACTTCCACTATGATGCCGACCGGCCGATCCTGCAGGGCATCTCCTTCGAGGTGCCGGCCGGCAAGACAGTCGCCATCGTCGGCCCGTCGGGGGCCGGCAAATCCACCATATCCCGGCTTCTGTTCCGCTTCTACGACATCACCGGCGGGCGCATCACCATCGACGGGCAGGACCTGCGCGACGTGACGCAGGCCTCGCTGCGCGGCGCGACCGGCATGGTCCCGCAGGACACGGTGCTCTTCAACGACACGGTCGCCTACAACATCCGCTACGGCCGCAACGACGCCACCGACGCGGAAGTGCGCGAAGCCGCGCGCATGGCGCAGATCGCCGATTTCATAGAGAGCCTGCCGCAGGGCTTCGCCACCGAGGTCGGCGAGCGCGGCTTGAAACTCTCCGGCGGCGAGAAGCAGCGCGTGGCGATCGCCCGCACCATCCTCAAGGCGCCGCCGATCCTGATCCTCGACGAGGCGACCTCGGCGCTCGACACCCACACGGAGCGGGAAATCCAGGCAGCCCTCGACCAGGTGTCGAAGAACCGCACGACGGTGGTCATCGCCCACCGGCTGTCGACCGTGGTCAACGCCGAGGAAATCCTTGTTCTCGAAAAGGGCCGTATCGTCGAGCGCGGGCGCCATCCCGACCTCCTTGCAGCGAACGGGCTCTATGCCTCCATGTGGGCGCGCCAGCAGGAGGCGTCCGAGGCCGAGGAGCGTCTGCGCGCGGCCACCCAGGACGACACCGGCTTCGTCGTGCGCGGACCTCGCGCGGGCGAGGAGGAGCCGGCGCAATAGGCGCAATCGCGCTCACGGATTGATTTTCGCCCCCGCTCCGGTGCACAAGAGGCGTTCGACCGGGCGCTGTTGTCCGGGAACGCCGCCGGGCCGGGGCACTTCCCGGCGCGGCCCACAGTCACGGAACCGCCGATGTCGCTTACCGATACGATCACCAAGACGCTCGTCCCCATTCACCGCGAGGGCTGGCCGTTCATCGCCATTGCGGGTGCGGCGACGGTTCTCGTCGGCTGGTTCGTCGATCCGCTGTTCTGGATCGGTCTGATCCTCACCGCCTGGGTCTGCTACTTCTTCCGCGATCCGCCGCGCGTCACGCCGATCGACGACGATCTGGTCGTCTCGCCGGCTGATGGCACCGTGTGCCAGATCGGCCAGGCCGTCCCGCCCCGGGAGCTCGAGCTCTCCGGCGAGCCGATGATGCGGGTCTGCATCTTCATGAATGTGTTCAACTGCCATGTGAACCGCGCGCCGATGGGCGGCCGCGTCACCCGCATCGCCTATCGCGCCGGCTCTTTCCTCAACGCGGAATCCGACAAGGCGAGCGAGGACAACGAACGCAACGGTCTCGTCATCGAAAGCGGCGAGACCCGCATCGGCGTCGTCCAGATCGCCGGTCTCGTGGCGCGGCGGATCGTCTGTTTCGTACGCGAGAACGAGAACCTCGGCGCCGGCGAGCGCTTCGGCCTGATCCGTTTCGGCTCGCGGCTCGATGTCTATCTTCCGCTCGACACGCGGGTGACCGTGGCCGTCGGCCAGACCATGATCGCCGGTGAGACGGTGATCGCCGATCTCTCGGCCGAAACCCGCGACGCCGTGCTGGCGCGGGTCAGCTGAGCGAGGTTTCATGACCGCCCCCTTCGCGCCCTATGATCCGGGTCCGACCAGACGCCGCCGCGGCCGCGCGCCGCGGTTTCGCCGGGTTCCGCTGCGCCTGATCCTGCCCAATCTCGTCACGCTGCTTGCGCTGTGTTCGGGCCTCACTGCCATTCGCATGGCGCTGGAAACCCGCTGGGACTTCGCCATCGGCGCCATCGTGCTGGCCGCCGTTCTCGATGCGCTCGACGGGCGCGTGGCGCGGCTCGTGAAGGGCACCTCGAAATTCGGCGCGGAACTGGATTCGCTCGCCGACTTCGTCAATTTCGGCGTCGCACCCGCGCTGATCCTTTATTCCTGGCTGCTCGACGAGGTGCGCTCCATCGGCTGGATCGCAGCGCTTGTCTTTTCGATTTCAGCGGCGCTGCGGCTGGCGCGCTTCAACGTTTCCATCGACGACCCCGACAAGCCCGCCTGGGCGGTCAATTTCTTCACCGGCGTTCCGGCGCCCGCCGGCGCGCTTGCCGTGCTCTTTCCCGTCTATCTGGAGTTCGTCGGCATCCTGCCGCACTGGCCGGCTCTGGCGCCGGTCGTCGCCGTCTATGTGGTCGTCATCGCGCTCCTGATGGTCTCGCGGCTGCCGACCTTTTCCGGCAAGAAGCTCGGCTCGCGCATCCGCCGCGACCTCGTGCTGCCGCTGTTCGTCGCCGCCGTGCTCTTCGTCGCGCTTCTGGTCAGCTATCCGTTCGAGATGCTCGCCCTGGGGGCTGCCGCCTATCTGGTGTCGATCCCGATGGCCTGGCGCTGGCATGCGAAATACACCTCGGGCCAAATCCCCGGCGCATCCGACAACATGTCCGCCGATGACGACGGAGACGAGGCCGACACCGACCTCGACCATCTAAGCGACCGCGACAAGGGCGACGCGGGCTGAAAAGCCGGCGGGTGCCGCGCCGCGCGTCTGATCGAGTCCCGGCGGCGGTATTGGTAACGGTATTGGTGAAGCGTTGCACGGGCCGCGACGGCCCCGCCAGGCCCGCGTCCGCAAGCACCCGCCACGCCCCGAAGAAACCCCGGAATCAAAAAGGCCGAACGTTGCGCCGGCTTCCCGCCGGCCGCACCAGTTCGACCATGCCTGAACCCTAACGGATCAGCGACGCGGTGTCAAGGAATTTTTTCCTAAGTCAAATCTCCGGCACTTCTTGCTGCCGAAACCGCAGAAAGCCGATGGCATTCCGCCTGCACCGCCGGCCACAGCGCTGGTCAAGACCTTCGCCGCACACACTGACGTCATCCCCGACTTGATCGGGGATCCAATCCACGTCGCCGCAGGGCTGAAACGCCGGAAGGGGTATCGGCCTTAGCCACCATTTCGCCCCCCAACCGCGCTGAGGGTGCCAATGGATCCCCGATCAAGTCGGGGATGACGGTGGAGAAAAGCTGCGACGCCCGAGTGGCATCACCCCTCCCCCTCATTCCTCCGGCCCCTCACCCGGCCAGTCGACGACGAAATTCTCGTAGTCTTCCAGCTCGATGCCGTCTTCTGGATACGTCCGCCCGCGCACGGAGATGCCGGCGGCGTGGACCGTGTCGGGATCGCCGGAAACGAGCGGGTGCCACCAGTAGAGGTCGCGCCCTTCCGAGATCAGCCGGTAGCCGCAGGTCGGCGGCAGCCAGGTGAGTTGCGGCACGGTTTCGGGCGTCAGCGGCAGGCAGTCGGGCACCTTCGCCAGCCGGTTGTCGTAGTCGCCGCAGCGGCAGCTGTGCTGGTCGAGCAGCGTGCAGGACAGCGAGGTCCAGACCACCTCGCCGGTGTCCCAGTCCTCCAGCTTGTTGAGACAGCAGCGGCCACAGCCGTCGCAAACGGATTCCCATTCAACGTCCGTCATCCGGTCGAGCGACTTGGCGCGCCAGAAAGGCACGGGCTCGCCCGGATCGGTGACGCTGGACGCTGCACCGTCGGCCCGCGCAGGATCGGCGCCACCTGCCGTTGCGGCAAGACGCCGTGCATCCCTTGCCCCGGCGTCGGGGGCCTTTGCGCCGGTATCGCGCGCGGTCATTGGCTGCCCTTCCCTCACCTTTCTTGAAACGTCCGCCGGATCGGGAGTACAACAGGGCGCGAAAAGCGCGTGCGGCGGCGACGTTGATCCCGCCCGCCATAGCAGAACGGACGGACAAGGTGAACAAGGGATCATCTCCCCCCGACGGCACGGCGCCGGAAACACCGAAGACGCCGGTCGGGACGCCGCCGAAAGGCGGGCGTTTCAAGGCCGGGCTTCTGTCCGCCGACGCGTGGGTCGACACCGCGCTGTGGCGGCTCGCATCGGGCCTGCGGCACGCGATCGAGAGCTATTCCGCCTGGCTGCGCCGCTTCCGCGTGCGCGGCGCGGGGCGCGTTGCCGCCGAGCTTGCCTCCGACGGCGTCACCTTCGGGCTTCTCGGGCTCGTGCTGATGCTCACGCTGGCGCAGGACGCGATCGACAAGACGGCGCGTGCCGACTGGCGCACGACGGAGGATTTTTCCGTCGCCTTTCTCGACCGCTTCGGCAACGAGATCGGCCATCGCGGCATCCTGCTCAATGACACGGTGCCGCTGGAGGAAATTCCCGATCACCTGATCAAGGCGGCGCTTGCGACCGAGGACCGGCGGTTCTTTCACCATTTCGGCATCGATGTGGTCGGCACCTTCCGCGCGATGATGGAAAACGTGCGCGCGCGCACCGTGGTCCAGGGCGGCTCCTCGCTGACGCAGCAGCTCGCCAAGAACCTCTTCCTTACCAATGAGCGCACGCTGGAGCGCAAGATCAACGAGGCCTTCCTGGCGCTCTGGCTGGAGATGAACCTCTCCAAGCGCGAGATCCTGAAACTTTATCTCGACCGCGCCTACATGGGCGGCGGAACCTTCGGGGTGGCTGCGGCGTCGGAATTCTACTTCGCGAAAAACGTGCGCGAGCTGAGCCTGTCCGAGGCGGCGATGCTGGCGGGCCTCTTCAAGGCGCCGAGCAAATACGCGCCGCACATCAACCTGCCGGCGGCGCGCGCCCGCGCCAACGAGGTTCTGACCAACATGGTCCAGGCCGGCTTCATGACCGAGGGCCAGGTGATCGGCGCAAGGCGCAATCCGGCGGTCGCCGTCGACCGCAGCCGCGACCGCTCGCCGGACCATTTTCTCGATTACGCCTTCGACCGGCTCAAGGAACTGGCGCGGGAATATCCGGCGCTTGCCAACGACCGCATCCTGACGGTGCGCACCTCGCTCGATCCCGGCCTGCAGCGCCAGGCGGAACGCGCGATCCTCGACACATTGCGCCAGCAGGGCAACCGCTACCGGGTCGGGGAAGGCGCCGTCACCGTCGTCGTGCCCGAAACCGGCGCGGTGCGCGCCATGGTCGGCGGCAAGGACTATGGCACCAGCCAGTTCAACCGCGCGGTCGATGCGCTGCGCCAGCCGGGTTCCTCGTTCAAGCCCTTCGTCTATATCACCGCCTTCATGAACGGCTATTCGCCGCGCTCCGTCGTGCCGGATGCGCCGATCAACATCGGCGGCTGGAGCCCGCGCAACTATGGCCGCAGCTACCGGGGCCCGGTGACGCTGAAACTTGCGCTGACCAAATCGATCAACACCATTCCGGTGCGCCTGTCCCAGGCGCTGGGGCGCGACAAGATCGTGGAGAACGCGCATGCGATGGGCATCAACAGCGAATTGAAGATCACCCGCGCCCTGCCTCTCGGCGTCGCCGAGGTGACGGTGCTCGATATGACCGCGGCCTATGGCTCCTTCGCCAGCGGCGGGCTCAAGGTCGTCCCGACGCCGATCCTGGAGGTGAAGAACTCTCAAGGAGAGACCGTCTACGAGCTCAGCCGCCACCGGCGCGCGCCCGAACGCGTGTTCCCGGCCGAAAAGGCCGCCGAGATGAACGACGTGCTGGTCAATGTGGTGGAAGCCGGCACGGGCCGGCGTGCCCGCGTGCCCGGCGTCACGGCGGCCGGCAAGACCGGCACCACGCAGGCCTATCGCGATGCGTGGTTCGTCGGCTACACCGGCAACTATGTGGCCGCCGTGTGGTTCGGCAACGACGACTTCAGCACCACCGCGCGGATGACCGGCGGCAGCCTTCCGGCCATGACCTGGCAGGCGATCATGGAATACGCCCACAAGGGGGTCGAGCTTAAGCCGATGCCCGGCGTCGACCGTCCACCGCAACCGGCCGAGGCACTGGTCGTCGGCGACGAGGCCGGCTCTGGCGCCGGCCGCCCTCGCCTCTTGCGCGAACAGTCGATCACGGTGCTGGAAGAGATCGGCGCGCGTCTCGATGCCATTGGAAAGCGCGCGGACCTGCCGGACGGCGGGCCGGGGGGGAACCGGGGGTCTGGGCAAGACGGCGTGGAGTCCATCACACAGTGACCCTTGCGCTTGACCGAAATCCCGAGACCGACGGACTGGTCGCGGATCGCGTGCCGGCAATTCTGCGGCACCGGCGCGCACGCACCTGGCTGGCGCTTGCGGTCATCCTCGCAATCGGCCTCGTCACGGGCCTCGGCAGCGCCTATCTCGCGGTTGACCGCGGCCCCGGACTGGACGGGCTGGACCTTGGGGTGTGGGAGGCCCGGCCCTTGCAGGGCACCACCGAGGCCGATCCCTATTCCGCAGCCACCCATGCCCGCACGGGCCGTGTGCCGCTTGCCTCCGGCGAGGGGCTGATCTTTCTGGCGCGCACCGACACGACCGGCGCCACCTTGTCGCCGGCGTGCGACTACACGCTTAAAGGTCAGGCCGCGCCTGCGCGCCTTTGGACCCTCACCGCCCTCGACAACGGCCTCAGGCTGGCCGATACGAGTGCCGAACGCACCGGTCTGCACAGCCGCCAGGTCCTGCGGCATCCCGACGGCACCTTCACCGTCGGGATCGCGGCGCGGGCACGGCCCGGCAACTGGCTGCCGAGCGCGCGCGATGCCGACGGCCTCGTGCTGGCGCTCCGGCTCTATGACACGCCGCTGACCACCGGCACGGGCGTCGCCAATGTGCCGATGCCCGCCATCACACGGGGAGACTGTCAGTGAGCGGGGCAGCCAGGGTCACCACACGGCTTCGCCGGATCGAGGGACTGGGCGTGGCGCGCGGCGCGGCAATCGTTCTGGCCGGACTGTTTCTGGGCGGCATCATTCATGTGGCGGTGGTGATGAGCGTCCCGCATTTCGTGCCTGTCACGGCCTATGCACGGGTCGCCGGCTTCGGTCAGGACGGCGTCTTCAACCGGCTGCCGGATACGCGCGCGGGCGCGGAACCCCTGCCGATGCTCGATCCGATGATGCTGCATGCCGCCTGCCGCTTCGACCTCGCCGCAGGACCGCTGAAGATCGAGGCGGCCATGCCGCCGCCGTTCTGGTCCTTCGCGCTGTTCAACGCCCGCGGCGAGGCAATCTATTCGCTCAACGACCGCACCTCCGGCAACGACGGAAAGCTCGACGTTCTCGTGATCACGACAGAGCAGCTCAGCGTTCTGCGCGAGGACCCGCCCCCGGGGCTGGAGGACCTCATTGTCATCGAAACCGTCGAGACCCTCGGCTACGCCCTGCTGCGGTCCTTCGACGGCGACCCGATGCGCCGCGACATCAAGGAGGCGGCGCTGGCGCAAGCCACCTGCCGCACACTCGATCAACAGTGACCGCGCCGACTGACCGCCCCTCGGATTGAAAGATACCCGCATGAGTGCCAACGGCGAGAGCCAGACTGCCCGACGCGAGAGCCGCGCCCTTGCCGCCACCCGCCGGGCCATCGGCGTGTTGCGCCCGCATATAGACGCGCATTTTTCCGTGCGCCTTTGGGACGGATCGGTCGAGCCGCTCGGCGAAAACGTGGTGCCGGGCCTGATGCTGGAGATCAACGAGCCGGGGGTGCTGCCGTCGCTCATCCGACGGCCGTCGCTCGACCGGCTGATCCGCCACTACGCCCATGGGCACATCGATATTTCCGGAGGAACGATCATCGACATCGGCCGTCCGTTCGCCGTCGACCGGGCCGCACGACGGCGCCTGCGCAAGGTCGGCAAGATGGCGCTGGCCAAGGCCGCATGGCCGCTTCTGACCGCGCCGGCAATCTCGCCGGACGCCACGCGCGGCTTTTCGGGCGACGCGGACGGGCGTGCCCGCAAGGGAGCCGCGGACAATACGCGCTTCATCGGCTTTCACTACGATGTCGGCAACGCGTTCTACGAGCTCTTTCTCGATCCCGAGATGCAATATTCCTGCGCGTGTTTTCCGGGCGAGGACGCAACGCTGGAACAGGCGCAAATCACCAAACTGGAAGTCACCTGCCGCAAACTGCGGCTGAAGCCGGGTGAGAGACTGCTCGACATCGGTTTCGGCTGGGGCGGCCTGCTGTGCCATGCGGTGCAGCATCACGGCGTCATCGGCCACGGGGTGACGCTATCGAAGGAGCAGCTTGCCTATGCACGCGCCAAGGCGGAGGCGCTCGGCATCGCCGACCGGGTGACCTTCGAACTCAAAGACTACCGCGATCTGACCGGACGTTTCGACAAGATCGTGTCGGTCGGCATGTATGAGCACATCGGACTGGACAACATCCCGGCGTATTTCTCGGCGGTGCAGGGACTGCTTGCGCCAAGCGGCCTGTTCCTGAACCACGCGATCTCGCGTCGCGCCAAGAAGCGGCGACGCAGGCTGGTCAAGCGGCCCGAACAGCGGGCGCTGCAAAAATACATCTTTCCCGGCGGCGAACTGGACGACATCGGCCACACGGTCGCGGAAATGGAGCGCGCCGGCTTCGAGGTTCAGGACGTGGAGAACTGGCGCCAGCATTACGAGCGCACGACGCAGGTCTGGTGCGAGCGGCTGACGGCACGGCGTGCCGAGGCCGAGACGCTCGCCGGTCCGGAACTCTACCGGCTGTGGGTGGCCTATCTCGGCGGCTGTGCGCTGACCTTCCACCGCGGATCGGCGCGCATCTACCAGACGCTGTGCGGCAAATCGGCCAAGGGCACGCCCGCCGTTCCGTTGACGCGGGCCGATCTCTACCGCTAGGCGGCCGGATCACATCAGGCTTTGCGACGCTTCCTTCACGCTTTGCGTCGCCGCGTTTATCTGCTCGGTTCCGGACGAAATCGACTGCATGTTTGTCGTTATCAGTTCCACGCCCCGGGCGGCGAACTGCATGTTGGAAGAAATATCGTTGGTTACGGCGGTTTGCTCCTCCACGGCAGACGAAATGCTCACGGCGATGTCGCCGACATTCTTGATCACCGCCATGATTGAATCGATCGCCGACACCGCCTGACCGACCGTTTCCTGCATCGAGCCGATCTGGCGCGTTATCTGTTCGGTGGCACTGCTGGTCTGCGACGCCAGGTTCTTCACTTCGGCGGCAACCACGGCAAAGCCCTTGCCGGCCTCTCCCGCGCGCGCCGCTTCGATGGTCGCGTTCAAGGCCAGAAGGTTGGTCTGGTCGGCGATGCCGTCGATCAGTTCGATGACCGAGCCGATCGTCTTGGCATCGACAGACAGACCCGACATGATTTCGCCGGAACGTTCCGCCTCGAAGACGGCATTCTGGGATACGTCGAGCGCGGTTTGAACCTGACGGCTGATTTCCTGGATCGAAGCGACCAATTCCTCGGATGCGGCGGCGACGGTCTGAACGCTGGAGGACGTCTGCTCCGACGCGGACGCGGAACTGGTGGCCTGCGCGGTCGTGCTGGAAATCGCCTGCGCGATCTCGGACAGATCCTTGTCGATACGCCGTTGCACCTCAGCGCGGCGATGACGCTCCACCACCTGTTTGGTTCGGTCGGTGGCAAACTTCACAACCTTGAAAGGCCTGCCTGCCGCATCCAGGATCGGATTGTATGTGGCCTGAATCCAGACCTCCTTCCCCCCCTTGCCCAGGCGTTTGAATTCCTGCGACTTGAAATTTCCGTCCGCCAGATCTTCCCAGAACTTCCGGTACTCGCTGCTCTTGGCGTATTCCGGGTCCACAAACAAGCTGTGGTGCTTTCCAACAATTTCATCGTGCGTGTAGCCGAGGGTCGACAGAAAATTCTCGTTCGCATCGAGAATCTTCCCGTCCAGGTCGAAGTGAATGACGGCCTGCGAACGATTGATCGCTCTCAATTGACCTTCATGGTCGGCGCTTCGCTTCTTCTGTTCGGATATGTCTGAAGCAATCTTGACGACCTTCACCACTTTCCCGGCGGCGTTCAGGATCGGGTTATAGGACGCCTGGATCCAGACCTCCTTGCCCCCTTTGCCGAGACGCAGGAATTGATCCGCCTGAAATTCGCCATGAGCGAGGTTTTCCCAAAACGCCTTGTAGTCACTGCTTGCGGCATAAGCGGGGTCTATAAACAATTTGTGGTGCTGACCCTGAATCTCGCCCAGGGAATACCCCATGGTATCCAGAAAATTCTTGTTGGCTGTCAAAATCTTGCCTTGCGGCGTGAATTCGATAATCGCCTGAGAGCGACTGAAGGCCTCAAAAACCGCCTTCCACAAATTCGACCCAAAAGAAAACATTTGACGATCTCCGGAGGTTTTTTCTCTAAGTCACTTTCATCCAAACCCCCTAAGAATTAGTAAAAAAGAAATATTATTGACTTTCATTACTCAATATCAAAACGTATTTAGCTGCAATATTATCATTCAATTTATTTTGGTTGCATTCAACTACAAGAAAGTTCACAGCATCACAAAAGGAGACGCAGGGAGAGCACGAAGGCCGGCAGACCGTACCGCTGCGTGAACTACCGCATTGGTGAAAACGGAGCGTCGACAAGCGGCTAGTGGAGCGAATTTGACATTTGAGTCCCGTTTGCGGCGAGGCTCCTGACCAAATTTAGAAGCTCCACTACAATCATATATTTATCTAGTGGTTCTCTTGATTCCGACATTTGCTGCGGCGGTGCTGCACGGGGAGCCAAATGTCGGCATCGAACCACTAGGGATGTGTTTGAGGCGAGCTTGATGTCTTCACCGCTTCGGCACCTGCCACCCAACCGACCCATCCTCATCAGCCGGATGCCATGCCCGCATCGATTCAGTACAACCGACGCCCTGCGTCGACTGCCGCGTCACCGTGCTATTTTTTCGGAGCGGCGCGTTCCGTGCCCCAGTTGTCATAGATGCGCGAGCGCCGCTGCACCGTCTCCTGGCCGTAGCGGTTGACGGTGTCGCAGCCCTTGTGCAGACGGACGATTTCCGCCGCAAGCCGCTTCCACGCGACATTCGCGTCCCAGACCCTGTCGCTTGACGGCGTTTCGATCTCCAGGGAGTCGATTGCCTGTCGGTAAGCAGTCAGCCGGTGGCGCAACGCCTGATACGCCCAGTCGATGTGGCGGCGGTTCTCCCACACACGGGCCTGCGCACCGGCGAGTTCTTCCTCGCTCGACACATCCCTGCGTCCCAGTGCCCGCAGCCGCTCCTGATCGGCGGCATCCACGCGCATGACCACCCGGCAAAACGGCTCGACAAGCGCGGCATCGGCCGTGGCGTCGGCGGCAACGCGATCGTAGCGAACCTCGCTGGAGGCATAGCGGTCGGAGCGCAGATAGGCATAGTAGCGATCCGGGTCGGCCTTGCCGCCGATTTCGGGAATGATGCGCGTGCGGATCAGCTCCGTGCGCGTGCCCTCGATCCAGTCTTGTGACGAAGGCGGGCGGATCAGCGTCCAGGCGCGATCGCGCAGTTCCTGCTCGTCATCAGTCAAATTGAACTTGGAAACCGGTTCGCCGCGCTCGGCTGCGAGTTCGTCCCCCGCCATCGGCAGGATCTTGTCGTGAATGACGGACGGGCTCGCGCGGCCGAAATCACCGGTCGGACGCTGACAGGCGGCGAGCGCAAGAGCGACAAGCGCCAATCCCGCAAAGCGCAGGAACGCCCGACGTCGCCGCGCCGAATTGCCAACATTGCCAGTCTTCACCCCGGGGGCCTTTCCCGTCGCGGAACCCGAAAGCGTCGACGCGCGGCGCGAGGCCCGCACAGACACATCCAAGGCCGACTGCCTTCAGAGCGGGCGGCCAGGTTCGCGATCCGCGCCAACTTGCGGACCACTCTCTCGTTTGCGCCCGATTCGGGCCGCAAGATCAAGCGTATCACGTTCCATTCGCACGCCTGGAAAGATCACCACCTCGGCCTGATGGCCAGGGCTCTGCGGTCCGCAGCGATGAAGTGAGCGGTCGAAACGACGGGATGAATTGAAACTCAGCACGGTGCCCATTGTATCCTCCATGAGCTCAGCGGCCCGGCGGGAGGCCGGGCCTGGAACCCTGGCAGGTCACGCGAAACCATCTGCCGTAAAGTCAGTAGGCGCGAGTCACGGTTAACAAGTCGCTAACGGTTTTCTGGCATTTCTATGCGAACGGATCGTTCGTGCGCGATGGTCCGGCGTGTGTGTTGAGTCCGGGGCGTGTTGCGGTCCCGTGTAGAGTGACAAGTCCGCCCGTGTCGAAAACTGACAAGCATCCGCCCAGTTCTCCCGTGCCGCCCGCCCTCCGGTCAGCGGCCTACAAGCCGTTGGATGGCGTCGTGGATCTCTCTCTCGATACGCAGGACAAGCGCAAGGAACATCTGCTGCTTGCCGCGAGCGAACTCTATGTCACGACCCCGTCGCATCCCCGCCAGGAGCAAAGGGTGTTTGAAGAACTGTTTCGTCAGTTGATTCCCGAAACGCCCGCGCCGCACCGCCTGACCATCGCCCGGTTGCTCGCGCCCTACGGCGACGCCCCGCTTGATTGCCTGACGTTGCTGACCTTCGACCCCGACGCGCAGGTTGCCGCGGCGGCCGTGTCCACGCCACGCGCGCTGCCGGAACCGGACCTGATCAATCGTGCGGCAGGCGGCCCCGAGATCGTGCGCCGCGCCATAGCAAAGCGCGACTCCCTGTCGCTGCACATTGTCACCACGCTTTTCCGCCACGGAGACATCGAAACAGTCCGCAGCGTCCTGCAACGCGACGATATCGAGATCGACGACAGCATGCTCGATCTCCTCACGGCCCGCCCCGAGTTGCTCGCACCGCTCGCCAGCGATCTTGCGAGACGCAAGGCCCTGCCGGCCGACACGCTGTTTCACCTGTTTCTCGACCTGAATACGACCGGCCGGATGGAGGCCATCGCGGCCGCAGAAGCCCGGACGCTGTCGGAACTGGCACGCAAGGGCGATCCGCGCATTCTGTCCGCCCAGTTCAAACCCGCCGTGCTGCGTTCGCTCGTCGACGCCGCGCTATCGGGCGGGGTCGCCGCCTTTGCCGCCCACCTTGCCTACACGCTGGACCTTCCGGGTGATGTGGCCGCGCGTATCGTCGACGACACGGGCGGGGAAGCGCTGGTCGTATGCCTGCGTGCGCTCGGCACGAGCCACACGGAGAGCGGGCGTATTCTGGTGCGGCTTCTGGGCGCCCGCCTGCCGCTTGATGACGTGCGTGCGCTGCTTCGCCTGCAGGACACCATCACCCCACGCGCCGCGATGATGATCGCCCAGGGCTGGCGCAAGACGGCCGCGGCCGAGACGCCCCCCCGCGAACGCACCGCCGCCCACACCCCCCTTCAGGAAGGTGTCGCGCACGCGGAGCGCCGCGCGGTCGGCTCACCCATGCAAACCGGACGCGGCGGACACCCGCTCCCCCGGCGCACGGTTCGACGCGACGCCGGATAGCGGAACCCGCGCCCCCGAACAATATCTTCGCATTTAAGTTGTCTGCGTCATTTTTATGCCATTTATACGAGAATTACGCTAACATCCCACAGAGATCGACAGCCGCAAGCAGTTGGCCTTCCTTCGGGCGGGCTTCGCCGACATTTCAGCGCACACGGCCGTCGGGAAAACCTCTCCGGCCCGGGTCGGAGCCATCACTCAAGGGGCGCATCATGACCCGGATTACCCATGGCACTTTCCCGATCGCCAAGCCGCCGCAGCTTGAAACGCGGGCGGGAGCCACCGCGCCGGTGCTGCCGGCGAGCTGGGAATGCACCGCGCTGCTGCATGCCTACAGCCCGCCGCCGCGAAACGATCCCAAGACCACGCCGTTCTACCAGATGTGCCTCGCCTTCATCGGCTATGTCGCGGAGGAGACCATGTCGATCCGCGTCGTCGGCCTCGATTACGGCACCTGGTGGTATGTGATCACTCCGTCCGGCACCAGGGTCTCGACCGACAAGGGGCTGACCTTCACCGATGTCGACATGGGCTGGACCTTGCCGACGCAGAACTGGCTTCCGAGCACCGCGAGCTATTTCCAGACCGGCTACCTCAACTGGATGGAGGCACAGGAGGTCGACTGGTGGACCCAGCCGGTTCCCGGCTCCAACGCCGCGACCTGGACCTGGTTCGACAGCGCGACGGCACTGCCGTTCCGCATGATGTTCGGCGCCCCGCCGCCCTCGCCGACCATGGGCGATCCGGCGCAGCTGGCGTTTTTCCAGAATTTTTCCTTCACATACTTCCCGGCGTTCAAGGCCACCTCCTCGCCCAACGTCAGCACATGGGTCACGCCCGTGATCGAAGGCTTCCAGCCGGGGAACCCGAACGACCTCAAGCTGGTGGTGTGGAACGACTGCTTCTACATGACGACCTTCATGACGCCGGTGGATTCCGCCAGCCTGCCGCTGCCGACCGTCGTGCTCTACCAGTGGAAGCCGGATGCCGACTACCGGGTCGTGACCGACCGGGCGCAGGCGACGATCATGTCGTATGAGTACAATCCAAGCGCCGGGTTTCAGGATCAGGTGGCGCTGCTCTATGGCGTCGCGCCTGCTGGCACCACCCCGCCGCCCTGGGCGGGAAACGGCTTTATCTACAACGAGATCTATTTTCTGACCCGCGGCTATCCGACGCCCGTTGTGCTCTCCTGCGACAACATCGGCCTCGGCCAGCAGCCGCCGGACTGGGCCCGTATTCCGGCCGTGGAAGGGACAATTCACGCAACCGTCACCGACAATGCCGCGCTCTCTCCGGGCCAGGCCACCAACATCATCTCGGTGCTGTTTCCGCCGACGAAGGAGTATCCGCAGGGCCGCTATCTTTGGACCTGGTACTCGCTGCTGCCCGGCTCCGACGGAACCAACGCCCGGCCCGTCACCTTCATGGAATCGGCCTCCACCATCGCCGAGGGCGGCACCAGCCTGGCGCTCGCCGATTACTATGACTACGTCGAGTCCCCGTCCTGGTTCCCGGCCGAATATTACGCGCTGCCCGAACTTTGCACGGTCTCGGACGCAGGCGGCAAGGGAACGGACAAACCGACCGGCGCCGCCCTGCATCACACCGCGCCGCCCCCCAAGGCGTGACACCGTAGCCACGGAGACCGGGACGATGACCGATCGCTTCAATATGCCCGAGCCGAGCCGCCGGTGGCGGCATCTTGCCAATGGCGCGCGTGCCGCCGCCCTGCTGCTTCTCGCCGGCATCGCCGCCCCCGCCTCTCACGCGCAGGTCGTCGAGGCCTATTTGCTCGATCCGGATTTTCCGCAGGCGGGCAGCTTCGATTTCCAGAACGTGAGCTGGACGACCCTGTCGCCGGACGGAACGCAGCTCTACATGGTGCAGCGGGGCAACCCGGCGGTCTCCGTCTGGAGCCTCGACGGGGTCTTTCTCTCCACATGGACGACGACGGATCTCGGTGAGCCTCATTCGCTCACCTTCCAGACGGCGGGCGACGGCACGGCGTACGCATGGATCACCGACATGGCGCCGCCGGTGACGGCGAGCAAGAGCTACGGCCACTGCATCAAGAAGTTCACCCTCGACGGCACCTATCTCGGCAGCATCGGGACCTGCGGCGAGACCAGCCAGGGCACGGGCCTCGATCCGGTGCAATTCGACAAGGTGACCGATGTGGCCTTCGACCGCGCGGGCCTGATGTGGGTGACCGACGGCGACCTCGACGGTCTCAACAACCGGGTTCTTTCCATCGATCCCGCAACCTCCACCGTTTTGAGCGACTGGTCGGCGCCCGACAATCAGCCCGGATCGGGCGAGCGGGAGTTCAATCTGCCCCATGCCATCGACGTCGATGCCTGCGACCGGGTCTATGTCGCCGATGCCCTGAACCACCGCGTCCAGATCATCCGCACGGACGGCACCTTCCTGCAGGAACTGGCCTGTTTCGCGGATCTGGGCGTCTACGGCCTGTCGCTGGCGCCCGCGCCGGGATCCTCGAGCCTGCAGATGTTCGTGACCGCAAGCACCACCACTTTCACCGGCGTCGGCACCGCCTCGGTCTTCGATGTCGATCCGGTCTGCACGGCGGCGGTTCCGGTTCCCTCGGGCTGCAACGCGGCTGCACGCTGGGACATCGC
This sequence comes from Stappia sp. ES.058, assembly GCF_900105595.1. GTDB lineage: Bacteria > Pseudomonadota > Alphaproteobacteria > Rhizobiales > Stappiaceae > Stappia. The sequence goes on along the minus strand of NZ_LT629784.1, from coordinate 958,273 downwards.
CTTGCCGCAGGGAACGAGCGGCGAGGCGCTTCATGCGGTGGAGGCGACGGCGGACGGCGCGGCGCTCTTCATCTCGCCGCTCGGCGGCGACCTGCTCCCGCAAAAATGGATCCGTTCGGCGGCCATCGCGGAATAGCCCCCCGGCGCGGCGCGGCCTGTGACAGGCGGTCGTTCAAATGTTACATGGGTCTGATACGGCCTCGGGATCGCCCGGAGTGCCGGGCCGCATCGTCCGGGAGACCTCAATGACGACCAGCTTCAAGGCCGCCATCCGCGCTGCCGCCCTTTCCGCCGCCGTGTTCGCCGTTTCGCCCGCCGCAGCCGAAGTGTCCGGCAAGCTCGTGCTCTATACCTCGCAGCCCAATGCCGACGCGCAGCAGACCGTCGACGCCTTCACCGCGAAACACCCGCAGGTCGAGGTCGAATGGGTGCGCGACGGCACCACGAAGATCATGGCAAAGCTCCGGGCCGAGTTCACCGCCGACAGCCCCCAGCCCGACGTTCTCCTCATCGCCGACATGGTGACGATGGAGGGTCTCAAGCAGGAAGGCCGGCTGATGGCCCATGAGAGCGCGGATGTTTCCGGGTATGACGCCGGGCTGATGGACGCGGAGAAGACCTATTTCTCGACCAAGCTGATCACCACCGGCATCGTCTACAACACGAACGCCGAGATGGTGCCGACGTCCTACGCCGACCTCCTCAAGCCGGAGGCCAAGGGCCGCATCGCCATGCCCTCGCCGCTGACCTCGGGCGCCGCCACCATCCACATGGCGGCGATCACCGCGCATCCCGACCTCGGCTGGGCCTATTACGAGGGCCTCGCCGACCAGGGCGCCAACCCGCAGGGCGGCAACGGCGGCACCTACCGCGCGATCGCCGGCGGCGAGAAGCTCTATGGCTTCGTCGTCGACTTCCTGCCGATCCGTGGCGCCGCCGACGGCGCGCCGGTTGCCTTCGTGTTTCCCGAGGAAGGCGTTTCGGCCGTGACCGAGCCGGCCGCCATCCTTTCCACCGCGAAGAACCCGGACGCCGCGAAAGCCTTCGTCGACTTCCTTCTGTCGCCCGAGGGCCAGCAGCTTGCCGCCGACCAGGGCTATCTGCCCGCGCATCCGGACATCGCGCCGCCCGCCGGCTTCCCGGCCCGCGACACGATCAAGCTGCTCGACTTCGATCCGGCGAAGGCGCTCGAGAACGACGTCGCCGACAAGATGACCTTCGAAGAAATCTTCGGCGGATAACGCTTGGCGAAGCTGACAAGACGCATGGGCGGCGGCGAAGGGCTTTCCCTCGCCGCCGTCGTCTCATTGACGACCCTCGTCTGCGGTCTGCCGCTGGCGCTGCTCTTCGCCGTCGGGCTTGCCCCGGAAGGCACGGGAACGCTCGCGCCGCTGATGGAGACGGCGGGTTCGCGCTCCGTCCAGCGCGCGCTGTGGAACTCGCTGGAGAGCAGTTTTCTCTCCGCCGTGCTGGCGAGCGTCGCCGGCACGGGGCTGGCGCTGGTCATCGGCCTGACCAACGTGCGCGCCAAGGGAGCGCTGGTCTTCCTGGTGCTGATCCCGATGATGATCCCGCCGCATGTGACCGCGATCGCCTGGAGTCAGGCGCTCGGCCCGGCAAGCCCGGTGTTGCAGTGGCTCGGCCTCGCGCCGGCGCCGGGAAGCCCGCATCCGGTCTATACGCCCGGCGGGCTCGTCGCGCTTCTGGCGTTGCAGCACATGCCGATCGTCTTCCTGGTGGTGCGCGCAGCACTCCGCGCCTTTCCGCGCGAGTTGAGCGATGCGGCAAGGGTCAGCGGCGCGCGCGGGCTGCGCCGGCTCACGCGCATCACGCTGCCGCTGCTTGCGCCCGCGCTTCTCGCCGGTTTCATGCTGGCCTTCATCAGCGCGCTCGGGAATTTCGGCATCAATGCGCTGATCGGCATTCCGGCGCGCTACACCACGCTGCCGGTGCTGATCTGGCGCCGGCTTGCCGGCTTCGGTCCGGACGTGATCGCCAATGTGGCGCTGATCTCGGTGCTGCTCGCCCTCGTCACCCTGGCGCTGGTGGCCGCCCAGGGCCTGTTGCAACGCGGCATGCGCAACGCGCTCGTCGGCCTGCCGCAGCAGCCGCGCGCCATTGATCTCGGGCGCATGCGCAGCGCGGTGGAGGCCGCGCTCTGGAGCTTTGTCGCGCTGACGCTGGTGCTGCCGGCGACCGCCCTTTTCGCGACCGCGCTGGTGAGAACCTACGGCCTGCCGCTCGCCGCCGACACCTTCACGCTGGAAAATTTCGCCGAGATCCTGTTTCGCCAATCGGTGACCCTGCGCGCTTTCGCCAATTCCACCTTCGCGGCCGCCGTGGCGGCGCTCGTCATCGCCGCGATCTCCATCCCGCTCGGCTATTTCCTGATCGTGCGGCGCGGCACCGCCCGCAAGCTGGCGGGATTTGCCGCGGCCCAGGCCGACATCGCCTATGCGGTGCCGGGTCTTGTGATGTCGATTGCCTTCATCCTCTTGTTTCTGCGCCCGCTGCCACTCTTCGGCGTCAGCCTCTACGGCACGCTGGCGATCATCCTGATCGCCTATGTCGGCGTGTTTCTCGCCATCGGGCTGAAATCCGTCACGGCGGCTTACGTGCAGATCGACCCGAGCCTCGACGATGCCGCAAGGGTCGCCGGTGCCGGCTTCGCCCGCCGGCTGTTGCGGATCTATGCGCCGCTGGTGGCGCCTGCGGCCGCCTCGGGCGCGATCCTCGTCTTTCTCACCGCCTACAACGAGGTGACCGTCTCGGCACTCCTGTGGTCGGCCGGCAACGAGACCATCGGCACCACGATCTTCAACTACGAGGACGGCGGCTACACCACGCTTGCCGCTGCGATGGCGAGCGTCACGGTGTTTGCAACGGTGCTGGTGATGCTCGCCGTCAACGGCCTTGCCCGGCATGTGCCGCCGGGCACGATCCCCTGGCGCGACTAAGCGCAAGACCCCGCAGGCTCCATCCGTTCGACCGAGCCTGCGGGTCTCGTGTTTTGTCCGAGTGCGCGGATCAGTTCGGGAAGGTGTACATCGCGGCACGCCACTCATAGGACATGATCTGCGCGCCCCAGAGGCTGGGGTGCAGCCCATCCTGCAGCGCGGCTGCCGGCTGATTGCCCGTCCATTTGAAGAAGGCCTGATACATGTCGACCATCTTCACCCGCGGGCGCCAGTACCAGGCCGTCGCGGGATCGGCCAGCTTCTGCGCGACCATGTTGGCAAGCGACGTGTTGTACTCGATGACATTGACGTTGAATTTCGCGGACCCGCCCGTTTGCGGGATGAGCTGCGCCACGATGATCTTCGACGTCGAGTACTGCAGGATCCCCTCCATCAGCGCAACGGTGCGCAGGGCGGTACGCTCGCCCAGTTCATTGGGCGGCAGCCTGTCGTTCCGCAGATCATTGGTTCCGGCATGCATCAGCACATAGTCAACCGACGTCGTGACTGTCCGGCATTTCCAGTAGTTCTGGATGATGGAGGTCGACGGATTGCCGCCGTAGCCGTCCATCGTCGCCCCGCTCCAGCCGCAATGGAAGCGCTGGTCCCAGGGCATGTCCCAGGGCGATGGCGAGTTGGAATACTGATAGACGCCATAGCTGCCGATGAACCGGAACAGACCCGCGAAGGCCGCGTCATTGGCCATGTCCTTGCGATAGCCGCCCCAGGCGGCTCCGAACACGTCCGGCATGTCGGTGATGGAATCGCCAAGCGGCATCACCGTCTTGCGCGCGGCAAGATCGCGCTCGGCGATCCGTGCCGCGATCTCCGGCGGCAAGGCATTTGCCGGTTCGCCCGGATCGGCAGGTGGCGGCAGCATCGCTGCGACGCTCGAGTCCCCATCCAAGGGCGTTCCCTCGATCTGGAAGGCAAGGTCGGTCGCCGCATCGAGATCCTCCTCGCCCGGACGATGGGCGCGTCCGCCGGCGTACGCATCGGCACATTGCGCCAGTGTGGCATCGGAAGACGACCGGCCAACGACCACGAAAGTGTAACTCTCCCCACCTGCCAGCGCGACGCCATCGAATGAAAACGCCTGCCATCCTGCCGCGGTCCCATCGCCAACCGACACCGTTTGCGAGAGACCAAGAGGTGGGGAGGACGGCCCCGTGCCCTGAAGCAGGAACATGTCATAGCCGCTGTCACCGCCGTCCGGGGTCATCCAGACGGAGACCGACTGCAGATCGAGACCGCTTTCCGGCGTGAAACTTTGCCCGACCGCACCCCCGATGGCGACCTGCCCGTCGCATCCCTCCGGACCGACCGACAGCAGTGTTTCCGCATGTGCTGCCGCCAAAGGCAGGATCGCGGCAAATGCCGCAAACGTACCCAGTACCCAGGCCCGCCCAGCCTTGTTCGCTTGTGCAATCATGTTGCCGCCTCCCGGTTTTTTTAAAACAGAATACCACCCGCAGAAGTCCGATAGACTTGCACGACTTGAAATCTTTGAATTTCAGATAGCTCGCGTGGTTTCGAGAAAAGCACGGCCCGAAGGATTGCCTCGAACCAATAATTAGATAAAACCCACAATGTATTTAGTTCATATATCCGCAAAATTATCAATCAGAAATCGATAAATTTTAAATTACAACCGCTTTATACCGGGTTTGCATAAGAGACGAGTGGTCAGGATTGCATTTCCTGTCATGCGGCAGCATCGCGCGGGACGACGACCGGTCTTCCCGACAAGCAGATCCGGGGCGGCCCCAGCGACGGGCTTACCCGATCGGCAAGACCCAGCCCGACGCAAGGCTGACCGGAACGGTTTCGCCCGGCGTCAACCGCTGGCGCACATGCGCGACCAGCGGCGTGGCCATGCCCTCCACCGCAAGAGCCGCATCCCAGAACCCGCCGCGATAGACCGCCGACTCGACCCGCGCGTTGACCGCATGCGGCTCGGTCGCGATCTCGACATCCTCCGGCCGCAGAACGATGCGTGCCGGCCCCTGGTCAACAGAGCCCGCGCACTCGGCGGCAAAGCGGAACGGCCCGCAGCGCACCTCGGCGCGGCGTGTGCCGTTCGCACCGGACACGCCGTCCAGCATCCCGTCCCAGATTGCGGCACGGCCGATGAA